>DASWIG010000737.1:0-3623 GCA_036397835.1 Thermoanaerobaculia bacterium
CGTCGCGGCTCTCGTAGAGGACCTTGCCGGCCCAGAACAGGTCGCCGCGGGCGACGTGGGCGTGGACGAGCACCCCGGCGGCGCGGTTCTTCAGGCACGGATCGCCGTTGGTCGCGGCCATCTCCCCGGCCTTGAGCGCCAGGTCCAGCACCGCCGCCAGCTCCGACTCCGACGGCGTCGCCAACAGCGCCCGGTCCTCGCAGCGGTCGAAGAACGCGGCGCACAGCTCCGGGTCCTGGTACCACCCGTTCTCGAGCGCCAGCCGCGGGTCCTTCTCCGCGCGCGTGAGGAGCTGCTTGCGCGTCTTGTCCATGACGGTTCTCCCGTTCCAGGCAGCCTAGCGGAGATATGCTACCGAGCACAAGGGACGTTCTGCCTGCGTCTACGGATCCTGAAGCTTCCTCGGGAAAAGGGAAAGTCCCGCCCCCGGGCGGAGGCGGGACAGGTTGAGGGTGTAGGGCTCCGTGCGGCGGCCGCCCGGAGCCCGGCGACGGCGGCGCTTCCTCTACGCGGTCGAGGAAGTGGGCGGGGACGGCGGCGGCGTCTCGTCCGGCGTCTCCGTCTGCGGCTCCGAGCGCCGCGGCGGATCGGCCGAGCGGATGCGGTCGGCGAGGTCGTCGAGACCCACCAGGCGGTAGTACCGCTCCTGGATGCCGACCACGTTCACGTAGATGCGGCGGTGCGCCTTGAGGACCCTGCGCTTCTCAGCGAGCGACTCGTCCACGACCTTGCGCATCCTCCGAATCTCCTCGTCCAGCGCCTCGAACGCCAGGATGTGAGTCTCCAGCGCGTCCGCGAGCCGAACGAGGTCGAGCGGTTGCTGTCCCGCCCGGGGCGTCGGCAGTTGCAACGCCAGCTCCGGGTTCCGCATCCGCGTGACCACCTCCCGCAACTGCTCGCGGACCGCCACGAAACGCAGCGCGGGCTGCGCGTCGAGGCCGACGAGCGGCAACGCCTCCGGACCGTAGGTGCCGGTGAAGGACTTCCTCAGGTCGCGGTGCTGCTGCTTGAGACCCTTGACGGTCTCCTTCCGCTTCCGGCGCAGTTGCGAGGTCTTCACGAGGTTGACGCGATGGGCCTCGTCGACCCTGCGCACCTCGCCCGTCCAGTGGACCAGGAGAGCCGCGTGGGACTCCTGGACCCCTTGCCAGTCGGTCACGAGCGCCGGCTGGCCCTCTTGCGGCGGCACGCCGCCGAAGAGGCTGCTGAGAGCGCCGCTGACGTTGGCGTTCTGAGTCCGCGTCGACATGACCACGAACTCGGACTTGTCCACGCGTTGCAGCGCCTCTTCCGAGGTTTGGCTTGCCATGAGCCTTCCTCCTTTCTCGGGTGTCCGGCCGTGAGGCCGGACGGTTTCAGGTTTCCGGCGGCACCCGGCACGCCCGAAGCCGCCTTTCGAGCCCGGCTGCCGGCGTCGCCGTCGTCCGAGCTCGTGGCAAAGTGTAGGGATCTCGAGGTCGCGCGGGGACGACGAACGGGATTCGTCGAATGATTTCTTGGCGACCCTCGGCCGTCGAAGCGGCCGGAGCGAGGCGGGACGCGGGTCTGCGGCTCCGCGGGTTTTCAGGACGAACGGGATTCGTCGAATGACCCGAGGACGATGAGGACGGCCGAAGTGGACGGAATCGTCGATGGGAGGGAGGGACGAACGGTGCCTCCGGTCGGAATCGTCGACGAGATGGGGGGCGAAGCGCTGGATCGGGACGGAATCGTCGATGGGAGGGGGAATACAGCCACGAATCCGCGCGGAATCGTCGACAGGAGTGGGGTCGAAGCGCCAGATCGGGACGAATCTGCCGATTCGAGCGGGTCCGAAGGCGCGGATCCGGACGGATCTGCCGATACCAGGGGGGCGGAAGCCGCGGATTCGCGCGGATTCGTCGATGAGGCGCGGGTCAAGACACTGCGTCCGCCGGAGCGGCCGATTCCTGGGGAGCTCATCGAGCCGTGACCCTCGGCTTCACCGAGACGGCTTGGGTCGAACCTGCCATGAGTTGGGCGAATCCCGCTTCGCGGGATCACGGGTGGCAAGGTCAAGCGCCAGAACCCGTACAAGACGCTGACGACGATCGGGTCGTCCTGCGTCATTCCCGCGGAGCGCACTTGGCCTTGCGCTCGGAGCTGGGCCGTCCACGGCCACGACGATGGCCGCGCAGCAGGAGAAGAACGCCGGGAGGTCTCAGGGTGGCCGGTACCAGGATCGCATCAATGCCATCCTGCGAGCCTACAAGAAGGCTCACGAGGCGGCGTAGCTCCGAGCTCAGCCCGGATGGCGGCGGCCCAACCACGGGAGCGCTCGGCGTCACCGGCCCTTGGGACTTGGGACGCCGGCGCTCGCGGAGCGCCGGCGTCCCCACGTCCGGGGACCTACCTCCCCTACCGGGCAGACGCCCCCTATCTCTTCGCTACGCCGGCCTCCCCCCGCCCTGGGTGTTGCGCGGCGCCGTCGACTCGTCGAGAGTGCAAAGGGATGATCCCTTCACGAACAAGGAGAACGCCATGAGAAACAAGATCACCGTGATCGGCGCTGGTCACGTGGGCGAAACGGTCGCCTTCAACTGCGCCCGCCAGGAGCTGGGCGACGTGGTGCTGCTCGACGTGGTGGAGGGTCTGCCGCAAGGCAAGGCCCTCGACAGCTTCGAAGCCTCGCCCATCTTCGGATTCGACGTCGACATCCGCGGCACCCAGGTCTACGCGGAGACCGCGAAGTCCGACGTCATCGTCATGACCGCCGGCCTGCCGCGCAAGCCCGGCATGAGCCGCGACGACCTGCTGTTCAAGAACATGGCGATCGTCGAGGAGTGCATCGGCCGCGCCGCCGAGCTCTCGCCCGAGGCCATCGTCATCATGGTCACCAATCCTCTGGACGCCATGTGCGAGGTGGCGCGGCGGGTCTCCGGCTTTCCGCGCCAACGCGTGATCGGCATGGCGGGCATCCTCGACTCGGCCCGCATGCGCTCGTTCATCGCCATGGAGCTCGGCGTGTCGGTGGAGAACACCCACGCCTTCGTGCTCGGCGGCCACGGCGACAGTATGGTGCCGCTGGCCCGCTACTCGACCGTCTCCGGAATTCCGATCACCGAGCTGCTGCCCAAGGAACGCGTCGACGCCATCATCGAGCGCACCCGCAACGGCGGCGGCGAGATCGTGGCGCTGCTCAAGACCGGCTCGGCCTACTACGCTCCGGGGCTGGCGGTCACCGAGATGGTGGACGCGATCTTGAAGGACAAGCACAAGATCCTGCCGTGCGCCGCCTTCCTCGAGGGCGAATACGGCATCCGCGACACCTACGTGGGCGTGCCGGTCCAGCTCGGACGCGCGGGTCTGGAGAAGATCATCGAGATCGACCTCACCGCCGACGAGCGCCTGGCGCTCGAGACGAGCGCCGCCTCGGTCCAGGAGCTCATCGCCAAGCTGACCGTGGAGATGGCGGTGAGCCCTGAGGCGAGGTGAGAATCCGCGAATCCGTTCGCAACGCGGTCCTAAGCCGGCAGCCGCGGCCGCCGCGCCGCCACCAGGGTGCCGCCCAGCACCAGGACCGAGCCGCCGAGCGTCCAGGCGTCGGGACGCTCGGCGAGCACCAGCAACCCCCAGAGGGTGGCGAAGACGATCTGGAGGTAGAG
>DASWIG010000738.1:0-2570 GCA_036397835.1 Thermoanaerobaculia bacterium
CGCCGCTGCGCGGCGGACGCCGGCGGCTGATCGACGCGATGCGCCCGTCGCGCACCAGCACGTAGCGGTCGGGAGCGGTGCCGTCGTCGCGCACCACCTTGCCGCGCAGCAGCAGGGGGCGTGCGCGTTGCGGGTGCATGAGCCTCATGTCCCTGTCCTCCTGCCGGTCTATTTCAGGTAGCCGAGCGCCTTCAGACGCCGGCGCGTCTCCTTGTCGAGCTCGAGCGGACGGGCGTCGTCCGCCGAGGCCTGGGCTCCGGCAAGAGCGCGGATGTTAGCAAAGGCCGGGCGGCGGCGCACACTCGAGCAGGCGAACCTCCGCGCGGAAGTCGTCCGGCAGCGGGCTCTCGAGGACGAGGGCCTCGCCCGTCGACGGGTGCTCCAGGGTGAGGCTCAGGGCGTGCAGCATCAGCCGCGGCGCGGGGATCTTCGGCACCGCGTCGCGGCCGTAGATCGCGTCGCCGAGGACCGGCAGGCCCGAGTCCGCCAGGTGGACGCGGACCTGGTGGGTGCGCCCGGTCTTCGGCACCGCCTCCACCCACGCGGCGCCGGGGAACCACTGCAGCGGCCGGATCTCGGTCTCGGCGGGACGCCCGCCCGCCGCGACGCGCACCACCCGCCGCGGCCCGTCGGCGAAGTCGCGCAGCGGGCTCAGGAGGTCCCTCACCGTCCACGCCCCCGGCGGCGGCTGCGGCGCGGTGATCGCCACCAGGGCATGGTAGACCTTGCGCACCCGCTGCTGGGAGAACGCCTGGGCCAGCGCCCGGTTGACCTCGCGGCGCCTGGCGAAGAGCATCACCCCGGAGGTGCCGCGGTCCAGGCGGTGGTGGAGGGCGAGGTAGGGCGCGCCGCCGTCGCGCTCGGCGAGGAAGCGCCGCAGCAGGTGGTAGAGGTCGTGGACGGCGTCGGCGACGGTGGCCTGGGCCGGCATCCCCGCCGGCTTGTCGACGGCGATCAGGAAGTCGTCCTCGAAGAGCACGTGCTCGCCGCCGATCGCCGCCGCCGCCTCGGGCGCGGGGCCGACCGGCGTGTCGCCGACCCACACCTCGACGCGCGCCGCCGGCCGCACCCGCTTCGACGCCACCCGCACCCGCCGGCCGTCGACCCAGACCGCGCCGGCGTCGATCAGGCGGCGCACCTGGCGCCGAGAGAGCCGCTCGCCCTGGAGCGGCAGGGCGCCGGCGAGGAACTGGTCGAGTCGGCGGTCGCGTTCATCGTCCCCGACGCGGCACGCGAGCTTGCGCAGCGACATCGCGGGCATTATACGCGCCTGGGTTCGTGTTACGGTCCGGATGGAGATTTCCCCATGAGGACAGGAACCGCATCCAGTTGCCTTGCCGGAGTCGTCGTCTCGCTGGTCACAGGAGTCACCCAGGCTGAGCCATGTCTCACGATCTCCTACAGACAGCCCCTCCCATCTGCGCTCGAGTGGGTGGCTGACGTACGTTGGGCCGACGCGGAAAGCGTCTTCGTGGCGGCCCAGCGGATCGGCGTTCATCGCCTCACGTTGAGGGATCCGGCGGTCGCGGAGCTCATTGAGGCAAAAAGCAGAGCTCGCGGCAAGACGAGCTGGCAGCTCAAGCGTCTGCGCTCGGGCGGCGCCGTCGACGCGTGCGACGTGCCCCTCACGGTAGATTCCGAGCTCGCCCACCTGCGCGGCGACGTGCGCGACGGCGAGGTCGTGCTGCTCCTCCTCTATAAGGGCTACATCCAGAAGACGCCCCATCCGCCGGCGCACCCGGAGCTCATCCGCCTACGCTACGAGCCGTGATCGAGGCTCTTGACAACGGCCTGTGGGATGCGTACGATGAAGCCGTCCCTGAGTCCCTGGACCGCAGTCTCACAGAGGATCTGACGATGTGGAAGAGGATTTCGTGTCTCGGAGTCTATCTGGTCATTCTCGGAGCGGCAGTCATCAGCACCCCGCCAGCCGAGTCGTCCTGTTCGTACCACTACAGCTACAACAACTCGCACGCTGGCACTATCGACGGTTATCCGGTCTGCCATGGTACGGGTGGAGGTTGTAGCGAGTACGGCGCCTGCGATGGCAGCAGCTTTTGTGTGGAGGACACAGGAGGAGGATCGGAGTTCTGTTACTTCCCAGATCAACGGGATCTATGACGAGAAGAACAGTCGACGGTTGCCTGGCGCTTTCGTTCTGCCTTCTGTCGAACGTTGCTGGAGCCGAGCCTTGTCTGACCGTCTCCGACAGGCAGCCTCTCCCATCCGCGCTCGAATGGGTCGCTGACGTGCGTTGGGCCGACGCGGAAAGCGTCTTCGTGGCGGCCCAGCGGATCGGCGTTCATCGCCTCACGTTGAGGGGTCCGGCGGTCGCGGAGCTCATCGAGCCACGAAGCAATGCCCGCAATGGGGTGTGGCTGCCTAAGATTCTGGGTGCTTCGAAGGACTACTTCGCCGTGGCAGCCCCTGTCTACGCCTACGGTTGGAAACCACGAACGAAGAACGGGCTCGAGGCGGTTCAACCCTTCGCCACCATCATCGATCTTGACGTTCATGGCAGTCGCATCGCACTGCTGGGCGCCCAGCGGGACGACCAGGATCGCTTCGCG
>DASWIG010000739.1:0-3550 GCA_036397835.1 Thermoanaerobaculia bacterium
GAGCAGGAGCTGGACGGCGGTGGCGTCGCCGGACGCGACGTCCCCTCCGAAGCCCTGCGGGATCACCAGGGCGACGCGGACCTCGCCGGTCTCGAGGGCGCGCTCGAGGGTCGCGTCGGCGGCGTAGACGCCCGCCAGGTCAAAGCGGCCCGCCCTGGAGCACGATCTCGTCGTTCACCGCCAGCAGCCGGCCGGCGGCGTCGTAGAGCGCGGCGACGGGGTCGAGGTCGCCGAGGGGGACCGGGGTGCTCACCAGGACCTCGATCCTCTGGCCGGCCACGGCCTCGAGGCGGTAGAAGTCGAAGTCGCCGGTGGGCCGGATCCCGGCGTTTCCGTGCTCGCCGTCGCCGATCGCCGCGTCGACGGCGACCGCTTCGCCGCCGGCGAGGGTGACCGCGTGTGCCAGGGGAATGGCACCGTCGGGCTCGACGGCGGCGCCGAGCGCCGCGGGCACGGGCAGCAGGTGGCCGGCGACGGTGGCCCGCGGATTCTCGCCCGCGCGGGTGCCCAGGCCCGGGATCTCCTGGGCGAAGCGCGGCAGGTCGTCGAGCCCGATGACGGCGTCCGGCTCGTCGCCGGTCACCACGATCGGCGGCGGCCCCAGACCCTGGCCCAGGCGCCGGCGCTCGCCCTCGAAACGCAGCCGGGCGCGCCATGCCTGCCAGTCCGGTCGTGCTTCGAGCGGCAGCAGGCTCACGAAGGGATTGGGCTCCGGGGGGAAGCGCTCCAGGAGGCGCTCCAGGTCCTCGACGGTGGGCTTGCGCGGCGGCGCCGCCGCGCCCTGGCCGAGGACCGCGAGGGCGAGAAGCGCCAGGACGGCGAGACGCGTGAAAGCGACGAAGGTGTTGGGCATCTACCCTCTACGGGGGGCGGGACCGGCCAATTGTATACGCGGTTAAGATGGACACGGCCGGGAGGCCGCCATGTCCTCGAGAGCAAGACGTCCAACGCCCCGACGAGCGCTGCGGCGTCTTAGTTGGGCCCTGATTCTACTCGTCGGCCTGCTGGCGATGGCGAGCTGCTCGACGCTGGGCTACTACGGCCAGGCGATCTGGGGCCAGACCCGGATCCTCGTCAAACGGCGCGACGTCGGCAAGCTGGTGGCCGATCCCGCGACGCCGGACGAGCTGCGCGCGAAGCTGCGTACCGTGGCGCGTCTCGTCGACTTCGCCGCCGGCGAGATCGGCCTGCCCGACAACGGCAGCTACCGCACCTACGTGGAGCTGCCCCCGGCGCCGGACGGCTCGCGCCGGCGAGCCGTGGTGTGGAACGTCACCGCGGCGCCCGAGCTGTCGACCCGGCCGCTCACCTGGTGCTTCCCGATCGCCGGCTGCGTCTCGTACCGGGGCTACTTCTCGCGCCGGCGCGCCGAGCGCTTCGCCGAGCGCCTCGCCCGCCGGGGTTTCGACGTGGCGGTGGGGGGAGCGGCCGCCTACTCGACCCTGGGCTGGTTTCGCGACCCGGTGCTCTCGACCGTCGTCGACTATCCCGAGGTGGACCTCGCGGCGCTCGTCTTCCACGAGCTGGCGCAACACCCGCTTCAACGAGTCGTTCGCCACCGCGGTCGAGATCGCGGGCGTCCGCCGCTGGCTGGCGGCCACAGGTCAGGACGAAGCGGCGATGGACGCCTACCTCGCCGGCATGCGCCGGGAAGAACAGTTCGCCGAGCTCGTGCTCGCCTACCGCGACCGCCTCCAGGCCGCTTACGACGTGGACGTGCCGGCCGAGGAGAAGCGTCGGCGCAAGGAAGAAATCTTCGCCGAGCTGAAAGAGGCTTATCGGGAGCTGCGCGCGTCGTGGGGCGGCGCCCGCGACTACGACGGCTGGTTCGAGCGAGACCTCAACAACGCCCACCTGGTGTCGGTGGGTGCGTACCACGAATACGTGCCGGGATTCGAGCGGCTTGCTGGCGGGCTGCGGCGGCGAGCTGGAGTGCTTCTACGACATCGTCCGCGAGCTGGCGGCAGCGTCGCCGGAGGTGAGGGAGGAGCGGCTGTCGTCAACGGAAACGCCGCGTCCGCGCCCCGCCTCGACGGTGGTGCCGAGCTCGCGCGCTCTTCGTCCACGAGGTCGTGAAGTCGGCGAGGAGAGCGTCGCGGTGGATCATCTCATTCAGGCGCGAACCCAAGCCACTTCTTGACGACAGATTCCACTTGGGCGAGCTGGTCCTGAGAGAGCTTGCCCAGTCTTCGGATCAACTGGACGTGCGGAATCGTCACCAGGCTCTGGGCGTCAAAGGCGCCGGGCTTCAAGAAACGAGCATCGATCGCGACCTCGAACCGCGAGCGCCGGACGCTCGTCGTACGCGAGACGAGAGTGACCAAGACCCGATCCTCGTCCTCGACTGGAACACTGAGGATGAGACCTGGCCTCACCTTGGCAGCGAGGCCGAGATCGACGAGCCAGACCTCGCCGCGACGAGGATCCTTCAACCGGCGCGCTCCTCCTCGCGATCGAGCTCGAGAAACACCATCTCAGCAGCCGCGACGAAGTCCTGATCTGCGAGGGGTGGTAGATCGAACTCCACCGATCGACGGAGGATCTCGCTCGCCGCACTCCACTTGTCCGTCTCTGGCAGATGGTCGAACTTCTCGATGAGATGCTGAACGGCCGGGCTCATTTCGAAAGCTCCTGTGCAATGGCCGGACTCTATCATGATCCGTACTCCACCCACGCCTCCGGCACCCGCTACCCAATCGTTGGAGCCGAGCATCGGCGCCGCGCAGACGCACGGTCGCGTCGCGCTTCCACGAACGCTCGCAGCGCGGCTCGCCGCGCAGGTCGATCACCTCAACGCCCGCGCCGTCCCGATCGAGGCGCACCCGCGAGACGCCGATGACGTCGTCCAGATCGGCGGCGAAGCGCGCCAGGGTGCCGTCGGCGTCCGGCAGTGCGACGCCGGCGTCGAGACGGTTCTCGATGCCTTCGGCCTTGGCGTCCTCCAGGGCCTTGCGCGCCGCTTCCCGCGTCGCCAGCACCCGCTCCCATCCGGGATCGGCCGCCGGCGCCTCGACTGCCGGGAAGGTCCGCAGGTGGACGCTCCCGGCGTCGTCGCCGTGGAGTACCTCAAAGGTACGATGACAGACGTTTCTTGGCCAGAGCTGTGGGGTGAGCTCAAGGCGTACATTGAGGAGTACCGCTCCGCCGCGGACGCTCTGCAGGCCGGGGAGATGGACGCCCTCGATCGGTTCCCGGAGGGCAGCTACCGTCCGCAGTTGCCGTTCCTGGGCATGCCGGCGCCGCCACGGCCGCCGGCGCCGCCGACGCGGCCTCTCGAGATCGAGGAGTTCGACGACGTCAGACGGGTGGTCGGTCGGGGACCGGTCCCGCTCGTGGAGGTTGGAGGGAGGATGAGGTCCGGGTCACCGGACCATCCCACGTGACGGCCCACGGTCCGTTGAGCCTCCGGCTGGCCCGGCCGTCGCCGGCAGGATGCTGACTCACCCCCACATAGATGGCCAGATCGGGACGCTGCCGGTCAGCGTCCATGGGAGAGGTGTCCCTTGCCCGCATGAGATCGACCGCCTTCGTCGCCGCCGGGGTCGATTCC
>DASWIG010000740.1:0-2215 GCA_036397835.1 Thermoanaerobaculia bacterium
CCTCATCAGCTCCTTCCGCTGGGCCTTCGAGAGCTCGATCCTTCGAATCGCAGGCATAAGCCTCCTCCTTGGGAAGTCTATGCCGGCAGTCTACACCCTCAGCGCCTCATTAGCAACTCATTTGAGGGACTGTACACTAGAGCTTGGCGAGGTGCCGAGGTGCTGGCGCACCTCGTCGCCGAACTGGCCCGCCTTGCCGCCGATCCCCAGCGCCGGCAACGTCACCGGGCCGTGTTTAGGCACCCACTCGGCCGCCGGTCTCAGGATCACCAGGCGGAGCGCCTGCTCGTCCGGCACGTCCCCGTCGACGCCGGCGCCACGTGGACGCCCGCGAACACGCCGCGCTCGCGGCGCTGGCGCAAGAGCTCCACCAAGACGGTCCTCGATCTGCTCTGCCATCAGCCTGGGGCGGCGCGGTCGCGCGCCGTGGCGGGTGAGGACGTCGAACTCGAGGTGGAACTGGTCGTAGAGCTCGTCCTGCCACTGGTCGGCGAGGCTGCCGGGGCAGACGACAGCGTTCGAGGTCGCCGCGGGCGAGCAGCTCGGCCATCACGGTCTTGCCGCGCCGGGGTCGTCGACGAGAGGAAGCGCAGGGTGGTGGCGCGGCAGCAGCTCGCCGTAGACCGCGGTGATCTGGTGCGGCAGGGGCTTGACGAGCGAGGTGGCTACGGCGAGGTAGGGGTCGAAGAGGTGGGCGTTGCGGATGCGCTGGGCCTCAGGCGGCGAGGCGGAAGAGCTTGCCGTCGGCGTCGAAGGTCCAAGCGTCTCTCTAGAGAGTTCCTCAAGCGTCATCGGCTTCACGTCTCGTCCGCCTATCTTACTGCTCTGCCGTACTTTACGCCCATCTTGGAGGCGGCACGACGCATCTGGGCGAGCGCGGTATTACTTTTTCGACCGAGCGGTAGGTCTTTGCAAATTCGAGATAGTTCCCCCATCCGCAATCGTCTCCGCGTACTCTCTTGTCGACGTCGGAGCGGCCCGTGACATGGCGTCGCGAAGCTGCTCCGGCAAAACCCAACCCGCCCGGCTCGACCGG
This sequence comes from Thermoanaerobaculia bacterium, assembly GCA_036397835.1. Classification (GTDB taxonomy): domain Bacteria; phylum Acidobacteriota; class Thermoanaerobaculia; order Multivoradales; family J023; genus DASWIG01. The sequence continues at coordinate 1,037 of DASWIG010000740.1, forward strand.
GCACACAGAAAGGAGGTAGCCGTCATGGCTTCCAAGACCTCTACGGAGGTAACCGATCTCGGGGTCTCGTGCGACTTTCTCCTCACGGCTCTGGTGCGGCAGGGCCCGGAGGTGGCAGAGATCCTCACCCAACTCGTATCTCCGCACCGCGAAGACGGAGACGAGGAGCCCGCGTTCCTCGCCTCCACCACCGCCCGCGGCCGCAGGCTGGGAGCATCCTTCAACCAGTTGGTCGAAGCCGACCTGCAGGTCTATGCCGTCAACTCCACGTTGACGGTGCTGCGCTTACAGCGCGATGACCTGACGCCGGCTCTGGCCAACGAGATCGTCCGCCTGCGCCGCAAGATCCAGGGGCACTACCTGGCTCCCAACATGGACGGGCTGGGCCTGCAAAGCCCGAGGCTGCGCGTGTCGAAAGTGCTGCTGCGCCAGGGCGGCACGATCGACGAGAGGTTCGGGCGTGACGACCTGGACGCGATGCTGGGGGCCAAGGCCGACGAGGACGACCCGTTCGATCCTCGCCAGGCCGCGGCTGCGGTCATCGCGACCACCGGCGAGCTGCAGACGACGGTCAAGCTGATCCGCGCGGCTCAGCGCGATCTCGAAAGGGCGAGGATCGAGAGGGACCGGATCAAGGCCGAGCACGGAGAGCTCTTCGTGTACACGGCGCGGTCCTTCGAGGCCGATTGTCGCCTCGCCGGGATGCGGGAGCTCGCGGCGAAGGTGCGGCCGTCCGAGCGGCAGCCGGGCCGACGGGCCGAGGAGGAGGAAGAAGCGCCTCCTCCTCTCCCCGAGGAGGAGGGCCCCGAGGCGATCCCAGGGGAGGAGGACGCGACAGCGTAACCTTGCCAGGATAGGATACGCTAGTAAAGTATAGACAGCCGGAGGGCCGCTCTTGCACGCGGCGTGAAGCCGGGCGGCCCTCCGGCCCTTTTCGAGAACGAGCGCAGTCTCACGTCGCTGCGCACCCTGATCTCCAAGTGCCGCCGCGAGCTCGACCTCGAGAAGGACCTGCGTGGCAGGACATCTTAGCCCGAGAGGATCCGAGTCTGAGGGCTATTCATTGCAACAATTTGCCATCTCTGGCAAGATGCCTGCATGAGGTTTGAGGATCTCCTTGCCGAGGTGGCCGACGAGCCGGTCTTCGAGACCGGGCTCCTCCTTGCCGGAAATCGCGAT
>DASWIG010000741.1:0-13950 GCA_036397835.1 Thermoanaerobaculia bacterium
GGCGGCTTCGCGGTGGCCTTCGTGGCCGGCCGCGACGCGCCCAACGCGCTCCTCGGCCGGCTCGTCGACGCCGCCGGTCCGGCCGGCGCCGTCTTCCCGATCGCCGCCACCGATCCGGGCTGCGATCTCCCGGCCGGCGCCTGCGCGGTGGCGCGCCCGGCCCTGGCCGCGCGCCCGGGCGGCGGCTTCGCCGTCGTCTGGGAGCAGGAAGGCGGGCTCAACGGGCGACTCTTCGAGGCCGGCGGCGCGGCCGGGGATCCCTTCGTGGTGGCTGCCGGCGGCCCGGCGCTGCCGCTGAGAACGGAGCCGGCGGTGGCGGTACTCGCCGACGGCTCGGTGGCCGTCGTCTACACTGAGGTCACAGGCAGCGACGACGAGATCCGCCTGGCCCGCTTCGACGCCGCCGGCGCCCTCGTCGCCGACGTCGCCGCCAGCCGCTTCACGGGCGGGATGCAGGCCAATCCCACGGTGGCGGCGGCCGGCGGCCGGCCGTTCGCCTTCTGGGAGAGCTTCGGCGACGCCACCGGCGCCGGCATCTTCGGCCGCCTCGACCCCGAGGACGCCGGCCGGCCGGAGCTTCAGGTCAACTCCGTCATCGCCGGCGATCAGCTCTGGCCCGCCGCCGCCGTCGAAGCCAGCGGCCTGGTCGCCGTCGCCTGGCTCGACGCGGCGCGCAACTCCCTGGCGGCGCAGCGCCTGGCGCCCGGCCTCGCCTTCGTCGAGGGCGAGGTCGCGGTCACGCCCGCGGTCTTCCTCGCCTTCAGCGGCGCGGCGCCGGTCTTCGGCCGCACGCGGGTGGCGGCGCTGCCCGACGGCTCCCTGGTGGTGATCGCCGCCGTCGCCGGCACCGCCGCGGATCCCGACGGCGGCGTCGCCGTGGGATTCGTCGACCCGTCACCGCTGGCGGACTGTTTCGAGGACGGCCGCCTGATCTGCCTCAAGGTGTCCGCCGGGCGATGAGCCGCGGGACGACGAGCCGGGGGAGATCCGGGCGCCGCGGCAAGGGGCGCGGCCGGCGGGGTTCCGAGTCGAGCGCGGCGGCCATGTGGCGGGCCCGGCGGGTGGTGGCCAGGGTCCGCCATCACGGGATCGAGGTGAGCACGGGCGGCGACAAGACGCTGCTCGGGATCAGGATCCCCGCCGCGGCGCTGCGCACGGCCCACGAGCCGGGCGGGCGCGCGAAGCTGGAGGACGACGTCCGCGAGGCGGTCCTGCGCGGCCGCGTGGCGGCCGACTACGAGGCCGCGGGCGTCTTCAGCGAGCTGATCGGCATGGCGGCGATCCTCGCCGACATGCCCGAGCTGCCGGAGGACAAGGAGCCCGATCCGCGGTTCATGGTGGTGCCGGAGCTGGTGGCGGCGGTGCGCGAGCTGATGCGCGAGCGGGGCTGGACGCGCGCCGACCTCGCCGCCCGGGCGGAGCTCGAGGAGAAGCTTCTCGCGGACCTGCTGGTGGGCCGCTACAGCCCCTTCGAGGCCATGAGGGGGCGCAAGCACCTCAACGGGGTGATCGACCTGGCGGCGCCGCTGGCGCGCGCCTTCGACCTGACGCCGGAGGAGCTGTGGCGGCGCGGCCGCCGCCGGGTGGACGCCTTCGAGCGCGCCAAGCGGCGGCAGATCAAGAAGGTCGTCAAGGGCCTGCGCGGCCGCCGCGGCCGGCGCCGCGACGCCGAGCGCGCCTCGCGCGCCGCCCTCGCCCTCGGCAAGCTGGCGGGCGCCGGGCTGATCTCGGAGACCGAGCTCGACCTGATCATCCGCGAGGAGAACTTGGTGGAGATGCTGCGCAGCGGCCGCGACTGGCTGGCGTGGCGGCACAAGGACAAGATCGACAACGAGGAGCTCGGGCTGCTCCTGGGGCCCAACGGCGAGGTCCTCCACGAAGCGATCACCCGCACCGAGCTCGACCGGCTCTTCGCGCTCGACTCGCGGGCCGTCACCGACCCGGAATCGGTCACGGCCGAGGAGGTGGAGTGGGCCCGCAAGCTGTTGGGCCTGCCGGCGCTCGAATGGCGCGGACGGCGTTTCGGGCCGGCGCGGTGATTCGGTAGGATGCCTTCGAGGAAGGGAGACATTATGACCAGAATCGTGCGATCGATACCGCTTGCCGCGATCCGCGCCGCGCGCAACCGCATCGCCGGGGCCGCGATCCGGACGCCGCTGCTGCGCCTGGATCTGAGCGACGCCCCGGCCGAGGTCTATCTCAAGCTCGAGAACCTGCAGCCCATCGGCTCCTTCAAGGTGCGGGGCGCCAGCAACGCCATGGGCCTGGCCTCGCCCGAGCAGCTCGGGCGAGGCGTCTACACGGCGAGCGCCGGCAACATGGCCCAGGGCGTGGCCTGGAACGCCCGCCGCCTCGACGTGCCCTGCCGCGTCATCGTGCCCGAGGGGGCGCCGCGCATCAAGGTCGAGGCCGCCCACCGCCTCGGCGCCGAGGTGCTCGAGGTGCCGTTCGACGAATGGTGGCAGATCCTCGAAGACCACGACCACCCGGGCTCGGCCCCCGGCTTCTTCATCCACCCGGTGAGCGATCCGGCGGTGATCGCCGGCAACGGCACCATCGCCCTCGAGATCCTCGAAGACCTGCCGGACGTCGACGTGGTGGTGGCGCCCTTCGGCGGCGGCGGCCTCGTCGGCGGCATCGCCTCGGCCTTGCGCTTCCTCAAGCCCGAGGTCAAGGTCTACGCCTGCGAGGTCGAGACCGCGGCGCCCCTGGCCGCCGCCCTGGCCGCGGGCTCGCCGGCGGCCATCGAGCACCGGCGCAGCTTCGTCGACGGCATCGGCGGCAAGACCGTGCTGCCCGAGATGTGGCCGCTCCTGGAGCAGCTCGTCGCCGGGTCCCTGGTGGTCGGACTGCGCGAAGTGGCCGACGCCGTGGGCCTGCTCGTGGCCCACAGCCGCGTGGTGGCCGAGGGCGCCGGCGCCGCCGCGGTGGCCGCGGCCCTCGCCGGCCTCACGCCCGGCGGCAAGGTGGTCTGCGTGGTCTCCGGCGGCAACATCGACAGCCACAAGCTGGCGCGGATCCTCGAAGGCGAGGTCCCGGAGCCGTGAAGACCGCGCCTTGACGCCGCCGCTCGAGCATCCCCTGGGCCTCCTCGCCCTGATCGCCGGCATGACCGCAGCGGCCTTCTGGCTCGAGCGGCGCTACGCCTGGGCGCGCCAGGCGAGCGCCTCGCTGCTGGTCATCGCCGGCGGCGCCCTGCTCTCGAACCTCGGCCTGGTGCCGCTCGCCTCGCCCGCCTACGACGCGATCACCGGTCCGGTGACCTCGCTCGCCATCGTCTGGCTGCTCTTCGCGGTCGACCTCTCGACCCTGAAGGCGGCGGGGCCGCGCATGCTCCTGGCCTTCGCCGTGGCCCTTGCCGCCACCGCCGCCGGCGCCCTCGCCGCGTCGCTGGCCCTCGGCCACGCCTTCGCCGACGACGCGTGGCGCCTCGCCGGAGTGATGACCGGCACCTATTCCGGCGGCAGCGTCAACTTCGTGGCGGTGAGCCGCGCCGTGGGCCTCGAGGACGAGCTGCTGGTGGCCGCCACCGCCGCCGACAACGTGATGACCGCGCTCTGGGTGGGCGCCACCCTGGCGCTGCCGCTGTGGCTCGCCGGCCCCTTCCGCCTGCGCCGCGCCGGCCGGCCGGCCTCCGGCGGCCTGCGCGCCGAGCCCGCGCGCCCCGCCGTCGACGCCGAGAACCCCTTGCAGAAAGAAGTGGCGTTGGCGCCCGTCTCGCTCCTGGCCCTGCTGACGATCGGGCTGCTGGTGACGATCGCCGCCGAGGCCCTCGAAGGCGTGTGGCCGGCGGTGCCCGCGGTGCTCTGGCTCACCACCCTGGCGCTGGCGCTGGCGCAGCTCCCGTGGGTGCGTCGCCTGCGCGGCACGATGCAGCTCGGGCTCATCGCCCTGAACCTCTTCTTCGCCGTCATCGGCATCTACTCGCGGGTCGGCGAGATCCTCGAGGTCGGCGTCGAGGTCTTCTACTTCACGGCCATCGTGGTGTTGGTGCACGGCCTGCTGGCCTTCGGCGCCGCGTGGCTCCTGCGCCTCGACGTCGAGACCACGGCGGTGGCGTCGCAGGCGGCGGTGGGAGGGCCGTCCACGGCGCTGGCCCTCGCCGTTTCCCGCGGCTGGACGCATCTCCAGCTTCCGGCGGTGGCGGTGGGGCTCTTGGGCTACGCCGTGGGCAACTACGCGGGCCTCGCCGTCGCCGCGGTGGTGCGTCGTCTGCTGGGGGGCTGAATCTTCCCTCTTCGTGGACACCAGAAGGGCAGCCGAGTTAGGATCATTTCGTGAGACTAGATCTTATGCGACTCAAGAGCATGCATCCCCTGCTCCCGGCTTCGACGGCTGCCGAGTACGGGTACCGAGCGGCGGTCGGATTGGAGCGGCATCAGCACCAACCAGGTGTCGAAATGGCGACCTTGATCGACTCCGAGGCGCGACGGGCCGCCCTACACTGGGTTCGCTCCGCGGCTGTCGGCGTAGAGCAGCTTGACCGTCATCGCGTCACGGAGGATGCGGCGGAGGCAGTCGCTCTGGCGCTCGTCCACACCGCGCGAGGATGGGTCGCGAGAAGAAGACTTCAACGCGGAGAGGCTGCGGACTGGCTTCTGCAAGACGCTCACGCCTGCCTGGTTGCCCTGGAGGTCAGTGGGATTGACAAGGGCAGCGATTCCGAGCGTCTCCGGGTCAAGCTCGAGCAGGTCCGCCGTTCGACCGTCGCAGGCCAGCGAGCCGCCTGCGTCGTTGAGCTTTCAACCCCACGAGCCACAGTCGCGATGGCGTAGGAAACGATGACTATAGAGCTTCTATATCCGCTGGTCACCGAAGCGATTCGGCGTGCTGAGACCTTGGAGGATCTCCAGGCCCCGGGAGCGCGCGTAGCCTATCTGGACGTGTCGATTCTAGAAGAGCAGGTCGCGGAGGTGCTTCCCGCCTCCGATCCCGAGGGGGCGGTTGCACGACGTGGGGCGGTCAGAGCGGCCCTTTCTGCAAACGAGCAGGACCGGGCACGGCAGCTCGCTGAACGGTACTTGGCGGAGGCTGACGGCGACACGGAGTTGCGGTCCGAGCTGCGACGGCTCTCGGAGCAGGCCGAGCGGTCGGCCGCTGCCCGTTTTCCCAAAGTTGCGGCGAGGTTCGGCATGCCGGAAGTTCGCCGGCTCGCGCGGGCGCTCATCCAGCAGGGGGCACCTTTCCCGATCAGTTGATCGTGAAGACACTCACCTTCTACTCCTACAAGGGCGGCACCGGCCGCAGCTTGCTGCTGGCCAACGCTGCCCGGTATCTCGCTCTCCTCGGCAAGCGTGTCGTCGCGCTCGACTTCGATTTCGAGGCCCCCGGGCTCCATTACAAGCTGAACATCAGCCCGACCGGAAAGCGCATGGCGGACGTCGTTCCCGCGCGAGGAGCCGTCGATTACCTGCTGGCAGCCGCGGTGGAGGACGGGCCGCCGAAAAGGCTGCATGACTACGTCGTCTCCGTGCCGCTGCCTCGAGGCGTCGACGGTTCGCTCAAGCTCATTCCCGCAGGGTCGGCGCCGACCGGCGAGTACTGGAAGGCGTTGACTGCCCTCATGCGACAGGATCTTTTCATGGACCCGGAAGGCAGGGGCATCGCTGCGTGCCTTGAGCTCAAAGCACGCATCGAAGACGAGCTGCGGGCCGACTTCCTTCTTCTCGACTCACGGACTGGTGTGACGGAGCTGGCAGGCGTACCGACTGCGGTGCTCGCGGACAAGGTCGTGTGTCTCATGCTCGCCAACCGGGAAAGCCAGACCGGCGCGCGCGCCGTGCTGCGAAGCCTCCGTCAGGCGGCTCGCCTCGCCGGCCAGGCGCCGATCGAAGTGGTTCCGGTGCTCAGCCGGATTCCCGAGGTCGACGAATCGACGGTCCGCGAGACACTGGCGTTCCTGAACGAGCCGGGTCCTTCGGCCGAAGCCACTCTGGTGATAGAGAGGATCTACGTCCTGCGCTCAGATGCCGAGCTTGGCCGAGCAGAAAGGCTCCACGTGGGCAGCGGTGAATCCGAGAGCCGTTCGCCACTCCACCAGGACTACCTCGCGTTGTTGGCCAAGCTCGTCGAGGCCGACCCGGCAAAGGCTTTCGCCGCTGCGCGTCGGCTGGAAGCGATCCGGGACACCCGCAAATGGTTGACGGAAGAGTACGACTACCATCGCCTTCGATTGCCACGCCCGTTTCGTGACGCTCAGATCGACGAGGGAGTCCGCGTCGAGGGTGCCGGACCCGGCTCACGCGACTTCCGCTACGCCGACCTCGTATTGTACTCAGGGGAAGACCGAACGGAAGGTCTGATGGCCGTCGAGTACGTGGAGGATCTCGCTTCGTCCGATGCTTGGAAGTGGTGGCAGGAACGAACGAAGCTGCGTTGTGTGATGCTGATTGGGGAACACGAAGAGAACCGGCCCCAGCGGCGCGTCTTTACCCGTGGACGCCGCCGCCGAGCGCTCATCGAACGTGACGAATGGAATGGTTGGGGGGTCCGATGGCCCGTCAGCTTCTCAGGCCTGGACGATCCCGGCGACCGCTCAGCGCCGTCGCTGCTTGCCGGCGTCCAACAGGGCGAAGCCGAATTCATTCATCACCTAGTCCGAGAGTGGCAGCGCGCTTCTTTCGTCACGCTTCACGGAGGTACGCCGTTTCGGCCTGAACTGGCACGCGCGATCATAGACGGTTTGGCGCAGGTGAGCGACGTCGAAACCGAGGTCCACGTTCTTTGGAGAACCGCTCCAGATCCGTTCGTGCGCAGCGACGAGGGGATGCGACCACATCGCGGGATCTCCCTTGAGGAGATGACCACGCGTGAGCTCCACGCACCGCTTTGGTGGCGCCTGTCCGTGGAAGCCAAGGTGGAATACTGGCGAGGCCACACGGCGTGCCATGCCGGAATCGAGATGCTGGCACGCGACCTCATAGGACTGTCATTCGATCAGGATCGCGACTTCCGTCGGGAAGTCGGGCGCCTCCTCGGTTCTGTCGACGAGACTGACGATTCCAATCGTGGCGCCTATCGGTTTGCGGACCTCTTCCAAGAGCGCGAGCTGAAGCTCGAGCTTTCGGACGAATACCCGCCGGAGTTGGCTCGGCGGGCCGCTATACGGCAGCGGCTCGAAGAACCGCGAAGGGACCGCGATGACCGCGACCCCTGGTCGGCGGCCTCGCGCGAAGCCGAGCGAGCGCTGGCCGACGACCGCACGCTTTCGGCGTTGCTCCGGGTGCCCGATGGCCACGTCAGCGTCCCGACGACGAATCTCTTGGCTCTGTACGAGCCCGATTCGGCCCGGGTCAAGCTCTACCGTAAGGTGGTCGACGGGTGTGCTCGTTTGCTCGGCATTGATGGTCGAGCGTTGGCCAACGTGGCATTCCTCCATGAGACCGTCCACGCACTCTGCCATCTTGGGCGGGATCTCGACGGGCGCCGCTGGGAGGAGTTCGCGCTCCCCCCGTCGCGCGATCCCTCCTTCCGCCCGAGCGCTCTCCACGAAGCCCTCGCACAGTTCTTCGCTCACCGTTTGCTCACGCGGCTCGCCGATCCGGCGTTGTTGGCGGCCTTCGAGCGCCTGAGCGAGCACCAGCCGCCCGAGTATCAGGCTTGGAAGAAGATGCTCGACGTCCCTGCCGAGCGCGTTCGGGCAGTCCTCCTGCGAGCCCGATCAGGTGCCGACGACATGCCCTGGGGATGAGGCGATTTGGAGGTCCGGCCCAAAGCCGGCGAAAGCGGTACAGCGGATCGCGCGCCGCCACCCCGTGAGGTGGGAGCGGCGGGTGCGCGGCTGAGGGTGTAGAATGGACTCATGCTGGAGCCCGACCGGAAGCCGATTCACGATCCCGTCGTCCTCAACAGGATGCGAACGACGTTCAGCCTTTGCCACGCCGCCGTCGACATCATGCGCCAGAACCTGCGACGGCGCTTTCCTGAGGCCGACGAGGCGGAGATCCGCCGCCGCCTCGGTGAGTGGCGGCGCAAGCGTCCCGCCGACGAACACGCTCATCTCGTGAAGCGTCCCCTCGAGCGGCTCGGAAGCGGCGGGTGATCGACCTCCACGAAGTGTTGATCCGCCTCGAGGCCGACCTCGCGGAGCTCGACCTGCGCTGGGCGCTCATCGGCGGCCTCGCGGTCTCCGCGCGCGCGGAGCCGCGGACCACCCGCGACCTCGACGTTGCCGTGGCGGTGGAGAGCGACCGCGAAGCCGAGAAGGTCGTCCTCGCCATGCAGGACCGGGGCTACAAAGTCGATACGTTGCTCGAGCAGGAGACGACCGGACGTTTGGCGACGGTGCGTCTGCTGGCGCCGGGGCAGCCGCACGAGGGGATCCTCGTCGACCGTGATCGTGAGTGACGTGCGTTTCCACGCTCAGAACAGCCGACGCACCAGGTTGACCGCCAGCGTCAGGACGATCGACGCCACGATCATCGACGTGATCGGCACGTAGACGCGCATACCCTCCCGCTCGATGCGCAGGTCCCCGGGCAGGTGGCCGAACCACGAGAGCCAACCCAGGTAGACCGCCAGCCCCACGACGACCGCCGCCACGCCGAGGACCACGATCCCGAGCCCTACAGTCCGCGCGTCCATGCCAGGATCATAACCGGTGCCGCGGTTGATCCGCCCACCCGACTCGGATACGGTCTCGGTATACGGACGGCCCGTGAACCGCCGAGGAGAGCGACATGAGACAGCGTCAGACCCCGAGGACGGCGGCGGCCGCGACGGCGCTCGGGCTCATCCTGGCCGGCGCCGCCGCCGCCCAGAACATCGCCCGCGTCAACTTCGTCGTCACCCTGCCGAGCGGCGAGCCCGTCCAGGGCGTCGAGCTCGTGGTGACCATCGCCGACCGCCCCGACTTCGTGGAGAAGCTCAAGACCAGCAAGCGCGGCGAGGCGATCTTCGCCGCCAACCTCACCGAAGCCAACTACAAGGTCTCGATCAACTACGAGGGCTACGAGCTGCAGGAGATGGAGTTCTGGCCCAGCGCCGGCGAGACCGTCACCCGCCGGATCGTGCTCTCGCCGAAAGAGGCCCCGCCGCCCGGCGAAGCGGGAGCGCCGGCCGCCGGCGGGATGAGCGCGGGCGTGCCGGACGAGCCCGGGCTCAGGCCGGCCGAGAAGAAGTTCAACGAAGGCGTCAAGGCCGCCATGGACGAAGACTTCACCACCGCCAAGTCACGGTTCCTCGAAGCCGTGGAGCTCGACTCGCGGCTGGCTCCGGCCCACCAGGCCCTCGCCGGGCTCTTCCTCGACGACAAGGACTACGAGGCGGCCGGCCGCCACGCGTCTCAGGCCGTCGAGATCGACCCCAAGAACACGCGCGCCTACCGCATCCTCTACGAGGTCCACACCCGGCTCGGCAACGAGGAGGAGGCGGCCAAGGCCTTCGCCAAGCTCGACGAGATCGGCCAGGGCTCCGAGGCGGCGGACGTGGTCTACAACGACGGCGTGGCCGCCCTGCGCGAGGGCGACGCCGAGACCGCCAAGGCCCACTTCGAGCGCGCCCTCGAGCTGCGCGGCGACCTCATGCCCGCCGTCTCCGCCCTCGCCATCGTCTACTTGCGAGAGAAGAGCTACGCGCGGGCCGTCGAGATGTCCGAGCGCTTCCTCGCCGTCACTCCCGACGACGCGCAGGTGCTGCGGGTGCGCTGGCAGGCCTATCGCGGCCTGGGCGACGAGGCGAAGGCGAAGGAGGCCTACGACGCCTTCGCCTCCGGGAGCCCCGAGGCCCTGGCCGCGGAGCTCTTCAACGCCGGCGCCGCCCTCTTCGACTCCGGCGACGCCGCGGGCGCCCGCGAGAAGTTCGAGACCGTGCTCGCGGTCGTCCCGGATCATCCCCGCGCCCACTACCAGCTCGGCATGTGCCTGGTCCAGCAGGGGGACAACGCCGGGGCGCGGCAGCACTTCGAGCGCTTCATCGAGCTGGCGCCGGACGACCCCGAGGTCGCGACCGCCAGGGAGATGCTGAGCTATCTGAAGCAGTAGGGCGTCACCGGCGGCCGGCCTGGAGTGTGCTGGCGTCATCCGTCTGCCCGATCTGCACTGAGCTCGCGCTGGCGCAGCCGCTGGCGCAGCCGGTGATCAGGAAGCGGTCGGGGGGCGTGAGCACCTTCTCCCCGGTGCCGATCGTCGAGCCTGCGCCCAGCTCGTGCCACGATTTGCCGAGCTCGTGCCACGATTCCTCCATGGTCTGGACCGAGGCACGGGTCATGCTCCATCCATGGAGGTGCTCATGCCGACCATGAAAAGAGCCCTGATCGCCGGCGGGGCGTTCGTCGCCGTGCTCGTCCTCGTCGTCCTCGTCGTCCTCGTCGTCCTTGCCGCCGGCCGCCGCGCCTTCGAGCGGGACGTCCCCCCCGTCGTAGCGACCACGCCCGCGATCGACCCGCCGACGGCGACGGCCGTGGAGGAGGCGGCCGCGGAGGAGACCCACAGGGGCTTCCTCTACGGCCGCGTCACCACCCTCGTCGGCGCCGTCTACGAGGGGCGGCTGCGCTGGGGAGGCGACGAGGAGGCGTTCTGGAGCGACTACTTCAACGGCTTCAAGGACGGGAACCCCTGGGCCGCCCACGTGCCGGTCGAGCGGCTGCCCACCGAGCGCCGCTCGTTCGAGGTCTTCGGGATCGAGATCGCCCGCCGGGAGCGCCAGGTCGACCTCGGCCGGTATTTCATGGCGCGCTTCGGCGACGTCGCGCGCATCGAGGCGCGCGGCGTCGACGACGTGCGAGTGACTCTCAAGAGCGGGACCGTGTTCGACCTCGACCGCCTCGAAGCCGGCGACTTCGACGACGGCGTGCGCGTGTGGGACCGCGGGCGAGGCGTCGTGGACCTCGACTCGCGGCTGATCCACACCATCGAGCTCCTCCCCACCGCCCGGCTGAGTCGTCCCCCCCGGTCCCCCCCAGGGGGGCCCGACGCCGCCCCCGGCCGGCTGCACGGTACGGTTCGCGCGCGGCAGGGCGAGTTCACCGGCTTCCTCCAGTGGGACCGGGAGGAGTGCGTCGGCTCCGACGAGCTCGACGGCCGCACCGACGACGGTGAGCTCAGCCTGCGTTTCGACGGCATCCGCTCCATCGCGCGCCGCTCGCGCGACAGCTCCCTGGTGACGCTCTCCGACGGCAGCGAGATCGTCCTCTCCGGCTCCCGCGAAGTCGGCGACGGCAACCGCGGGGTCTACGTCGACGACCGGCGCTACGGCCGGGTGCTGATCTCCTGGGACGCCTTCGAGCGCGTCGAATTCAGCGCGGCGGGCGGCGGCAGCGGCCCCGCCTACGACGACTTCCCGCCGGGACGCGCGCTCACGGGCAGCGTCACCACCCGCGACGGCCGCCGCCTCGCCGGGCGGCTGGTCTACGACCTCGACGAGAGCGAGACCACCGAGACCCTCGACGCCCCGTCCCAGGGCGTGGACTACACCGTCCCCTTCGGCCTCATCGCCTCGATCGTGGTCCCCGGCGGCGAAGAGCGCGCCAGCGTGACCCTCCTTAGCGGCGAGGAGCTGCGGCTCGAGGCCACCGGCGACCTCGGCCCGGGGAATGCCGGCATGCTGATCTTCGACGACGTCGGCCGGCCCCCCGAGTACGTGCCCTGGACCGACGTCGAGCAGGTCGACTTCGAAGGCCCGTGGCGCCGGAGGCCGGGCCTCCCACCGAGCCCTGTAAGATCGGGCAATGAAGCTGGAGGACGTTCGAGCCTTCGCCCGGTCATTGCCCGAGACGACCGAGCAGCCCCACTTCGAGATGTCGTCGTTCCGCGTCCGCGGCAAGATCTACGCCACCGTGCCGCCGGACGAAGAGCACCTGCACGTCTTCGTCGACGAGGACGCGACGCGGGCGGCGGTGGCACACCCCTCCGGGGCCTGCGAAGAGCTCTGGTGGGGCAAGAAGCTCGTGGGCGTCCGCGTCGACTTGGGAGTCGCCGAGGCGGACCTGGTCTTCGACCTGGTGGAGGAGTCGTGGAAGCGCAAGGCGCCCAAGAGCCTGGTCGAGGGGAGAAGTTGAACCGACCCTACCGAAGGAGAAGGCCTGGTTGGCTAGAGCTAGCTGGCCATCTTCGGCATGCTCGAGCTCGCCCCGGTCCTCGCACTGGCGTCCCAGCGCGTCGAGGCTGACGGCGACCTCCCGGTGGTCCTCGTCCAGATGCTCCCGCTTGAGCGCCAGGACCTCGCCCTGCTCGCTCTCCGCCGCCTCCCGGTCGCCCTGGGGGTGGCGCACGAAGGCGAGGTCTCAGCGTAGGTCGGCAGCAGCGTCCTCCTGAGAGGACGAGGCGGTTTCCGAGCCGCCCTCCTGGAAATCCGAGGAAGGCCAATCGCTCTCCGAGCCGCCCTCCTGGAAATCCGAGGAAGGCCAATCGGTCCCCGGTCCGGCCTTCTGGAAGATCGAGGAGGGCCGATCGGCTCCTGTTCGGGGCTCCTCGAAGTTCGAGGAGGGCCGATCGGCTCCCGTTCGGTGCTCCTCGAAATCCGAAGAGCACCAATCGGTTTCCGATCGGCGCTCCTGGAAGCCCGAGGAGGGTCGCCTTGCTTCCGATCCGACCTCCTGGGAATCCGAGGAGGGCCAATCGGTTTCCGATCCGGGCTCCCGGCAATCTCAGGAGGGCCACCCGGATTCCGATCGGGGCTGTCCGAAAGCTTCGGAGGGCCGCCAGGCCGCAGATTCGACCTCCCCAGAACGTTCGGAGGGCCGTTCGGCCGCTGATTGGTATACCCGCGCGGCCGGGCTACGCCGCGGCGGCGCTGGAGTCGGCCCTGCGCCAGCAGTACCGGGAACTGACCGGCAAGATCGGCGCCCAGATCGTGGCCCTGCGCCGCACGGTGATCGGCCAGTTCGTGTCGCCGGACCTGGAAGGCCTCGGCCTCCAGCCCCTCGACGCCCGCGACTCGATCACCATCATGCGCCGGGCCAAGCTGATCCTCGAACGCTTCAAGGCCGAGCTACTGCCGGCTCTGCTCGGCGCGCCGCTCTTCGCCGAAGCGGTCGACGTCGGCAAATACGCTGACGAAATCCGCGCGGCCACCGAGGAGGTCGAGGCTCTCAACGGTCGGATCAACGAGGCCAAGCGCCGCGCCGCCAAGGCGCGGGTCGTCAAGAACCAGGTCATGGGGGAGTACGACAAGCTCTTCCTGCGCAGCGTACGGATCTTCGAGGACTGCTGCCGCTTCACCGGGCAGAAGGAGCTGGCTGACCTGGTGCGGCCTTCCACCACCCGTCCCGGCCGGACCGTGGAGGAGCCTGGGGAAGTGCCGGACGACGTGCTCGACCAGATCGGTGAGGCGCCCCAGGGGTAGACTGACGCCGGTCTGAATCTGTCCACCCCGTGGCGCCGGAGGCCGGGCCTCCCACTGAGCCCGGCTTCCGGCGCCCGTTTTCGGATCTCGCGATGACGATATGAAGGGAAAGCCCCCTGAAGGGGGCTTGGAGAACGAGACCGGCAGGCAAAGTTCCGCAGTCCGCTTTAGCGGGCTTGCCCTCAATAGCACGGGTCTTCAGGCCCGTGCGGGCGTGGCAGCCCTCTAGCTAGTTACAATCGAACCGCGATGCGCCTCGTCGTGGTCTCCCACAAGCCCTGCTGGCCGAGCGCCGGCTCGCCCACGGGTTTCGCCACCGACGGCGGCTTCCCCTTCCAGATGGCGGCGCTCGCGGAGCTCTTCGACGCCACCACCCTCGTGCTACCGCGACGCTCGACGCCGCCGCCCGCCGGCCTGCGGCCCCTCGACGGCCATCGCCTCTCCGTGCGTCCGCTGGCCGAGCCGCCCGGACGCGGAATCGGGCGCAAGCTCGCGCTCGCCGGCTGGCTGCCGTGGCAGCTTCCGCGGCTGTGGCGCGAGCTCGGCCGCGCCGACGCCGTCCACGCCGCGGTGCCCGGCGACGTCGGCGCCCTCGCCGTCCCCCTGGCGCTGGCGCGCCGCAAGCCGCTTTTCGTGCGGCATTGCGGTACCTGGGGACGGCCGGCCACC
>DASWIG010000742.1:0-4538 GCA_036397835.1 Thermoanaerobaculia bacterium
GAGCTGGGAGGCGCCGGTGAGCCCGGTCTCCTCGTCGATGGTGAAGAGCAGCTCGAGCGGGCCGTGAACGAGGTCGACGTCCTCCATGACGGCGAGCATCGAGGCCACGCCGATGCCGTTGTCCGAGCCCAGCGTGGTGCCTTCGGCCCTGAGGTAGTCGCCGTCGCGCTTCGGCTTGATCGGGTCCTTGTCGAAGTCGTGCTCGACGTCCGAGTTCTTCTCGTTGACCATGTCGAGGTGGGATTGGAGGATGGTGACCGCGGCGCCCTCGCGGCCCGCGGACGCGCCCTTCCTGACGACGACGTTGCCCACCGCGTCCACCTTGTGCTCCAGGCCTTTGCGCTCGGCGCGGCCGAGGACGTAGCGGCGCATCCGCTCCTCGTTCTTGGAGCCGCGGGGGATGGTCAGGATGTGGTCGAAGTGCTGCCAGAGGGGGCGGGGTTCGAGCTCGGATACGAAGGTCATGGCTTCTGTTCCTCTTGCCGGTCATTCGTGGGGCCGTGGGGCAGGGGCCGCGGTTGACTCCGCCGGCCGCCGTCCCTACAATCGAGCGGACTTCTGAGCTAGACCGTCTCTACGGACACACTTTACCAAGGAGGAAGGCGTGGCCGACAAGAACTTCACGCCCTACGTCCCGGCTTCCAGCACGCTCGCGGAGCTGACCTTCAAGGCCCTGTTCCTCGGGGTGCTCATGGCCGTCGTCCTGGGAGCCGCCAACGCCTATCTCGGCATGAAGGCGGGCCTCACCGTGGCGGCCACCTTCCCGGCGGCGGTGGTGGCCATGGCGGCCCTGCGGCTGTTCAAAGGGACGATCCTGGAGGAGAACATGGCCCGTACCACCGCCTCGGTGGGCGAGGCCCTGGTGGCCGGGGCCATCTTCACCATCCCGGCGTTCGTGATCTCCGGGGCCTGGGAGGAGCTGCGCTACTGGGAGTCCACGGCGATCATGGTGATCGGCGGTCTCCTCGGCGTCCTCTTCGTCGTGGTCCTGCGGCGGACCCTGGTGGTGGAGGCGGACCTCCCCTTCCCCGAGAGCGTGGCCGCCGCGGAGATCGTCAAGGCGGGTCAGGGCGGTCAGACGGGGGCCTCCTACGTCTTCGGGGCGATGGGCCTCGCGGGCCTCTGGGAGCTGTTCAAGAACCCCAACGGCATTCCCTTCGTGAACGCATCCACCCAGGCCTTCTTCAACCTCGGCCGCTCGACGATCCAGATCGTCAACGAGCGCATCGAGTACGCCGGCGGCATGCTGCTGTCGACGTGCGCGGCGTCGCCGGCGCTGATGGGGGTGGGCTACATCGTGGGCACGCGGATCTCGTCGGTGCTCTTCGCCGGCGCGGTGATGGGCTGGCTGCTGCTGGTGCCGCTGGGGCTTTTCCTCAATCCCAGCTTCGCCGCGGGTCCCCAGGACGAGGGCTCGATGATCACCTTGGCGATGTCGGTCTGGTCCAACCAGATCCGGCCGCTCGCCGTGGGCACGATGATCGTGGCCGCCTTCTACACCCTCTACAAGCTGCGCAAGTCGCTGGTCGCCGGCATCGGCAAGGCCATCTCGGACATCGGCGCCGCCGGCAAAGGCGCCACGGTCGACCGCACCGACAAGGACCTCGACTTCAAGAAGGTCTTCCTCGCCATCGCGGTGATGGCCGTGGCCACGTTCTTCCTCTACAACTACTTTGCCGCGTCGGTCGGCGGCGCCCTGCTGCTGACCATCGTCATGGTCGTCCTCGGCTTCCTCTTCGCCGCGGTGGCCGGCTACCTGGTGGCCTTGATCGGCAGCTCGAACAACCCGATCTCGGGCCTCACGCTCTCGGCGCTGCTGATCTCGGCGGTGCTGATGGTGATGATCGGGCTGACCGACGTCCACGGCGTGGCGGCGGTGCTCGGCGTCGCCGGCGTGGTCTGCTGCGCCGCGGGCATCGCCGGCGACATGATGCAGGACCTCAAGGTGGGCCACATCCTGGGCGGCACGCCGTGGCGCATGCAGGTGGGCGAGATCGTGGGCGTGGTGGCCGCCGCCTTCGTGCTGGCGTGGCCGCTGATGGCGCTGCACAAGGTCTACGTGATCGGCTCGGCCGAGCTGCCGGCGCCGCAGGCGGGCCTGATGGCGCTGATGGCCAACGGCATCGTCGGCGGCGAGATGGCCTGGCCCCTGGTGCTGGCGGGCATGTTCCTGGCGATCGGCCTCATCCTGATCGAGGCGCCCTCGCCCATGCTCATCGCCGTCGGCATGTACCTGCCCTTCGAGTCGACCGCGGCGATCTTCGTGGGCGGGCTCATCAAGTGGCTCCTCGACGTCAACCTCGAGCGCCGCAAGGCGCCGGAAGAGCAACGTTCCCGGGCGTCGAACATGGGCACGCTGCTCTCGTCGGGCTTCATCGCAGGTGAGTCGCTGATGGCGGTGATCCTGGCCTTCCTGGTGCTGGGCGCCGACTTCTACCCCTCGCTGGGGAGCATCCACCAGCGCATGATCGCCGGCATCACGCCGAATTTCTGGCTCAGCCTGATCATCTACCCGGTCCTGATCTACCTGCTGGTCTGGCTGCCGCTCAGCAAGATGAAGAGCGCCGCCCTGCCCGCAGCCAGGATCGAGTAGGACCCGGGGGGACGTGGGCACCGTGCGCCGGCGCGATCTCGAGCGGGTCAACCTCCTGGAGCTGGCGCCGGTGCGGATCGCTCCGTGGAAGCTGGCCGGAGAGCGGGTGGTGCTCCACCGCCCGCCGCCCCGGGCCCGCGGTCTCAAGGGCCTCGGCGAGCTCGTCTCCTGCTGGCTCGCCGCCGCCCGCATCCGTCTCGACGCCCTCGGCAGCTTCACCTGGCAGCGCCTCGACGGCGCCGCGACGGTAGGCGAGATCGCCGCGGCCCTGCGCGCCGAGCTCGGCGAGGAGGCCGCCGAGGAGCGCGTCGGCCGTTTCGTGCGCGACCTGCACCGCGAGGGCTTCCTCGCCTATCCCGGTTTCGACGAGGTGCCGGCGACGGGCAGCGTCGGCCCGATGGCGGTGTAGGGGGAGAGGGGCGCACGTCCGTGCGCCCCTTACATAGTAGCAAGCCTGCTACGTAGCAGACTTGCTACGTAGCAGGCTTGCTACTAGAATTCGTCTTCGATGTACTCCACGAGCATTCCGGTCACGGCGGCGAGCTTCTTCGACCGGCAAGACGAGATTCGCAAGCTCCAGACGGTCGTGGAGGGATTGCGGGCGGATACGCCGACTTGGTTGGCGATCATCGGTCCCCGCAAGATCGGCAAGACGAGCCTTCTCCTGGAGCTGGCGCGGCGGGCGACCGACTCCGAAGTGGTCTTCGTGGTGATCGACTGTTTCGAGGAGCTGCCGCTTCTCCCCGAGATCTTCCGACGCTACGCCTTGCGGCTCGTCGACGGTGCCCTGGGAGCCGACCTCGGGACGTCGCTCGAAGCTCTGGCGAGCCGCCCGGCCGAGTTCCGGGCGGCGCTCCAGCGTTCCTCCCGCTTCGACGCCCTGGCGCCGCCGCTACGCAGCCTGATCCTCGAGCTGGCCGAAAGCCATGTCGACGGTGCCCTGGTGCGGGACCTCCTGGACCTGCCGGAGCAGTTGGCCCGATCCCTCGGGATCCACTTCCTCGTGGCCTGGGACGAGTTCCAGGAGCTGGCGACGCTGTCGTCGCGGGAGAGCTCGGCGGACTATCTGCCCCTGATGCGTAGCCGCTGGCAGCGGCACCGGCGCACGAGCTACGTGATCTCGGGCTCGGCCCCCACGATGCTCAGGGAGCTCGTGACCGACGAACGCTCGCCGTTCTTCCAGCACTTCTCCATGATGGAGGTCGGACCCTTCGTCCGCGACCACGCGGTGAGGCTCCTGAGAGAGAACGCGCCGCCTGACCGGGAGATCTCCGAGGAGCTGGCCGGGCGAGTGTTCGACTTGATCGGTGGGCATCCGTTCTATCTCCAGCTCCTGGGCGACGCCTTGACCCGACAGCCGATGGACGAGGAGGAGACGGCGCTCAAACAAGCCTTGCAGGAGCTCCTGTTCTCCGGCACCGGACGCCTGGCACTGTACTTCGAGAACGAGCTTCGGCGCCACGCGGGGCGCTCGGGTCTGCTCGGGAAGACGCTCGAGGTCCTGGCGGCAGGGCCGGCCCGCCTCTCGGACATCGCGAAGGCGATCCACAGCGCCTCGGGTGCGATGGCCCGCTATCTCGAACGCTTGCGGGACGCGGTGGTCCGCGATCCGGACGGCCGCTACCGCCTCGCCGACCCGGTCTTCGGCCTCTGGCTCGCTTGGCGCCAGCCGGGCGGCACGGTGGTGCCGATGAGCCTCGTCGGCGACGACGCGGAGCAGGCGGTGGCCAGACATCTCGCCGCGATGGGATTCGACCTGATCTACCAGTCGCGGGCGTCGCGGGGCGCTTTCGACCTGCTGGCGACGCGCGGGCCGCGTCAGCTCGGCGTCCAGGTCAAGCGCTCGGCCCTGCCCCTGCGCTTCACGGCGGCCGCGTGGGGACGGATGGAAGCCGAGGCGAAGCGGTTCGGATGGCGTTGGGTCGTCGCCGCGGTCACGCCTCCT
>DASWIG010000743.1:0-3478 GCA_036397835.1 Thermoanaerobaculia bacterium
ATGCGGCAACGCGGGCAGCGCGAGCGCGGCAGCACCGTGGAGATGCCGCGCGGCAGCCGGTAGACCACCACGTTGAGGTAGCTGCCGGCGATCAGGCCGAAGAGCGCGGCGTAGACCTGGAGGAAGGCGTCGAGCGTCACGCCGCGATTATGCCTGATCGGCCGACTCGGACGCTGCACTGGCGTAAGATGCCCGTCATGGACGGAGCGTTACGAGGCCGCCGCTTGCCCGTTACCACCTTCATCGGCCTCGGTGTCCTCGCCGCCTGTGCGGCGCCGACGTCGACGTCCGCTTTTCTCCCGGACCTCGTCTTGTGGGCCTGGGAACGTCCCGAGGACCTGCGCTTCCTCGACCCCGACGCGGCCGCCGTGGCGGTGCTCGCCGGAACCTTGACGCTCACCGGCCCGGAGGTCGACGTCACGCCGCGGCGCCAGCCGCTGCTCGTTCCCGTCGGCACCGCGCTGATCGCGGTGGTGCGCATCGAGAGCGCCACGGCGCTGCGCCCGGTCCGCGGGGAGACGCCGCGTCTCGACGACGCGCAGCGCGCCGCCGCCCGGGAGCAGATCCTCGACCTGGCGCGGCTCGACGGCGTGCGCGCGGTGCAGGTCGACTTCGACGCCGCTCTTTCCGAGCGCGGGTTCTACGCCGCGTTGCTCGTCGAGCTGCGGCGGGCGCTGCCGGCCGAGATCGGGCTCAGCGTCACCGCCCTCGCTTCCTGGTGCCTCGACGATCCCTGGCTCGCCGGAGCGCCGCTCGACGAACGGACGCTCGACGACGCCGTGCCGATGCTCTTCCGCATGGGCACCGACGACGCCTTCGTGCGCCGTCGTCTCGCCGCGGGCGAGGACTTCCGCCCGGAGTGCCGGCGCTCGGCCGGCCTGTCGACGGACGAGCCGTGGCCGCGCCTGCCCGCCGGGCGGCGCCTTTACGTCTTTCACCCCGAGCCGTGGAGCCCGGCGGCGTGGGACGCCTTGTGCCTCCGGCTCGCGGAGGCCGTCTCGCCGGAGGCCGCGTGACCGCTCGCCGCGGGCTCGCCGCCGTCCTCCTCGCGGGCGCCACGGCGGCCGCGACGCCCGTGGCCGCCTGCGGCCCGTTCCCGATCGTCGCCCGTTTCTGGCACGAGAGCTTTCCGGGCGTGACCTTCGAGCAGTCGCTCGACGGCGAGCTCGGCATCCTGGCCGAGGGCCACCAGCTCCTCGATCTCTTCGTCGCCTACCGCCATCTGGCGGGGCTGGGCATCGGCGCGGCGCGCGACGACCTGCTGGCGTTGCGGCGGCCGTCCGCCGGCGACTCGGCGGCCGAGGCGGCGGCGAGCTGGCGGGAGGCGCGGCGCCGGGTGCCGGGAGCGGAGGAGATCCCTCCGATCTCCACGACGCGACGAGAGGTGATCGACGAGGACGGCCACCGACGTTATCTGCACTTCGAGAACTGCCTGGCCGACGCCTTCCGCACCGCCGCCCGCACGCTCGAGGAGCGCATCGGCGCGTTCGGCGCCGACGCCCCGGTGGTCCGCGAATGGCTGTCGGCGCAGGACCTCGTCTTCCGGAATTGCCGCGACGGCCGCTTCGTCCCCGAGCCCCTTACGGCCCCGCGGCCGTCCCTGGCGCGCGCCGACCGCGAGTACCAGATCGCGGCCGCCTGGTTGTACTCGCGCGGCTACGCCGAGGCCGAGCAGCGCTTCCGAGCCATCGCCGCCGATCCGGGCTCGCCGTGGAGCGAGCTCTCGCACTACCTGGTGGCTCGCGCCATGGCCCGCGACGGCCGCAAAGCACGGGCCCTCGAATACCTCGAGGCGCTCCTCGCCGATCCGGCGCGGGCGCCGGTACACGGCATGGCGAAGGGCTACCGGGATCACCTGTTCTTCCTCTTCCATCCCGCCGAGCGTCATCGCGAGACGCGGCACACGCTCGCCGCTCCCGAGCTCCCCGCGGCGGTGGCGCAGACCTGGGTCGACTTCTCCTGGAGCCTCGGCGTGGTACCGCCGGACGAGCACGCGCTCGACCTGTGGCTCTGCGCCCTGCGCCGCCCGGTCTACAGCGCGCCAGCCCAGGACCCCGATCCCGCGGCGCTCGTCCGGGCGCGACGGACCGCGGAAGGGGGCGCGCTGTGGCGCACGGCGGCGCTGCTCACCGCCCGGCCGGACGATCCCGAATTCGACGCCGTGCTCGCCGACGCCGCGACGGTGCCTCTGCCGGGCCCCCCGTCGGCGCCGCCCGAGGCGCTCACGGTCGCCTACCACCGCGCCCGTCTTCTGCACGCCTCCGGCCGCGACGCGGAAGCCCGCGGGGTCGTCGACGCCCTGCTCGCGCACGCCGAGCGTCTGGCCCCCGGCGATCGCAACCGTGTGCTCGTCCTGGCCTCGCGCCTGGCCGAGGACAGGGAGACCTACCTGCGCCGCGTCATCCTGGCCCCGATCGAGGTCGGGTACGACGACGGCGGCTTCGTCATCCCCCGCGCCGACCTCGCGCCGAGCGGCGTGCTCCTGCTCCACGACGAAGCGGTGCGCCTGCTCAACCGGCTCGCCGCCGCCGAGCTCGCCGAGGTCGCGGCGAGCGCCGTCCTCACCAGGGACCTGCGGGCCTATCTGACCGGCGTCGCGTGGAGCCGCGCGGCGCTGCTGGGCGATCCGGCGACCGCGGAGGCGTCGGCCGACCGTCTCGCCGAGCTCTTCCCCGGGCTCCGCGAAGACCTGACGGCCTGGCGCGACGCGGCGCCCGAGGAGCGCGAATTCGTCACCGCGCTCGTGTCGCTTCGGCATCCCGGCCTGCACCCGGACGTCCACCTCCAGCTCGGTCAGGTCGACGGCCTCGACGGCGGCTGGTGGTGTCAGGGATCGAGCTTTCCCGTGGACCCGGAGGCGCCGCTGCCGTCCTTCGTCGAGCCCGGTGACGAGCGGCGGGCGGCGACCGCGGCCCTCGTCGTCCTGCCCTCGGCGCCCATCCACCTCGGCGGCATGGCCCTCCGTCACGCGGCCCGCCGGCCGGACGATCCCCGCCTGCCGGAAGCCCTCCACCGCGTGGTGCGCGCCACCCGCTACGGCTGCGACCGCGGGACCTACGGAGAGATCTCCCGCGCCGCCTTCGAGCGCCTGCACCGAGACTTCTCCCACAGCCCGTGGACGCAGAAGACGCCCTATTGGTTCAACTGACGGCCGCGGCGCAGCTCGCCGCGATCGTGGCGGGCAACTGAAACGGGTCCATGCCGAGGTGCTCGAGGCGTTCTCGATGGGCTGCGCTGAGGGGGGAAGGTATTTAGCCGCGGCTCGAATCGCGGGTGCCGCGCCGCCGCCTTGACAGCGCGGTACAACTCGGGCAAGCTGACACTCCCTCCGCTCAGGAGCGAGGATCAGTCCAGCGAGGATCGTTATCGATGCGAGAGAAAGATCGCGAGCTGCGGCGCCGCCGGCAGCGCCGTCTGAAGCGGCTCAGGCTGCGGGCCAAGGAAGAGGCCGCTCAGTTGAAGAAGAAGGGCAGCAAGC
>DASWIG010000744.1:0-3645 GCA_036397835.1 Thermoanaerobaculia bacterium
AGGATGGGGGCGTCAGCCGTCGGTGCCATGCTTGATCATGCATCGGCACCGCGAAAAAGCGGACAGTTTTGGGTCCGCACCACCGACAGGGCCGGTCCCGTGTTTTCAGAGGGTTAGCAGGGGTAGGTCAGGAGGTCTGGACCCCGAGGGGGTGCCTCTGAACGTCCCTCTCTGGTGGGGTCCTGAGTCTGCGGAATCATTTGCAGAATGTACCAGAAAGCGGTGCTTTCTGCAAACAGAAGGCAGCGGAGGCGTCGCCGGGACCATCCCGAGCTCAGCGCACGCGGATCGCGTCCGTCGGCCTGTCGGATCGAGCCCGCGGATCCTACGCGAGCCGGCCGAGATCGGACTTTTTTCGGGAGACCCCTTGACAAACGCGCCCGGAGTATGACATACTATAGACTAGGGATATGTTGTCACTCAGGCGCCAAATGGCGTTCCGTCATCGCGGGACGCCGGTCCGGCAGCGATGGCGCCGACACTGAGATACTCCGAAGACCGTCGGGCACCGTCGCAGGGACGCCCGCCCGACCACTCCCAGCCCGCCCGCGCGCCGGGAGCGTCGACCGGAAAGGAGAAGCCATGACGAATCGACCGCGCGGCCCGCCAGGCAGCGGACGACCGAGCAGCGGGGCGCGAGGGCAGGTGCCCAGCGCCCGAGGAACCAACGAACCGGAAGGAGAAACCAAATGGCAGAGCAACTGACCAAGATGATCCTGCGGCGGGTCGAGCTCGGCAAGACCGTCGGGGCGGGCATCGACGCCCTCCTCGACGAGGCCGCGGCCGGCTACGGCGCCTACCTGGCGCCGGCCGTGGCGGACGGCGAGCCGTCCGTCGACGTCCGGCAGCAGCTCGTGCTGCTGCGCCGCAAGACCGACTCCCACGTCGAGGCCCTGAAGGTGATCGACGAGGGCGTCCTCACTCGGACGAGCGACAAGGACTTCCTCAAGACCGAGCTCGTCGACCTCACCCGCCGGGTCACCGTCAAGCTCCGCCGGGTCGCCGACGTCGCGAGAGGCGTCTACGGCCCGGAGAGCCTCGAGGCGATCGGCCTCACCGGTGAGACGACCAGGGTGCCCTTGAGGGTCTACGACCGCGGCCGCCGCGCGCAGACGCTCCTGAGGGGCCGCGACCTGAAGCTCCGGCCCAAGGCCGGATTCATCCTCGCGGCGGACGGCGAGCCGAGCCTCTTCTCGCCGTCGGCCCTGGCCGAGGAGCTCGAGCCCGAGCTCACCGAGCTCGGTCTCCTCGTAGACGCGCGCTTCGAGGAGAACCGCGAGCAGACGATCGCGCGCCTGCGGCGTCAGCGGTTGGTGGAGGAGTTCGACCTGGGCATGCGAGGCATCGTCCGCATGGTCCAGGGAATGCTCCTCGCCGCCGGCCTGATAGACCTGGCGAAGCAATTCCGATTGCGGCTGCGCCGCCTTACCCGGCAGCAGCCGGGCGAGAGCCAGGAAGGCGAGAGCCCGCAGGATTCCCCCCTCGATCCTTCCACGGGGACGGCGCCGAGCGACTCGGCCGACCCCTCGACTTCCACCCCTTGATCTCCCCGCCTACCGCCTCCCGGCCCTCCCGGGCCGGGAGGCCCTTTACCCGAATGGAACCGCGCACCGGTGCCGATTGGCCGATCGGCTCTGGCGAAACCCGGATCGGTGTGCCGTTCAACGCTCTAAACTTCCTTGGCTCGTGGAACGGGCGCCGTCCGGACGGCTGAAGATTCCCAGAGCCTGGACCGAGTGCCCGCTTGACCGAGAAAGTCTTTCACGCTGCCGGACCGAGCGACGTTCTGGCCAACGAACCTTTCTTACCGCCCAGAACGAGTGCCGTTTTGACCGGAGAGCTTCCTGTCGCGGCCAAAACGAGAGCCGGTCGACCCTCCAACCCTCGTCAACGACGCAATCGAGAGCCGGTTCAGCCGTTGAGCTTTCTCAGCGGCCCGATCGGGAGTCGTTTGGCCCGCTGAGCTTCTTCAGCGGGCCGAACGGCGGGACGTCCGGCGCGCTGAAGATCTTCAGCGGTCCGAACGGCGGTCGTTTGACGCGATGAGCTTCTTCAGCGGCCGGATCCAGGTGGATGCTGGCGCGTTGAGCTTGTTCGGCGGCCGGATCGGCGGTCGTCTTGCCCGCGGTCTGACGATCTTGGCCCCGGAGGGGCTGAATAGTAAAGCCCGGGGCTGGCGACGCGGAGCCCCAGCGACGCGGCGCGAGCCCCGGGTCAGGCACCCCCACCTCCCCCGCCCTGAAAGGGCGGAACTCCGGCTGCCGTTCGTCGTCAGTCCCACAGATATTGCTCATCGTATTCGATTCCGTGCTTCTTCAATAGACTGAGCAACTCCATCTCGAAGGACCTTTCTCGATGATGCTCCTCTTGCGTTCTTATATACCGCCTGACCTTCCCTACCTGCGAGTGACTCACGGTGAAGGCGCCGTGGCCGGTCTGCCATGCAAACCGATCGTCGCGCCCCTCACGATTGACCCGGCCGGACGAATCCGACTTGACGGCTCGCAAGATGTCGGAAACTGCCTTGCGGGCCGGAAGCCGTGCCAGACAGTGAACATGATCAGGCATGCCGCCGATTTCAATCGCTTTCCCACCTTGGTTCCGGATGATTCCACCATGTAATCGTACAAGGTTGCTTGGATCTCATCGCTAATCGGAGGGATTCGTCCTTTGGTGCTGAAAACGAGGTGGTAGAGGAGGTTGGTCAGAGCGCTTGCCATGATGATCCTTTCTGCCCGCCCGCGTCGCCGTTGGCGCCGTCCCCTTGGTTTACGCCGCCCGGTGGAAGCGAGACAGAGCTGCCTCCCAAGCAATACTCGTTAAAGACAAGCTTCAAGCACGTCTCCGGCTCGGATATGCTGTCA
Organism: Thermoanaerobaculia bacterium; assembly: GCA_036397835.1. Lineage (GTDB taxonomy): Bacteria > Acidobacteriota > Thermoanaerobaculia > Multivoradales > J023 > DASWIG01. The sequence continues at coordinate 2,865 of DASWIG010000744.1, forward strand.
TCGGAGTAAATAGGTTTTGCGTTTTCGCCGGCGATTGAACCTTCTGTCGTGCCTGGCCTTTCCGTGCAGCCGAGCATCTGAGCGAGCAGGATGCTGAGAGCGGCTGCCACCACCTTTACGGTCTTCATGCCTCGATCTCCTTTCCCCCAATGCGGACGCGGTTGCGATCCTTGATTCCATCCGATAAGGCAATCGTGCGCTCCCTTGCTAACCGATCGCCTCCCGCACCGCGAACGCCGTCTCCAGCGCCCGCCGACCCTGCGCCCCGTCCACGTAAGCGACGCCCTCTCCGCGGCACGCCGCGAGAAAGGCTCGAAGCTCCGCCCTGAGCGGCTCGACGCGCTCGATCGTGAAGTCGCGCGGCAGGATCCGGCGCTCGCCGTCGAAATCCTCGAGCCCGTAGCTCTTGATCTCCTGCGCCCGGTAGTCCACCGAGACGTAGCGCCGGTGACCGAAGAAACGCAGGTGGCGCGTCGGCTCGACCGAAACCCGCGACGCCGTGACGTTGGCCACCAGCCCCGAGGCGAATTCGAGACGCGCGTTGGCGATGTCGATGCGGTCCGAGAGCACCGCGACGCCGGTGGCGCGGATCTCCGCCAGCGGGCTCGGGTCCAGCGCGTGGAGCACCTGCAGGTCGTGGATCATCAGGTCGAGGAGCACGTCGACGTCGAGGCTGCGCGGCGTGAACGGCGCCAGACGCTCGACGTCGATGAAGCGCGGCTGCTCGCCGAGCCCGAGGAGCGCCTGCACCGCCGGGTTGTAGAACTCGACGTGCCCGACC
>DASWIG010000745.1:0-1791 GCA_036397835.1 Thermoanaerobaculia bacterium
GCCCGCTCGGTGCAGCCCGGCGTGAACGAGGAAGGATCGGAGGCGAACAGGATGCCGCCGATCACCGCGCCGAAGCTGCCGCTGCCGCCGTGCAGGGCCTTGACGGCCATGATCGTCGCGTCCGGCGCCACGCCCACGACCCCGAAGCTGTTGTCGGCGGCGGCCACGATGCCGGATACGTGGCTGCCGTGCCAGAAGGTCCCGAGGTCGAAGTTGAACGGGAACGGCGGCACGAAGGAGGCCGAGCACGCCACGTCCACCTGACCCGCGAGGTCGTTGTGGAGGTGATTGACGCCGCCGTCGATCACCGCCACGCGGGCGCCGTCGCCGGTGCAGCCGGCGTCCCAGGCGTCCTGGGCCTCGATCGCCAGCAAGTTCCACTGCTTGTCGAAGTGGGTGTCGTTGGACGGATCCACCGAAGCCTGCTCGACCGCCGGCGGCTGCTCCCACTCGACGAAGAGGTCCGCCTCGGCGAATTGGAACGACCCGCCTGCCTGGACGTCGTCCAGGAAGCTCGGGTTGTCCGACTGCACCATGGCGATGCCGGTCGGCCCGTGGGCGAAGACGAGCTGGCCGCCGGCCGCTTCGACCGCCGCGGTGTCCGCGGCCTTCCACTGACCCTTCGCCAGCACGTACTGCTCGGCGCCGGCGACCGCGGCGAGGCACACCGCTACCGCGACAGCCATCAGGATGGCTTTTCTCATGGCTCTCTCTCTTTCTTCGGATCCGAAGATCCGAGTACCTGGGCACCCTCGCGGGCGTCCCGATTCACGGAGAACACGGCCGGCGCCGCACCGTCGAACCGGTAGTCGGACGGAGGATACGATCCCCTGACGATCCCCGTGCAGCCAGCCGTATCCAACTTACTCTGACGGGATCCTACCCTGACGGCGCGGAAAAGCCAAGAGCGGCGACAGGCGTACCCTTACGGGAGCCCCACGCGATCCTCGCGGAGTCGCATCAAGGCACCGCGGACGACCACCGCGAGACGTTCCCGCTCTCGAAACCGTCGGCGAAGAGGGCGCCGAGGGTCGAGAACGTCCGCGCCACCCGCGTGACGTTGCCCTCCACGTCCGCCACCTCGACCCAAAGCTGGCGTCCCGCGGCCAGCGGCAGCGCCGTCCCCAGGTCGATCGCGTAGACGCCGTCGTCGACGGCGGCGGCGAGGTCCGCCAGCTCCGTCCCCGGCGGACGGCCGGCGACCGGGAAGTCGGCCTTGACCGAGAGCGTCGCCAGGTCGACGCCCGAGTAGGCATCGGCGACGCCGAAGCGCAGGGCCGTCACCGGCTCGCCGGCCTCGCCCGGCCGCGGCAGGCTCACCGTCAACGTCGGGCGGTTGTCGTCGAGGAACCAGCCGTAGTCGCCGTCGCCCGTCTCCCGGCCCGAGTCGATCGGGCAGCCCAGGTCGATCCAGCGCGCGATCCGCATCTTCTCCTCCTCCGTCAACGCCGGCACGCCGCTGCCCGGCGGCGGCATGACGGTGCCGGCGTAGTCGAGGTCGGCGGCGTTCGGGTCGGCGCCGGGCGGCAGCGTCGAGGGATCGCCCGGCGTCGTCTCGCTGGGGTGGTCGGCGTTCGTCCAGCCGTCGAGACGCTGGCCGAAGAGCTTCCACACCAGCAGGCTGCGACGGCTCTGGAACATGCGCACGTAACGGCTGGCGTTGGTCTGACGCCAGGTACCGTTGACGATCACCGGCGGATAACCCCATTGCGCGTCGCGGTCGTCGGCCAGGCGCTTGTAGTCCCCCGGCAGGCCGCCGTAGAGCGCCAGGTCGTCGAGCGCCAGGCCGCC
>DASWIG010000746.1:0-21400 GCA_036397835.1 Thermoanaerobaculia bacterium
TACCGCGTCGTGATCGATAAGCCAGCACTCAGTACCGCCCCCGCCTGCCAACACAGATTGTCCGGAATCCCCTGTCCGCGTCACGTTAACGTGATCAAACGCGACGCGGCATGCCGCCGCGACCGCAACGCGGAGGACAACGCAATGAAGGTCCGGACGACCCTGCAAGCGGGCCTCGGCCCGATCATCCCCGATAACGCGTGAACGACTGACCGCGGCCCGAGGCCTTGACAGCGGCCTCGGGCCGTCTGCTATCCTGCGCAGGCAAACTGCTACGGAGGTGATGGTCATGGACCTTGAGACCCTGCAACGCACGGCCGATGGGGACCCCGAAGCCGCACGGCAACTCAAAGCGTGGCTCGCGATGGCGACGGAGGAGGCGAAGCGGGACCTGGAGAAGCTCCTGGAGAAGGAAAAGGAGGAACGGCGCCAGGCCTTCTGGGCCGAGCTGCGCGGCCTCAAGGACGCGGTCGGCTCGGCGCCTCTGCCGACGGCGCCGAAGCTTGACGAGATGGAGGAGCGAGGCCGCTCCCTGGGCACCTGCGAGCTGGTCCAGGTAACGGGCCTGCGGTCGGCCCGCTGCCGATCGCTGGGCGACCTCGACGGCGCCGAGGAGCTGCTCGCCGCGGCCTCTGCCTTGGCGCCCCAATGCCGATCGGCTCCTGCGGCGGCGCCCCACCTCAACCCGTGCCTGCTCGACCTGCAACGCCGGTCGGCAACCCTCGAGGCGGCTCGGGGCCGGCCGGCGAACGGTCTGCGGCTTGCGCAGACCGTGCTTGACGGCTACGAAGCCCTGGGGGACCCGGGCCACGATCTCAACGGCGATGGTGTGGCCTCAGCGCACTTCACGCGTGCCGAGATGCGGTACGAGTTGCAGGACTTCGGAGGCGCCGCGGCCGACTTTGCGATCTGCGTGGATACGTTCCCGAGCTCCACCAAGGTCTGGCAGCGAGCGCACCAGAACCTGGCTTTCGCCCTCTCGCAGACCGGCGAGTGGGGCAGACGGGAAGCGTTCAAGCTCATGGGCAATCAGCGGCTGCTGATGCGTACGAAGGAAGCCAGCTACGACAGGGCGGCGTTCTGGTGGATGAACGGGCAGCTCACGGTCTGCTTCGGCAACAGGACCCACGGCCTGACGAAGCTCCGGGAAGCGCTGGACGACCTCGCCGGGCTCGGGTTGCCGGACCCCTTCACGGCTCTCGCCCGCGACATCGCCTGGATCCACTACCCGCAGGTCGAGAAGATCCATAAGTTCCTGACGGAGATCTGGCCGGTGGCGAAGCGGCTCATCCGCGACCGACGCCAGCAAGAGCTCTTCAACGAGATCGTCTCGCTCACCGACCCCCACCGGCCGTGCCGGGACCCCCTCACGAGGATGGAGCGCCTGTATCGGGCGCTGATCCGGATCCGCGAGCTCGTGGCCTGCGACGTTCCGTGCCTGGTGAATCGCCGCTTTTCGCGGCTGCGGGCCACGATCTGACGCGCCGCTCCTGTCCTCCCAGCAGAGCCGACCAGCCGCCGGGGTGCCTACCGATCGGTAGGTTTTCTGTGTCTGCGAGCCGCCAAGAGCACCCGCCGGCAGCTTGGTGGCGCTGACGTCGCCGCTCTACCCTCCTTCCCGACGACGGCGAAAGGCCGCATCGGGCGGTCGCAAACACGTTGACGGACCATGAGGAGAGAGTGATGGGAGCCGGCTACCGACTGATCCTCGTCCCCGACGAGGAGGATTCCTTCCAGGAAGCGGCAAAGGTGGCGCCGCGGGTCTCGAAAGACCAGCCGATCGACGTGACCACGGCGCGGGCGCTTCTGCTCGCCCGCATCGAAGAGGGCAAGGGGGTCCTCCGGGGGCTTCGGGACCTCGCCGAGGTACTGCCGGTCTCGAAAGACCGCGACGCCATGTTCGGCGACGACGTGCCGTACGACGAGGCGTCGTTCATCTTCGGCGCCGTCGACGACGCGGTGAGGGAGACTCTGCCTTCGATGTTCGCGGCGCTGCACCGGGCCGCCACCGTGACCGACGAGGAGCTGGTGCGAGATTTCTTCGACCGGCACGAGGGTTACCTGGCCGAGCAGAAGCGTCGTCTGGGGGGGCGATCATGAGACGGTGGCCCAAGCTCTATCAACGGCTCCTCGATCTGGCGCAAACGCTGCGCGGGCATGGCATCGTCTGGACGCCGTTCGGTGAGATGGGAGTCGAGGTGCGGCGCGGCAGCCGCATCCCGCCCGCCGTGGTGGCCGAGATGAAGAGCCTGCTCGAGGACCTCCGCGCGCTCGTGCGGGCGAGGACCGCCGCCAGCGAGGTCGCGGATTTCGCCCGCCGCTGCCGGGAGCTGGCGCGAGAGTTTCCGGAGAAGAGCGCGGACTTCGACGCACTGGCCGAGCGGTCGCGGCGAGAGCGGACGGCGCACTGGGAGGAGCGCGAGCTGCTGCTCGCCGCCGCGATGGGCGAGCCGGCGTGGGGCGGCATCCGATTCCTGGAGGGCGGCGAGAAGCCACCCTTCGAGCTGCCGGAGCTCTCCGGCTTGGTTGGGGATGACTATCGCGTCGAGCCCGAGCCCACGCCGCTGGGCGGCTTCATGGATTTGTGGCGGCTGGTCCTGGCCTGGGAGTCGGGGGTCTTGGAAGGGGAGCCGAGCTAGAATCAAGGCCGCCATGGCCAGCCGACGCAAGAAGACGACGGACGAGCCGCGCGAGCTCGCCACCAGCGGCGCGCTGTGCCTGGCGTTCGCCAACTCCGGGGCTCCGGTCCCCGACGCTCGGCGTCTGGTCCCCCTCGTCGCCGTGCGGTTCGACCGCTACGCCGACGTCGTCGCCTGGATCCGGCGAATGGGCGCGGCGTCGGCGGCCGAGGCCGAGCGGCTGCTGGCGGCGGCGGCAAAGGAGGCCGCGGAAGCCGCCGCGGCCGCGGCGCGCGCCAGGACGCTGCGCGGCGCCCTGGTGCGAATCTTCACCGCGGAGTCGGCGGGCAAGCGAGCGCGCGCCGCCGACCTGAAGACGCTCAACGACGCCCTCGTCCCGGCCCTGGCGGCGCGCCGTCTCGTGGCCGCCGAGCGCGGCTGCGGCTGGACCTGGGAGGACGGCGGCGGGCTCGACCGCGCGCTGTGGCCGGTGGCGCTGTCGGCCGCGGAGCTGCTGACCTCCGCGGACGTCTCGCGCGTGCGCCAGTGCGCCGACCGCAAGTGCCCGCGCCTCTTCGTCGACCGCGGACGCTCGCAACCGCGCCTGTGGTGCGACATGCGCGCCTGCGGCAACCGCGCCAAGAACCGGCGGCTCTATCGGCGCCACCGCGACAGCGGCCATCCCCTGGGTTGGAGGTACCAGAGTCCGGACGCGCCCAAACCTGACCGATAATGGCTTCCGCAAAGGTCAGATGCGACGACACATGACCGACGGGAGCTTCCCCAACGGTCAGATGCGACGACACATGACCGACGGGAGCCTCCGCAACGGTCAGATACACGCCTCGCCCGACGCCTACGCCCCCTCGCGCTGGATGTCGTAGGCCTCCATCTTCTTGTAGAGGTTCGAGCGCGGGGTCTCGATGGTCTGGGCGGTCTGGGTGACGTTCCAGCCGTTCTCCTCGAGCTTGTTGACGATGAAGAGCCGCTCGGCGAGGTCGCGGAACTCCCTCAGGGTCTTGACGGCGAGGAGCGATTCGGAGATCTCGGCGCGGGCGCCGGCCCCCGAGTGGATCAGGTCCTGCTTCTCGATCACCGCTCCGGGGCTGAGGATCAGCAGGCGCTCGACCATGTTCTTGAGCTCGCGGATGTTGCCCTTCCAGGGCAGGGTCCTCAAGTGGTCGAGGGCCTCGGCGCTGAACTCCTTGCGCGGATAGTTGTTGGCGGCGGCGTAGCGGCGCACGAAGTACTCCACCAGCGCCGGGACGTCGTCGAGGTGCTCGCGCAGCGGCGGCGTGCGGACCGGGATCACGGCCAGGCGGTAGTAGAGGTCCTCGCGGAACTTGCCCTCCTCGATCGCCTCCGTCAGGTCCTGGTGGGTCGCCGCCACCACCCGCACGTCGACCCGGGTCGAGCCCGAGGAGCCTACCGGCTCGACCTCGCCGTTCTGCAGGGCGCGCAGGACCTTGGCCTGGGTGCGGGCCGACATGTCGCCGATCTCGTCGAGGAAGATGGTGCCGCCGTGGGCGGCGACGAACTTGCCGGTCTGCTTGCGCATGGCGCCGGTGAAGGAGCCCTTCTCGTGGCCGAAGAGCTCCGACTCGATCAGGTCGTCGGGGATCGCCGCGCAGTTGACCTGCACGAAGGGCCGCTCGCTGCGCGGGCTCTGGCGGTGGATGGCGCGCGCCACCAGCTCCTTGCCGGTGCCGCTCTCGCCGGTGACCAGCACGGTGGCGGGCGTCGGCGCCGCCTTCTCGATGGTCTCGCGCAGGCGCGCCATGGCCGGCGCCGAGCCGATGAGCTCGTCGGGCTCGTGGCGCAGGATGCGGTTCTCCGACTTGAGCCGGTGAGAGTCGATGGCGTTCCTGAGCGAGAGCAGCACGCGCTCGCGCTGCAAGGGCTTCTCGAAGAAGTCGTAGGCGCCGCGGCGGGTGGCGTCGACGGCGGTCGACACGTCGCCGTGGCCGCTGATCACCAGCACCGGCATCTCGTAGCCGCGCTCGCGGAACGAGGAGAGCACGGCCAGGCCGTCCATCTCGGGCATCTTGATGTCGAGCAGCACGGCGTCGGGCGCGCCCTCGGCGACCCGCGACAGGGCCTGCGGGCCGCTGGCCGCCTCGTCGACGCGGTAGCCCTCGTATTCGAGGATCATCCGCAGGCTCTCGCGGATCGAGCCCTCGTCGTCGACCACCAGGACGGTGGCGGCGCTGTTGTCTTTCTTCTTCATGGGCGCCGATTGTACCCCGGAACCCTCACCCCCGGCCCCTCTCCCAGAGGGAGAGGGGAGCAGGGCATCGGGGAATCGGGGCTCCCCCTCTCCCTCTGGGAGAGGGGGCTGGGGGGGTGAGGGTTCCGCCTCACGGCACCCGGACCACGGCGAAGTAGGCGCGCTCGGGGTTGAAGCTCTGGGCGTAGAGGCGCATGAAGCTCCCCGACGGCGCCGCCTCGACGGCGCTCTCGAACTCCTCGACGCCGGCGACCGCCTTGCCGTTGACCTCGACGATGACGTGCCCGGGACGCATCGTCTCCTCGAAGAGCGGGCTCGAGGGCGCCACCTGCACCACGAAGACGCCCTGCTGGTCCTCGGGGATGCCGTGGCTGGCGCGCAGGCCCGGGGTGAGGTCCTGGTACTGCAGGCCGAGCCACTCGATGGCGCTCTCCTCCTCGGGCTGGCGGCGGATCTCGGCGGCGACCGCCGAGGGACGCTCGCCGAGCTCGATCTCGCGATCCAGGACCTTGCCGTCGCGGAAGAGCTTGACCTTGACGCCGGTGCCGGGCGGCAGGGCCGAGACGTAGTCGATCAGGTCGCGGTTCTGCTCGACCTGGTGGTCGCCGACCTGCAAGATGACGTCGCCGTGCTTGAGCCCCGCCGCCGCGGCCGGGCCGTCCGGGGTCACCCGCTGCACGAGCACGCCGGCGGTCGAGTCGAGGCCCCAGGCCTGGGCGTCCTCGTAGGTCAGGTCGGCGATCTCGACGCCGAGGTAACCGCGTCGCACCGAGCCGGTGTCGCGGAGCTGGGGCAGGATGCGCATCAGGGTCGACGAGGGCACCGCGAAGCCGATGTTCTCGGCGCCGAAGTTGATCGCGGTGGCGATGCCGACGACCTGCCCCTGGAGGTCGACGAGGGGGCCGCCGGAGTTGCCGAAGTTGATCGCCGCGTCGGTCTGGATGAAGCTCTCGAGCGAGAAGTCCGGAGTGATGTTGATGCTGCGCTGCTTGGCGCTGACGACGCCGACCGAGACCGAGTTCTGGAGCTGCAACGGCGAGCCGATGACCATCACCCAATCGCCCACCCGCAGGCCGTCGCTGTCGCCCAGGTTGAGGTAGGTCAGCTTCCTCTCGGGCTGGATCTTGAGCAGAGCGATGTCGGTGGCGGGATCGTCGCCCTTGACCTCGGCGACGTACTGGCGTCCTCCGAGGAGGACCCGCAGCTCGCTGGCGTCCTCGATCACGTGGTGGTTGGTGACGACGAGGCCGTCGGAGCTGATGACGAAACCGCTGCCGGCGGCGTCGGACCGGCGCTCCTGCGGCTCCTGCGGCTCCTGCGGCTGCTGGGGCGAGGGGCGGCGGCGCGGGAAGAAGAACTCGAACGGGTCGCGGCCGCGGCCTTCGCCGGCGTTCTCGATCTTGACCGCCTGGACCGTGACCACGGCCGGCGACACCGCCTCGGCCAGGTCGGCGAACGAGGGCAGACCGCCCACCGTGGGCGTCGTCAAGGTGACGCCGCGGCCTTCGAGATCGGCCTCGGCGCGGTAGCCCGAGGCGCGGACGTCCTGGCCGTCCTGGTCGTCGGCCATCGAGACCGGCGCCAGGTGAATGCCGCCCGCCAGGACCATGCCGAAGAGCACGGTCGCCATGACGAGCACCCCCGTGAAAGTGATTCGGCGCTTGTTGTGCATCGGAGAGCTGTCCATCAGAGAACCTCCTTGCGGGCTCGCTCTGCCCGACCGCCTCGATCGGCCGGCGGTGTGGTGACGTTCGGAGTCGTCGCGGAACTCGGGAGAGGCGCTTCACCTCCCAGACGTCCTGCGCGAGCCAGTCTAGCAAGTTCTCTGCCACCCGGCGAGCGGCTCGCCAGCCAGGAGTAGGCGCTCGCCGGGCGCGGCCACTCACGCCAAAATGGCACTCCGCCGTCACGCCGAGGACGAAGGGTCGCGCCAGGCTTGCAATCGGCGGAGCCTTCGTCTATACTCAGGCCCGCCAGCTTTCTCCAACTGGGAAGGTGGGTTCGCACCCGCCTTTTTTGTTGGACGGATTCTGGCGCAGGCCTCGAATTCGACGTGAGTCTGTTGTAGACGCAAGCAGTGGAACGAGTGATCGGCCAAACGGATGGGTTAGACGATGGGCTAGACGACACGCAGTAGAGCGGTCCCCCTCCCCTTCCGTTGGCCCGGCAGCGAGGAACGAGCGCACCATGGCGCATGCCAACATCGACGGGGAACTCATGGCGGAGCTCGCCGCCGTCGCCGGCCAGGCCGGCTGCGAGCTGGTCCACGCCGAGTTTCGAGGCGGTGCGTTGAGGATGTTCCTCGACCGTCCCGAAGGGGTCACCCTCGAAGACTGCCAGACCGTCTCGCGCGAGGTCTCGGCCCTCCTCGACGTGGCCGACTTCGGCAACGGCCGCTACACGCTGGAAGTCAGCTCCCCCGGTCTCGATCGTCAGCTCTACGGCCCCAAGGACTATCAGCGCTTCTGCGGACGTCTCGTCCGGGTCACCCACGTCGACCCGGAGACGCGCCGCAAGGCGACCTTCGTAGGACGGCTGGAGGCGTTCCGCCCCGGCGACCGCGAGGGGAACGGCGAGATCACGGTGTGCGAGCAGGAGAGCGGACGGCGCCACGAAGTCGCGCTCAGCGAGGTGACCAAGGCGCGGCTCGAGGTCGAGTGGTGAGCGTGGAATGGCAGTGGAAGAGTAGCCGTTGGAACGGTCAGCGTGGCTCCCGCGACGGGGCCTTTGAGTAACACGGAGCAGGACGAAGTCAGGACAACAGGACCATGCCGCAAGCACGAACCGCCGACGTCGATCTGATGGGGGCCCTCCAGCAGATGGCCCGCGACAAGAACATCGACATGGAGCGCTGCATCGCGGCCCTCGAAGACGCCATGGCGTCGGCCGCCAAGAAGCAGCACCGCATCAAGGAACCGGTCCGTTCGCACTTCGACCCGGCGACGGGCAAGTTCGAGGCCTTCATCGTCAAGAACGTGGTCGAGGAGGTGGCCGACCCGCTCGCCGAGTGGTCGCTCGAGGAAGCGCGCGAGCAGCAGCCCGAGGTCAACGTCGGCGACGAGGTGCTGGTGCCCATCTCCACCGAGGGCCTCGGCCGCATCGCCGCGCAGAGCGCCAAGCAGGTGCTCTATCAGCGCATCCGCGAGGCCGAGCGCGAGCGCATCTACAACGAGTACATCGACCGCGTCGGCGAGATCGTCAACGGCACGGTGAAGCGCTTCGAGCGCGGCGACGTCATCGTCGACCTCGGCCGCACCGAGGCCATCGTGCCGCGGGGCGAGCAGTCGCGGCACGAGCGCTACAGCCAGGGCGAGCGCATCCGGGCGGTGATCGTCGACGTCCACACCCAGCCCAAAGGGCCCCAGATCGTGCTCTCGCGCACCGATCCGCGCCTCCTGGTCAAGCTCTTCGAGATGGAAGTGCCGGAGATCTACGACGGCACGGTGGTGATCAAGAACGCCGTGCGCGCCCCGGGCGAGCGCGCCAAGGTCGCCGTCTTCAGCCGCGAGCGCGACGTCGACCCGGTCGGCGCCTGCGTGGGCATGAAGGGCTCGCGGGTGCAGTCCATCATCCGCGAGCTGCGCGGCGAGAAGATCGACATCATCGAGCACTCCGACGATCTGGTGACCTTCGCCCAGAGCGCCCTGGCGCCGGCCAAGATCACCCGCGTCTCGGTCACGCACCACTCCACGGTGCCCCACCTCGACGTGATCGTGGAAGACGAGCAGCTCTCGCTGGCGATCGGCAAGCGCGGCCAGAACGTGCGCCTGGCCTCGGAGCTGATCAACTGCAAAATCGACATCAAGAGCGAGTCCGACGTCAAAGACGAGGTCGCCGGCGCGCTCGCGCGCATGTTGCAAGACGCGGTGGGCGCGGAAGGCGCCGGTCTCTTCGGCGGCAAGACGGCGGAAGAGACGGCGGCCGCCGCCGGCGCGGCGTTCGCCCTGCCGGAATCCGCCGCGGCCCCGCGCATGGGCGACGACGAGTTCATGGCCGCTCTCACCAGGGCCCTCAAGGAGAGCGAGCAACGGCGCGACAGCGCCGCCGAAGATGCCGCCGAAAATGCCGCCGGAGACGCCGCGGCCGCCGGCGGCGCCGACGAAAAGACCGAGGAAACGTCCTAGCGTCGTCGACGATCGGCGCCGAACGGAGGATTTCACCGAGCGATGGCCAAAATTCGCGTTCAGGACCTGGCTCGCCGCATGGGGCTCGAGAACCAGGATCTCGTCTTCAAGCTCAAGTCGATCGGCGTGCGCGTCGAGGGCGACGAAGCCCTGATCGACACCGACATCATCCAGGCGATCCTGCTGGGCAAGCGCCTGCCGCAGCCGCGCGAGGTGATCCTGCGCGACGACAACGCCAGCCCGGCGGCGGCGGTGCCCGGGGAGGTCCGACGACCCGCCGCGCGGCGGCCCGCCGGCGCCCGCCACCGGCGGTCGATGATCCAGCGGGTGGAGCCGCGGATTCGCGAGATCGAGGTCCGGCAGAGGCCGCCGGAGCCGACGCGGCCGGCCGAGGCGCGGCCGGCCGAGGCGCGGCCGGCCCGGCCGCCGGCCGCCCGACCCGCCGCGAAGGAGATGCCGGCGGCCGAGGCTCCGGAGACCCCGCCGGCGCCCGCTGCGCCGGAGGCTGACAAGGCCGCCGCCGACAAGGCCGCCGCCGACAAGGCCGCCGCCGACAAGGCCGCCGCCGACAAAGCCGCCGCCGACAAGGCCGCCGCCGACAAGGCCGCCGCGGCGAAAGCCGGAAAGGTCGACGAGAAAGCGCAGCCCGCCAAGGCCAGGACGGCGCCCCGGGAAGCTCCGAGGGGAGAGCCGCGGCCGCCGCGCCGGCCGCCGGCCCAGCCGGCGCCGTCCCGCGACGCCGCCAGGCCCGGCGCCGGGGGGATGCGCCACCGCCGGGGCGCGCGGCCCGGCATGGCCGAAGCCCAGCGGCCGATCCAGCGGCCTGCTCGCGGCCCCGCCACCGGAGAGTCGCCGCGCCAGCCGGTGTCCGCGCGCGGCCACCGCCGCGCCCAGCGCAAGCAGGAGGAGAGCCCGAGGACCACGAGCGGCCTGCAGTTCCGCGACGAGCGTCCGAGCGGCCCGGTGACCATCGCCGAGGGCATGACGGTGCGCGAGTTCGCCGAGAAGCTCGGGGTCAAGGCCAAGGACCTGATCAAGGCCCTGGTCATGCGCGGCGTGATGGCCAACATCAACCACGTCCTCGACCCGGAGACCGCCAGGAGCCTCGCCGAGGAGCTCGGCATCGAGACCATGGAAGTCTCCTTCGAAGAAGAGGTCCAGCTCCAGCAGGAATCGAGCTTCGAAGGCGCCGGCGCCGAGAAGGTCGGCCGGCCGCCGGTGGTCACCGTCATGGGTCACGTCGACCACGGCAAGACGACGCTGCTCGACCGCATCCGCTCGACCTCGGTCGTCGACGACGAGGCCGGCGGCATCACCCAGCACATCGGCGCCTCCCAGGTCGAGGCCGGGGAGCGGCGGATCGTCTTCCTCGACACGCCGGGGCACGAGGCCTTCACCATGATGCGCGCCCGCGGCGCCAAGGTCACCGACATCGTGGTGTTGGTGGTCGCCGCGGACGACAGCGTCATGCCGCAGACGGTGGAGGCGATCAACCACGCCAAGGCGGCCGGCGTGCCGATCGTGGTGGCGATCAACAAGATCGACAAGACCAACGCCAACCTCGACCGCGTGCGCAAGGAGCTGGCGGACCAGGGCCTGATGGTCGAGGACTGGGGCGGCGAGACCGTCTCGGTGGCGCTCTCGGCCCTCAAGGGCGAAGGCGTCGAGGCGCTGCTCGAGATGATCCTGCTCACCGCCGACCTGCTCGAGCTCAAGGCGTCGCCGGCGCTGCCGGCCTACGGCGCGGTGCTCGAGGCGCGCAAGGAAGTCGGCCGCGGCATCATCGCGACCGTGCTGGTGCAGAACGGCACGCTGCGCACCGGAGACGTCTTCGTGGCCGGTTCCACCTGGGGCCGGGTGCGGATGATGACCGACGACCGCGCCCAGCGCCTCGAGGAGGCGGGGCCGGCGACGCCCGTAGAGGTGACCGGGTTCACCGAGGTGCCGGGCGCCGGCGACCTCTTCCAGGTCATGGAAGACGAGTCGAAGGCGCGCTCGATCGCCGAGCACCGGAGCGACGAGGAGCGCCAGCGCGAGCTGCGGCCGGTGCCCGGCCGCATGTCGCTCGAGCAGCTCCTCTCCCAGCGCGAGCAGGGCGAGGCCAAGGAGCTGGCGATCATCATCAAGGCCGACGTCGACGGCTCGGTGGAGGTGCTGCGCGATACCCTGACGAAGCTCTCCACCGACAAGGTCCGCGTCAAGGTCATCCACTCCGGCGTCGGCGCGATCAGCACCAACGACGTGATCCTGGCCTCGGCTTCGGAGGCCGTCATCGTGGGCTTCAACGTGCGGCCGGAGCGCAACGCCGCGGCCCTGGCCGAGAAGGAAGAGGTCGACGTGCGCCTGCACACCGTGATCTACGAGCTCAGCGACGAGCTCAAGCGGGCGATGACGGGGCTGCTCGAGCCGACCTTCCGCGAGGTGCGCACGGGCACCGCGGAGATCCGCGACGCCTTCAGGATCCCCAAGATCGGGGTGATCGCGGGCGCCCACGTCGTCGAGGGGCACATCCCGCGCGGCGCCAGCGCGCGCCTGCTGCGCGACAACGTCGTGGTCTGGGAAGGCCGGATCGCTTCGCTCAAACGCTTCAAGGAGGACGTGTCGGAAGTGCGCAGCGGCTTCGACTGCGGCATCGGCCTGGAGCGCTTCCAGGACGTCAAGCCCGGCGATTCGCTCGAGGCCTTCACCCGCGAGGAGGTGGCCCCGACGCTGTGACGGGGGGGGCCGAGAAAGGTTGGAATCGAGACGTGGTGGTGGGGGTTTCCGTTTTCGAGCTCCAGGTGCCCGCCGCGCGGGGTCTCAAGGAGAAGCGCAAGGTGGTCAAGTCGCTGATCGACCGCATCCACCGGCGCTTCCGGGTCTCGATCGCCGAGACCGACCTGCACGATCTCCATCAACGCGCGGAGATCTCGATCGCCGCCGTGGCGCTCGACGAATATGAAGGACGACGCCTCATGGACGCGATCCGCGGCCTCATCGAGGCCGAGCCGGACGCCGTGCTCACCTTCTGGGAGCCGCAGCTCATGGAAGGAATCGGATGAAGGGACGCAACGCCCGGGTCGAGGACCTGCTCCGCGGCGAGCTCGCCCGGATCCTGCAACGGGAGATCAAGGATCCGCGTCTCGGCCTGGCGACGGTCTCGTACCTGAGGGTGAGCGCCGACCTCGCCCATGCCGAGGTCGGGGTCTCCGTCCTCGGTACCGACGAGGAGCGGGCCGCCGGCGTCGACACTCTCGAGCGCGCCCGCGGCTTCATCCGCACCCGGCTGGCGCAGAGCGTGCGACTGCGCCGGATCCCGGCCCTCGTCTTCAAGCTCGACCGCGGCGCCGAGCACAGCCAGCGGATCAGCGATATCCTGGAGACACTCCATGACGACACCCAAGGTACCTGAGGCGCTCGACACCGCCGTGCGGCGGGGGCATCGCTTCCTGCTGACCAGCCACGTCAATCCCGACGGCGACGCCATCGGCTCGGCGATCGGGCTCTCGCGCGTCCTGCGCCGCCTGGGCAAGGGGGCGACGATCTGGAACCACGACGCCACGCCGCGCATCTACCAGTCCATCCCCGGCAGCCGGCTCATCCACGTGGGCGCCACGCCGCCGGGCGGCTTCCCCGAGCTCTTCGACGCCGCGATCGTGCTGGAATGCCCGAGCCCGGAGCGTACCGGCCTGGCCGACAGGCTGGGCCAGATCACGGTGATCAACATCGACCACCACCTCGGCAACGAGCACTACGGCGCCGTCAACTGGGTGGAGACGGCGGCGCCGGCGGTGGGGGAGATGGTCTTCCGGCTCTCGCGGGCGCTCAACGTGGAGCTCGACCGCGACGCCGCCAACGCCCTCTACCTGACCCTGGTGACCGACACCGGCGGCTTCCGCTTCTCCAACACCACCCCCGAGACCTTCGAGGCGGCGGCGGCGCTGGTGCGCGCCGGAGCCTCGCCCGAGACCGTCTCGGCGTGGATTTACGAGTCGAACCCGGCGGCGGTGATGCGGCTCCTGGGCGAGCTGCTGGCAACGCTCGAGCTCCATGACGAGGGCCGCGTCGCCACCGTGCGGATCACCCGCGAGATGATGGAGCGCGCCGGCGCCGAGCCGGGCGACTCGGAGGGCCTGATCGACTATCCACGTTCCATCGCCGGGGTCCGCGCGGTGGCGCTCTTTCGCGAGCTCGACGGCGGCGAGCACAAGGTCTCGCTGCGCAGCCGCGGCGGCGTCAACGTCGAGAGGATCGCGCGCCAGCACGGCGGCGGCGGCCACCACAACGCCGCCGGCTTCTCCAGCTCGGCGCAGAAGGACCGCGAGCAGCTCACGGCCGAGACCATCCGGGCCCTCGCCGCCGCGATCGCCGAGGCGCCCGAGCAAGCCGCGGCGCCCGAAGACGGTGAGACCGAGAGCTGAAACGAGATGCAGCAACACGGACTCCTCCTCGTCGACAAGCCCCCGGGCTGCACCTCCCACGACGTCGTGGCGACGGCGCGCAAGATCCTGCGCCAGAAGAAGATCGGCCATTGCGGCACGCTCGATCCCGACGCCACCGGCCTGCTGCTGCTGACCGTCGGCCGGGCCACCCGCCTGACCCGGTTCCTGATCCGCGCCCCCAAGGTCTACGAGGGGACCGCGCGACTGGGCCTGGCGACCGACACTTACGACCTTTCGGGCGAGGTCACCGCCACCGGGTCGGCCGGCGGCGTGACGGCGGCGGCCGTCGACCTGGCGATGGAGAGCTTCGTCGGCAGCTACCTCCAGACGCCGCCGCCCTACTGCGCCAAGAAGGTGGGGGGCGTGAAGTTCTACGAGATGGCGCGGCGGGGCGAGAAGGTGCCCGAGACCAAGAAAGAGGTCACCGTGTACGAGTACCGGCGCACCGGCGAGCTGGTGCCGGCCGGCGGCGGCGAGGAGCGCGACCTGCCCTTCCGGCTCGGCTGCTCGTCGGGGACCTACGCCCGCAGTCTCGTCCACGAGCTCGGCGAGAAGCTGGGGTGCGGCGGCGCCCTGGCCGCCCTGTGCCGCACCCAAGTGGGCCCGTTTCGACTCGCCGACGCCGTCTCGCCGGCGGCGCTCGCCGAGCGCCTCGCGGCCGCCGGCGCCGAGCGCGAGGCCGGCGACGCCGAGCTCGGGACGGCCTGGGTGCCGTTCGACGACATCCAGCTCCCCTTCGGCGAGATCGCCCTCGACTCCCAGCAGGAGCGCCGGATCCTGAACGGCCAGACGGTGCTGATCCGCGACCTCGAGAGCCGCGAGGGCGACTGGCTCAAAGTCACCAACCAGCGGCGGCAGTTCATCGCCGTCGGCGCCGTGGTCGAGCGGATCGGCAGCGGCGGCGTCGGCGTCGTGCAGCCGAAAGTGGTTTTCCATTGATCGCGACGCTCTTCCATCGATCGAGAACGTGAACACGAAACCCAGAAGGAGCTTGACCTTGGCTCAATTAGCAGAAGTCAGATCCGTGATCATCGAGCAGTACCGGGTCCACGACGGGGACACCGGCTCGCCCGAAGTCCAGGTGGCGCTCTTGACCGGGCGCATCAACGAGCTCACCGAGCATTTCAAGATCCACGCCAAGGACCACCACGGCCGGCGCGGGCTCTTGAAGCTCGTCGGCCGCCGCCGGCGGCTCCTCGCCTACTTGAAGCGCAAGGACCTGCAACGCTACCGCTCGCTCATCGAGCGCCTCGGTCTGCGCAAGTAATGACGTCACCTTCAGCAAGGAATCCCATGAAGATCAAGAGAGAAGTAGCGATCGGCGGCGGCTTCAGCCTGGAGTCGGGCGAGATGGCCAGGCAGGCCAACGGCGCCTGCGTGGTCCGAGCGGGCGGCACCGTCGTCCTGACCACCGCCTGCGTCGCCGGGGACTTCACGGCTCCCCGCCCTTTCCTTCCCCTCACCGTCGAGTACCGGGAGGCCAGCGCCGCCGCCGGCCGCATTCCCGGCGGCTTCTTCAAGCGTGAAGGGCGGCCGAGCGAGAAAGAGATCATCTCGTGCCGTATCACCGACCGGCCCCTGCGGCCCCTCTTCCCCAAGGGCTACACCGCCGAGACCCAGGTCATCTCCATGGTGCTCTCCGCCGACGGCGAGAACGATCCCGACGTGCTGGCGATCAACGGCGCCTCGGCGGCCCTGGTGCTCTCGGAGATCCCCTTCTACCACCCCGTCGGCGCGGTGCGGGTGGGCCTCATTGACGGCGACTTGGTCTTCAACCCGACCTCGGGCGAGCGCGACGTGTCCGAGCTCGACCTGATCGTGGTCGGCACCGAGGAGGCGATCGTGATGGTCGAGGCCGGCGCCAACCAGCTCGCGGAGCCGGTCGTCCTCGACGCCGTCTTCCGCGCCCACCAGGAGCTCCAGAAGTCCATCCGCGCCCAGCACGAGCTCTTCCGCGAGACCGGTCTCGCCAAGCCGGTCTGGGAGGAGCCCGAGGCCTACTCGGAGGAGCTCTTCCGCGAGGTCTCCGGCGCCCTGCGCTCCGGGCTCAGGAGCGCGCTCTTCACCAAGGAGAAGGGGGCGCGCCGGCAGGCGGTCGCCGCGGTCGTCGACGGTTACCTCGCCGGCCTCGGCGGCGGCGACATCGCCGAGGAAGACCCCGACAAGCTCGCGCAGATCAGGAAGGTCCTGGGCGTGCTCGAAGGGGAGATCCTCGCCGAGGCAGTGCTCGGCGACGGCCGCCGATTCGACGACCGCGCCCTCGACGAGATCCGTCCGATCTCGATCGAGACCGGCGTGCTGCCGCGCACCCACGGCTCGGCCCTCTTCACCCGCGGCGAGACCCAGGCCCTGGTCAGCGCCACCCTCGGCACCCGCCGCGACGCCCAGATCATCGAGGAGTACGAGGGCGAGACGCTCCAGAAATTCCTCCTGCACTACAACTTCCCGCCGTTCTCGGTGGGCGAGGTGAAGTTCCTGCGCGGACCCGGCCGGCGCGAGATCGGGCACGGCGTGCTGGCCCGCCGCGCGCTGATGCCGGTGCTGCCGCACGAGGACGACTTCCCCTACACCATCCGCCTGGTCTCGGACATCCTGGAGTCCAACGGCTCCTCGTCGATGGCCTCCGTCTGCGGCGGCTCGCTGGCGCTCTTCGACGTCGGCGTGCCGATGCTCAGCGCGGTCGCCGGCGTGGCCATGGGGCTGATCAAGCGCGGCGAGCGCTTCGCGGTGCTCTCCGACATCGCCGGCCAGGAAGACCACCACGGCGACATGGACTTCAAGGTCGCCGGCACCCGCGAGGGCATCACCGCGCTGCAGATGGACATCAAGATCACCGGCGTCAGCCGCGAGATCATGGCCCAGGCCCTCGAGCAGGCCCGCCGCGGGCGGCTCGAGATCCTCGACAAGATGGACGCGGCGTTGGCGCAGCCGCGGCCGGAGATCTCCCTGCTCGCTCCCCGGCTCTTCACCATGCAGGTCTCGCGCGACAAGATCCGCGAGATCATCGGCCCGGGAGGCAAGACCATCCGTTCGATCCAGGAGGAGACCGGCTGCGAGGTGGAGATCGAGCCCGACGGCAAGATCATCATCGCCTCGCCCGACGGCACCGCCGCGAGGCGCGCCATGGAGATCATCGAGAAGCTCACCGAGGTGCCCGAGGTCGGCAAGGTGTACCAGGGCGTGGTGACGCGCATCGAGAGCTTCGGCGCCTTCGTGGAGATTCTGCCCGGCACCGAAGGGCTGCTCCACGTCAGCGAGCTGGCGCCGTTCCGGGTGCGCGAGGTCTCCGACATCCTGCGCGAGGGGGACCAGGTCGAGGTCAAGGCCCTCGAGGTCGATCCCGACGGCCGGCGCATCCGGCTCTCGCGCAAGGCCGTCGTCCTCGACGACCCGAGCTACGACCCGGCGACCGACCCCTTCGCGGCGGCCGCGGAAAGCTCCGAAGGCAGGCCGGACCGCGGCGAGAGGGGCCCCGGCGAGCGCGGAGGCGACCGTGGCGAGCGTGGGGGCGAGCGTGGCGGACGCGGCGGGCGCGGCCCGGGCGGACGCCCCCCGGCCGGCCGCGGCGGGCGCGGCGGCGGCGGCGGCGGACGCGGCCGGGGACGCCCGCCGGGCCGTGACCGTTAGAGCGCGGCGGCGCCCCGCGGGCCGCCGATTTGGCTCCCGGGCCTTTCGAGGATAGACTCTTCGACTCGCTTCGGGACCTGCGAGGCTGATGAAAGACTTCATCCTGGTGGTCGACGACGAGGTGGCGGTTCGCGAGCTGCTGGTCTCTCAGCTCGCCTTCCTGGGCTTCGAGGCTCGCCAGACCGCCGACGGCGAATACTCGCTGGAGATCGCCAGGAGCGATCATCCGCCCGCCCTGGTGCTCCTCGACATCGAGATGCCGGGGCTCTCCGGCGTCGACCTCCTGCGCCGGCTCAAGAAGATCAGCGAGGACATCCAGGTGGTGATGGTGTCGGGGCTGCGCGACCTCGGCACGGTGCGCGAGTGCCTGCGCGAAGGCGCCTACGACTACCTCGCCAAGCCCTTCGAGCTCGAGGACCTGCACAACACGGCCGAACGGGCGATCGAGCGGCGCCAGCTCATCCGCCAGAACCGCGATTACAAGGAGCACCTGGAGCGCAAGGTGCTCGAGAAGACGGAGGAGATCCGCCGCACCCGCGACCTGGCGCTGATGACCCTGGCCAAGCTGGCGGAGTCGCGCGACAGCGAGACCGGCCTGCACCTCGAGCGGATCGCCGAGTACAGCCGCATCCTCGCCCGGGCGCTGCGCCAGGGCGAGCGGCACCCCGAGGTCGACGACGAGTTCGTCGACTGGGTCGTCAAGTCGGCCCCCCTCCACGACATCGGCAAGGTCGGCATCGCCGACGCGATCCTGCGCAAGGCCGGCCCCCTGACCGTGGAAGAGAGCGAGACCATGCGCCGCCACACGACGATCGGCGGCGACACGCTGCGCTCGGTGCTCGAGCAGTTCAGCGGCACCAGCTTCCTCACCATGGCGATGGAGATCGCCTACTACCACCACGAGCGTTGGGACGGGGGCGGCTACCCCTTCGGCCTGGTGGGCGAGGAGATCCCGCTGGCGGCGCGCATCGTCTCGATCGCCGACGCCTACGACGCGATCACCAGCCGGCGTCCCTACAAGGAGCCGCTCTCCCACGAGGTGGCGGTCGAGCGCATCCGCGTCGACAGCGGCAAGCACTTCGACCCGCGCCTGGTCGAGGCGTTCCTGGGCAGCGAAGGGGAATTCGCCGTCGTCCACCGCCGCCTGCAAGGGGATCAGCGGCACGCCGCCGAGCCCGCATCCGCGGCGGCCGCTCCGGCCCGCGGGAGCCATGCCTGAGACCGCGGTGGCGGGGACCGTAGCCCGTGGCGAGCTCGTGGCCTATCTCGACGCGCTGCTCGAGGCGGCGAAGGGCGAGGACTACTGCCCCAACGGCCTGCAGGTCGAGGGGCGGGCGAGGATCCGGCGCCTGGTGACCGGCGTGTCGGCCTGCCGCGAGCTTTTCGCGGCGGCGCGCGAGCGAGCGGCGGACGCGGTCCTCGTCCACCACGGCATCTTCTGGAAGGGGTCCTCGCCGGTGCTGACCGGCATCCACTACGCCCGGGTTCGCGAGCTGGTGCTCGGCGAGATCAACCTGCTCGCCTACCACCTGCCCCTCGACCGTCACCCCGAGCTCGGCAACAACGCCCTGGCGGCGCGCGCCTTCGGCCTCGTCGACCTCGAGCCCTGCGCCTACCACGGCGGCGAGCCCACCGGCTTTAGCGGCCGTTTCGCCGCGCCGATCCCGGCGGCCGAGCTGCTGCGGCGCACCCGGGAGGTCTACGGCCGCGAGCCCCTCGCCTTCCCCTGCGGTCCGGACCCGGTGCGCACCCTCGCCGTGGTCAGCGGCGCGGCCCAGCGCGAGCTCCACGGCGCGATCGCCGCCGGCCTCGACGCCTTCCTCACCGGCGAGGTCAGCGAGTGGGTGATGAACGTGGCGCGGGAAGCCGGCATCCACTACCTGGCCGCGGGCCACTACGCCACCGAGCGCCTCGGCGTGCGCGCCCTCGGCGAGCACCTGGCCGGGCGCTTCGGAATCGAGGTCGAGTTCATCGACGTCGAGAACCCGGTCTGAGCAGGGCGCCGGCCGCCGCCGGATAGAGCTCCGTGAGCGCCGCCCGGGCCGCCCGCTCGAGCCACGCGCGGACGCTCTCGATCGCCGGGCTGAGGTCGCCCTGGCGCACGTCGGGCGGACGCGCCTGGGCCTGGCGCGCCAGGCTCTTCCAGGTCTCCCGCCAGCCTTCGGCGTCGGCCGCCAGGGCCGCGGCCACCGCCGCGCGCCAGCGCCGCGGCTCGTCCTCGGCCTGGAACTCGCCGCGGCCGCGGCCGAAGTGGGCGATCGCCAGGTAGCGCAGCAGGGTGCGTTCCGCGAGCCCGTCGAGGAACGCCGGCGACCAGCTCACCGCCGGCCGGTTGCCGGCGGTGACGAGTTGGTACCCGCGCGCCAGACCGGCGCCGCCCAGGGCGCCGAGGATGGCGCCGGCGAGCATCCCTCCCCCGAAAGTCAGGCCGCCCGCCATGACGTCGGCCGCCAGACCGCCGAGGGCGCCGCTGAGCACCCCGCCCAACAGCGCGCCCTTCTCCGGGCCGATGCGCTCCTCGCCCTGGACGACGAAGGCGTCGATACGGCGCTCGATGGCGTCGGCGGCCTTCCCTTCGAGGTCGTGGGCGGCGAGCAGCGTCCGCGTCAGCTCGCCCGTCCACGATTCGAGCCGCTCGCCCAGGGCGGCGAAGGCGCGGCGCTTCTCGGCGCGGCTCGGCTTGCGGCTCGGCAGCCCCTCGCGGTCGCTCGCCGCCCGCGCCAGGTAGGCCGCCATCGCCGCCAGCGAGTGCTCGAAGACCCGCAGGTTGCGCTCGCTCCAGGCGCGCCGCAGCTCCTCCATGAGCGGCCGGTCAGCCGCGGGGACGAGCGGCGCGATGCGGTCGAAGAGCTCGCTCTCGTGGACCCAGCAGCGGCTGAACGCGTCCAGCGCCACGACGTCGCGGACCACGCTGAAGCGCTCCAGGTGGCGCCGCCACACGTCCATGCGCAGGCGCATGAGGTCGCTCTCGGCGGCGAGCTCGCCGGTCTGGTTGAGGACGATCACCACCGGCTTGCCGAGCCATTCCAGGAGCTCGAGCTCGGGCGTCACGTAGCCGGCGTCCTCGGGCTCCTCGGCGGCGTTGACCAGGTAGAGGACGACGTCGGCCTCGTCGCGGATGTTGAGCGCCGCCTGCTGCGAGCACCAGAACGGCCGGTCGGCGATGCGGTCCCAGACCTGCTGGAAGAACCACACGATGGGCTGGCCGGAGCGCCTGAGGCGCGCCAAGAGCCGCGCCGAGTCGCCGAAGCCGGGCGTGTCCCAGAGCTCGAGCTCGCCGCCTTCGGTCTCGATCAGCGTGTGCTTCTCCGCCACCTCCGTGACGTGGGCCTGGTCGAGCACCTCGCCGACGTCGCGGCGCAGCAGCGTGCGCGCCAGCGTCGTCTTGCCGACGTTGGTGTGCGAGACGAGGCTGAGGCTGACCTTCATGACGCTGTCCTCCGCGATGGGTGCCGGGCGGGCCGCGAGCGCCGCGATCTTCTCAGGTGAACATAGCTCAGACCGCGCCGCCCTGGCACCCGCGATCTCCGAGGTCCGGTTGACGGACGAGCAGATCCCAGTTAGCCTCTGCCTTGCAGGAGGTCACTCCTCGGTGAAGACGGAACCCATCGCACCCGCCCCCCCTTGGGCGGAAATCACTCAGCGTCTCGTTGCCGAGCTGGAGCCGGACCGCATCATCCTCTTCGGATCCCACGCCTGGGGTGACCCGGACGAAGACAGCGATCTGGACCTGCTGGTCATCGTGCCGCACAGTGAACAGCCGCCGACCCAGCGCGCCGTGCGTGGCACCGCTGCTTGCGAGATATTCCCTTCCCTCTCGACGTGCTGGTGAAGACGCGTGCCGAGGTCGAGCGCGGCAGCCGAGTGCCCGCGTCGCTGATCAGTGAGATCCTGGAGCGTGGGAAAGTCCTTTATGGATGAGCTCAAGCGCCAGCTCGTCCAAGGTTGGCTGATCAAAGCGCAGCATGATCTCGCGACCGCAAGAAAGCTGGCGACGACCCCCCGATCCGTACCTCGATACTGCCAAGGGGACTACGCGCCAGAAGCCGCCGGTCACCGCCTCGCCGGCGGTCACGGGATCCAAACCCCAAGGGGGTTTCATCCCGAAGCCCAGGGTAAGCGCGAAGCGCGCCACCCTGGGTTGACGATCCGAAGGATTCAAAGGGTTGACGATCCGAAGGATTCAAACCCCCAACGGGGTTTTACAAGTTGGGCCATGTCTCGAGGCGTCCGCATTTTATAGAAGAGGGTAGGGCGGAGGATGACCTCCGCCCCCCCGTTGTCGCGATGGGGTCGATTCCCCATATTTACCGGCGTGAGGATCTCTCACCGGGCGACCCCGATAGAAGTTGCCCCGAAGCGAGGAGTCACGCGACGTGCTTT
>DASWIG010000747.1:0-1945 GCA_036397835.1 Thermoanaerobaculia bacterium
GCGGGCTCGCCGCCGTAGACGATCCGGTCGCCATCGGCGATCCCGGACGAGTGGAAGGCGTGCACCATGGTCACCGACATCCCCGCGACCTCCGCCGTCCCGCCCTTGTTCATCTGCAGCACCGCGGCCTCGGGGAGCCCCTGCTTCTTCAGCCACTCGCCGATCTCCCAGTTGCAGACCACCGCCGCCGGCCGGTAGCGCTCGAACACGTCGACCGTGTCGGCGATGTGGTCGAAATGGCCGTGGGTGAGAAGGATGGCGTCGAGCTTCTCGATCGGCTGGAAGCCTTCCGGGCACTTGGGGTTGTTCATCGCCCCCGCCGGGCGGTCGGGCTTCCAGATCCACGGGTCGAGGAGGACGTCGGCGCCCGCGTCGGTGCGGATCAAGAACGTCGAGTGCCCATACCAGGCGAGCTTCGCGCCCAGATTCAATGCCATGGTCAACCTCCTTGCGCTATGGCTCGATGTCGGTGCTTCGTCCACGCCCTTGCGAAGACGTTGGTAGCGAGTGCTTGCTGACGTGCTTGCTGACCTCATCTTACTCGGGGAACGGAGCACCTGGTTCCGACGGAGGACCAGCCGCCAGCGCAACCGGGGGCTTCGTTTCGCTCGCGACACCCTGCGGCTGATGGCCGTCTCATCTCTTACACAGGGGACGCCACTCTGAGTATCAACTTGACTTGATATCAACTGGAGATGATAATCGCCCATGTCGTGGGAGGTGGAAGCGACGCCTGAATTCGACCAATGGTTCTCCAATCTCGAGCAATCCGCCAAGGTGGATGTGGCGGCCAAACTGGCGCTACTTCGAGACACCGGTCCGACGCTCGGCAGGCCACATGCAGACACCGTCAAGGGTTCCACTTATCCCAACATGAAGGAACTTCGCATCAAGCGACATCAGATTCGCGTGTTCTTCGCGTTCGATCCGCGGCGCGTTGGAGTACTCCTGGTCGGTGACGCGAAGGTCGGTGACGATCGATTCTACGATCGAATGGTGGCGAAGGCCGATGCGGTGTACTCACGGCACCTCGAATCATTGGGCTCGTGACAATCAGATCCAGCAAGGGACTCGAAATGACGACTCAGAACAAGAAACTCGAAGAGCTGTTCGCGGAGAACTTCTCGGACGAGGAACGACGAGAGATCGAACGGCGCGCCAAGGCGATGCTCCTTGAAATGCGCCTCGCGGAACTCCGGCAGGCGCTCCAGCTCACCCAGGAAGAGGTGGCCGAAGCACTCGGGCGAAACCAGAGTGCGGTGGCTGCCCTCGAGAAGCGCACGGACATGTTGCTGTCGACGCTGCGGCGGTATGTGGAAGCGATGGGCGGCGAGCTCGAGGTGATCGTCCGGATTCCAAAGAGTCCGCCCGTTCGCATTGCCCTCCGAGAGTAGCGCTCGGCGATCTCATTCAGGTCAACGGCAGGACCTACGCCGTCGAAGGATTGCAGGAGGGTCGAATCGCCGTCGCTCCGCTGGCGCGACCTGTCGCGGGACCGCCAGTACCGGCGGCGACGATCAAGGCGGGCCTGTCCGTGATCGCGCGCGTCGCCCGGGCAGCGACCGCGCCAGGCTCAGTCGGGGAACGGGAGCGGGGTGACGCGGGCGGTGGCGGTCGCGCCGTCCTCGCCGCGGGCTTCGAGGGGGCTTTCGTTCTCCGTCCCTGCCGCCTCCGCCTCCTGGCGGCGGACGAAGCCGAGCGCGATTGGCCCGAGCCGCGGCGACTCGGCGGCCGAGGTGATGCGTCCGACCTCGCGGTCGCCGGCGTGCAACGTCGCGCCGGGCGCCATCGGCTCCGAGAGACGCAGGCCGCGCAGCAGGCGGTTCACCTGCCCCCGGTAGTGGATTCGAGCGACGGTCTCCTGCCCCAGGTAGCAGCCCTTCTCGTAGTCCACGGCCTCGTCGAGGCCGAGCTCCTGGGGAAACTCGTCGCCGGTGATCTCGTG
>DASWIG010000748.1:0-1792 GCA_036397835.1 Thermoanaerobaculia bacterium
CTCGACGCGACGCCTCCGCTCATCGTCTTCGTCGAGTGCGTGGTGACGGACGGCCCCATCAACGAACGGCGAAAGCACGAGCTCGAGGAGCTTGCCCTGGGAGGGGGCTTCCTGCCAACTGACTGCGCGTACGTGACGACGTTTCTCGATCGCGATCGGTCACCCTTCAAGAGGATGGCGGCGTCATTGGCCTGGGGCACCTTCGTCTGGTTCAGTACGGAGCCTGAACATCTCGTGTTCCTCCGGAAGGGTGGTGAAAGAGGGATGGTGAGCGTGGCACGGCTGCTTCGGCTGTGAATCTGGACGAAGCAGCCGACGGGGCCGCGGGCGCCACGACCGTGTGATACCGTCAGAGCATGGCACCCAGGAAGCGCGACGTCGGGCTCCTGACGCCCGATCCGGGCTGGACGCCCGACGTGGAGCCGGCGCCCGGCGAGCTGCGCATCGTCCACGCGCTCATCAACACCGCGGACCGCAAGAGCGGGACCGACGAGCTGACGGACCCGCGGGCGCTCGCCGGCTGGCTGACGCGGTGGGGGCTGATCGACGCGGCAAAGCCCCCGCGGCGCGGGCGCCGCGGGAGCTTTGGGCGCCGGCGGGCAGCTCAGTTGAGCGGACAACCGAGGTTGTTGTCGCGGTCGAGGCTCGTGGCCAGATCGAGCATGAAGTCGCGGTCGCCGCTGGCCAGCGCCGAGTCGACGGAGCTGATCACGCTGGCCGTCGTTCGCGGGTAGTCGACTCCCGGATGCGAGGCGTCGAGCAGGGCCGCGACTGCCGCGCGCAGCAGGTTGCGGGCACCGCCTTCGACGCCGCTGCCGCCGTTGAAGTCGAGGGCGTCGAGGAGGCTCGCCGAGCCGATGCCGGAGTAGGCCGACGACTGGCTGAAGACGCTCGCCACTGACTGGCTGGGCGAGTAGCCCGTGAGCGGCCAGGAATCCGTGTGGTTCTTCCAGTAGCCGGGCGTGCAACCCTCGTCCGCGGGCGGCGGAGGAGGAGGCGGAGGAGGAGGAGGCGGAGGAGGCGGCGGAGGAGGCGGAGGCGGCGGAGGCGGAGGCGAGGTGTTGTCGTAGTTGGTGATCTCGCAGACCTTGCTCTCGTCGGCGGCGACGGTCACGGTGCCGTCGGCGGCGCAGTCGCCGCCCCAGGTGCCCGCCGTGTAGCCGGGCTGGTTCTGCTCGCTGGCGGTGTAGGTGCCTGCCGGCAGCGTCTCGGCGACGCCGCTTTCGACCTGCTGGCCGCTGATGAAGAGCGGGAAGTCCGCGACTTCCAAGGTGCCGCCGTTGTCGTTGATCACGTGCTTGATCAGCATCAGGGTTGCCTGGTTTCCGACGTCGGGGGGGTTGTCGTCGTTGGTGATCTCACAGACCTTGTTCTCGCCGGCGGCGAGCGTCACGGTGCCGTCAGCGGCGCAGTCGCCGCCCCAGGGGCCCGCCTCGTAAATGACCTGGCTCACCTCGCTGGCGGTGTAGGTGCCGGGGTCCAGCGTCTCGGCGACGCCGCTCGTGACCTGCTGGCCGTCGATGAAGAGCGGGAAGTCCTCGACCTTGAGGGTGCCGCCGTCGTCGTTGATCACGTGCTTGATCAAGGTCAGGGTGGCGGGCTCCGGATCGACCGGCGGATCGACCGGCGGCGGATCGCCCGGCGGCAGCGGCAGGCAGGCGGCCTGGAAACCCACGCTGTAGCGGTTGGCTGCGGAGAGGCGCAGGGCGATCAGGGTGGGCCGGTCGGTCAGGAGGTCGATCCAGCCGAAGGGCGACGAGAGCCCCAGCTCGGAGACCTTGACCACCTCGAG
>DASWIG010000749.1:0-2987 GCA_036397835.1 Thermoanaerobaculia bacterium
CGCGTCCTGCCGTTCGCGGCACGGTGCGGGACCCTCCCCGCTCGGAGGGATCAGCGTGACGTGGAGAAATGAAAATGATCACAGCCAAGAATCGTAGCGTCGCCATCGGTCGAAACGCCCTGGGGAATACGATCGTCACCGGCGACGGCAACCGCGTCGAGCAAGGCGCTTCCATGGACGAGCTCCTTGCTCTCCTCGAGGAGCTGAGTGAAGGCCTCCGCGACGCGCCGCTCGCCGCGGACGTGGCCGAGGACCTCGAAGCCGAGGCCGCGGACGTGGAGCGGAAGGCCCGGCGCGAGGCGCCGAACGGCGCCATGATCCTCGGCAAGCTCAAGACCATCACCGAGGTGCTCAGCGGCGCCGCGGGGGTGGGGGAGAAGCTGGTGCCGTTGGCGCGGCGGCTGGGGGAGATGGCGGCGGTCCTGTTCTGAACGGACGTGCGGCGATTGCACGACCGCAGATACCGCAGATAGAGGAGGCGATCGATGTGTTCCGGTCGGCGGGGTTCGTCTGGGGGGCCAGTCCCCTCTCCCCGCTCCGCATTCAACTTGTGGGCCGTCGCGTCTGCACCAGATCCGCCCCTCTCTCGAGCTGCTGACGATCGAGCGTCACGAGGACGTCGTCCAATTGGTCTGCAAGCGCCACGTACACGGCATCGCAGCCACGCAACCGGTGATCCGCGGCGACGACCGCGGCACGACCCGCCAGATGTACGGAGACCGGAACCAGCTCCACGACGTTGAACGTCAGCAACTGCTGGACGATCTGGTGGGAGAGCTCAGGGGTGTTGGTGCCGCGGCCAACCGCCGCAGCCACCTCAGCGGCCAGGATGGCGGGGGCTCGAAGAGGCTCGCGCCGTGCCTGAGCAGATCGCAGCCATGCCCAGCTATCGGCGTGCCCCGGCTCGTCGGCGTGAACCAGGGCTACGTAGACGCTGGCGTCGACGACCGCCATGGCTCAGCGGCGCTGTTCGTCGAGAAGCTCGACGGCACTCTTGGAGGACACCCAGGCCTTGGCCACCTTGCGGGCCGTCTGCTGCATCGCAGTCAGGGAAGCTTCCATCTCATCCCGACGTTCCTTCTCGGCGTCCGCAGCACCGTAGGGATGCAGAACAGCCACCGGTGATCCCTGGTGCGTGATGACGTACTCGGCATGCTGAACGCGCACCTCACGGACGATCTTGGAGGTTTTGCTCTTGAGCTCTCGGATTCCGATTCTCGTCATGGTCCCATCTTGGCCGAGCGCCGAAGCCTCGTCAACCCCGACTCCCGCCGACGCGGACGTCGACGTTGACCGTGGAGCTGACGGCTCCGAGGTCGTCGCGCACGCCGACGGCGATCGTCTGCTCGCCGCGGCGCATCGCCAGCCGGGTGGAGTAGACGGCGGTCTGCGACAGGGCCTGGAGCACGCTCAGGTGGGGGATCTCGATCGGCAGCAGGACGGTAGCCGGCTCCGACGTGCGTCCGCTCTCGTCGCGGACGATGAAGACGATCGACACCCGGCCCGTGTGGGCCTTCTCTTCCGGCAGCAGGACCAGGTTGGCGATGGGGAAGCGCACCTCGGCCTCCACCAGGTAGTGGCCGTCCTTCTGCTTCTCCATCTCGCCCACGGTGAGGCGCACGTCGAGCGGGTTGTCGGTGGCGCCGAGCGTCAGCGCGGCCAGGGTGCGCTCGCTCATCTCCTGGTCGCCCGACTTGTCGCGGTAGCGCTCGAGGTAGTGGAGCTTCACGTCGGGGCGCCTGACGCGCACCTCGATCTGGTGGGCCTTGCCGTCGCCGCGGTGGGGCGAGGGGTAGGCGAGCGAGTAGTAGTGGGTGAGGTCCTGGCGCAGGCGGTCGAAGAGCCAGCCGGTGCTGCCGCCGCCGGCCGCCGCCTGGCCGCCGGTGCCGAAGGCGAGGAGCCGCAGGCCGCTCTCCACGTCGGCGGCGAGGCTGACCACGCTCGGGGTCAGCGCGGTGGAGCGGTTCTCCGCCGAGACCGGGTTGATTCCCGAGATCGGCCCGGCGCCCACCGGGTAGAAAGCGATGCGGTTGGCCGCGGCGTCGGCGATCAGGTCGCGGATCTCCTGGGTGGTGTCGAGCTCCCGCAGCACCGATTCCACGGACGACACGCCCAGGGAGCGGCCGTAGTCGAAGCCGTACTTCTCGAACCACACGTTCCACACCAGCTCGCCGGGCCGCAGCGGCAGCCGGTCGCAGACGTAGAGCACGGCCTTGCGTCCGGGCAGGCCCACGAGCGAGCCCAGGAAGCCGCGCAGGGCCTGGATGCCGTGGCGCACCTCCTGGAAGGTCTCGTTGCTGTGGTTGCGGGCGAGGTGATAGGCGAAGGAGGCGTCGCCGTCGGCGGCGCCGGTGTCTTCGGTCGCCGCCAGGTCGGCGAGGCGCAGGCCCTGCTCGATCTGGCGCACGACGTTGCGCACGTTGGTCTCGTAACTCAGCGTCGCCACCTTGCCGAGACGCTCGAGCGCGGCGTCGATCTCGGCGCGGTCGGAGGTGGGGCGCTGCTCCACCCGGATCTGGCGCTGCTTGCTCGCCACCATCACCCGGGTGCCGTCGGTCATCAGCTCGTCGAGCTTCTCGTCGAGCGCGGCGAACACGCGGGCGCGGCTGGGCGGGGAGAGGAAGGCATGGTCGACGAGGACGACGACGGTCGCCGTCTCCTGGAGCGGGGCGGGCTCGACCTCGATCTCGCCGCCGGCGACGCCGGCGGCCGGCGGGAGGACGCGGCGTCCGCTCTCGACGCGGAAGAAGTGCGTCACCTCGACGCTCTCGCCGTCGTCGAAGACCTCGAAGTCCTCGCGGGTGAGGTCGGTCACCGGCTGGCCGTCGCGCAGGGCGACGACCTCGACGTTGACCAGGCTGACGTCGAGCGAGTCGAGGAAGATGCCGTGGCGCCGGACGTCCTCGTCCTGGGCGCCGGCGGCGGTGGCGAGGAGCGCGGTCGTCAGGAGGCCGCGGAGGAGCGGGGGAGCGAATCGCGGGCTCATG
>DASWIG010000750.1:0-15872 GCA_036397835.1 Thermoanaerobaculia bacterium
CGCTCGCCGATGATGACGTCGGACATCTGCCTCATGTTGGCCAAGTCCAGGTGCTGTACCCAGTCCTCGGGGATGAAGCCGCGGACGAGGTCGACCACCATCTCGGGCAGGCTGAAGAAGCGCCGGTAGGCGCGGTCGTGCCTCTGCGGCGGCCAGGGCTTGCTCTTCCCGGGCCGAGCTTTGCGTTTCTTGGTGGCCAGTCAGGCGAGGTTAGCCTACTTGGCCGCAGTCCGACACGGCTTCGTCAGGGTCATGGGGTCGAGCGACGCTTGAACGACCACGTGAAGACGAAGCGCGACACCTCGGCGCCGTCTTCCATGCGCCCCACCGTCTCGGCGCGGACGACCACCGGCTCGCCGGTGGCCAGCGTCTCGCCGACGGCGGCGAACATCTCGGCGCCGTCCTCGCAGGTGAAGGTCACCCGGCCCGTGGCCTTCTTGCCGAAGCTGGCTTCGAGGCCGGTGATCAGCATCGCCACCGACCGCGGCGACGTCTGCGTCGCCAGCATCGCCAGGGCGCCCGTGGAGAGCTCGGCCGCCATGCTCTGGGCCGCGAAGTACATCGAGCGGAACGGGTTGGTGTTGCGCCAGCCGTAACGGATCACCACCTGGCAGCGTCCGGCGTCGATCGCCGCGAGACGCATGCCCGAGAAGAGCCCGAGCGGCAGCTTGAAGAGCATGAAGAGACGCATCAGGAGCGGATGGGTCATCCGCCGGCGGAAGCGGTCGAGGGCGTCGGCGTCGGGGGAGAGCTGCCGAGTCGGGGCGGCGGTGTCTGCGAGTTGCGGCATAGGGTGCTCCTTGTTCGTCGTCCCCGCGGGAGGACGGGCATCGTCGGGTTCAAGCGACGATCCGGCGCCGGATCGGGCCGCCGGCGAAACGCGCCAGGGCGAACGTTTCGAGGTCGACCGGCGGCGTCTCGCCGCGCGCCAGGGCCGCCAGGATCTCGCCCAGCACCGGCGCGAACTTGAAACCGTGACCCGAGAAGCCGGTGCCCACCACCACGTGCGGCCACCGCGGGTGGCGGTCGAGGACGAAATGATAGTCCGGCGTGTTGGTGTAGAGGCAACCGAGGCGCTCCACCGGCCGCGGATCGAGGTGCGGGAAGCGCCGCTCGACGAAGGCGCGGACGGCCGCGAAGTTGGCCTCGTCGAGTGCCGGCCGTCGCTCCGGCTCGAGCTGCGCCGCGGTGAGCTCGGCGCCGCCGTGGTGCCAGCCCACCTTGACGCCGGGGACGTCGATCTGCGGCAGGGCGTAGAACGGCTGTTCGCGGTCGTGGTAGTCGATCATCGTGGGCATGGCGCCGACGCGGTGGTCGACCGGGCTGACGGCGCGGGCCGGGAAGTAGGCGACCTGCTCCCGGGTGATTCGGAGGGGCACCTCGAGCCCCACCTGGGCGAGCAGCTCCGGCGCCCAGCCGCCCGCCGTCAACACCAGGACGCCGGCCTCCCACGTCGCTCCCGCGGCGCTGCGGACCCGCACGCGGTCCGCCAGCACCTCGATCGCGGCGGCCCGCTCGCCGTCGCGGATCTCGACGCCGGCGTCCGCGGCCAGGCGCCGCAAGGCGCGCACGGCGCGATCCGCCCGCACGACGCCGCCGTCGCGCTGGTAGATCGCCGCGCTCCCCGCGGGCAGCCGGAAGTGCGGCACCCGGCGGTTGCTCTCGGCCGCGGTCCAGCGCTCGAAGGGGATGCCGCAGCGGCCGAGGATCGCCTCGAGCTCGGCGAGCCGGGGCGAGAGCGACGGCCCGCACTCCCAGCTCCCGGTGGTCTCGACCAGGGTCTCGCCCGCCGCGCGCTCGAGCTCGGCCCAGGCGCCGAAGGCGCGGCGCGCCATCTCGACGTAGATCGCCTCGCCGTAGGTGAAGCGGATGATGCGGCCGTCGCCGTGGGAGCTCCCGTGCGGGTGGCCGGGAGCGAACCGCTCGAGCAGCAGCACCCGTTCTCGGCGCCGCGCCAGGGCCAGGGCCGCGGCCGTGCCCACCACCCCGCCGCCGACCACGACGGCGCCGAACGTCAACGCCGGTACTCCTTGCCCAGCTTCACCAGGTAGACGCCCTCGCCCACCTCGCCGGAGCCCTCCGGCGAGCTGACCACGTGCAGCAGCAGGCTCTCGCCGTCGGCGGTCCAGCTCACGTCGCCGATCATGGCGTCGCCCAGGTAGTGGTCGGAGCGCGGGTGGTTGAAGTAGGTGAGGCGTTCCTGGACGTGGCCAGGGGCCGAGCGCAGCCACAGCTCGTTGCGCCGGGGCAGACGTCCGCGGCGGTCGCCGAGGCCGCGGTCGGTGACCCAGACGTAGTAGTCGCCGTAGGGCACGTTCGAGGCCAGCTCGTCGTTTTCGTCGGGCGTCGACGTCAGGCGCTCGATCCGCTCGCTCTCGAGGTCGAGCCGCACGACGTCGGACTGCGGCAGGGAGCGATCAGGGATCGCCGACACCAGCAGGCCGCCGTCGTCGGGGGTGAGCTCGTGCGCCACGGCCAGGCCGTGGCCGATCCCGGAGCGGTAGGTCCTCGTCTTGCCCAGGTGCGGCTGGCCGCGCCGGATCCGGAACTCGGTCACCAGCAGCCCCCACTCTCCCCACGGCTCGGCGACGTGGGTCAGCCGCTCGCTCCACACCAGGAAGTCGGACTCGTGGGAGAAGTGGGGCTCGAGCACGGCGCCGCCGCGCTCGCCGACGGTGGTGAGCTGCCAGGCGTCGCGGCCGTCGCGGGTGAGGACCCACACCTCGCTGCCGATGCCGCGCAGCGGCGTGGTCAGGAGCGCGGTGCTCAGGTCGCGCCGCTTCGGCGAGCCCTGGGCCAGGACCACCAGGTACTCCCCCGAGGGGTGCCAGGCCGGATCGAGCACGTGGACCTTGCGGAAGACGTAGTTGTCGCAGGTCAGACAGGTCTCGATTCCGACCTCGATCCGCATCACGTAGAGGTCGTAGCGCTCGTCGGTGCCGCGCATGTCGAAGGCGATCCAGTCGTCCTGGCGCGCGCCGTCCACCCGGCCGGCGCCGGCCTTGAGCAGGCGCACCTCGCGCACCGCGTGGTGGCCCGGACGCTCGGCCACGGGCGGCCGCAGGGCGCGCAGGGGATCGCGCGGGTCCGCGGGCGGGGCTTCCGCGTCGGGGGCTTCCGGGGCCGGCGCGGCGCTGCGGGGCGGCACGATCCGCGCCCGCTCGACGACCGGGCCGTCGTCCGGCGGAGCGTCTTTGGACGGCGGCTCCTGGGCCGCGGCCGCCAAGGCGCCGAGCAGGGCGATCGTCAGGAGGGCTCGTGGACGTCTACCCCGGTGTCGCATGTCTCTTCCTCCGTCATGGCTGGTCTTCGCGAGGCCCTGCAAGATCCGTGCAACAAGAAGCTCCGACGCTTCGAATCATTGAAATATACACATTCAGGAAACGGCGGGTTGCTCTGCTAGACTCCGGCGCCGGGTGAGGGACAACGGGACGGGAGCGGGCACGACGATGTCGGGAATCGATTACGAGCACGTCCTCTTCGTGGTGGTATTGCTGGCGATCCTGATCATCAGCTTCGGCTCGCGGGCTCGCGTTTTCTGCCAGTACCTCCACTACATGACCGGAATCCGCCTGACGCCGGGCGAGGTGATGCGAGTCTACCGCGAGCACGGCAAGCCCGGGGTGCGCGAGCTCTTCCTCGACCTGCTGATCCGCGCCGACCTCGAGGAGGCGCCGGTGATCACCCCGGAGACGCCGGGGGCCAAGCCGGTCACCGACCTGATCGACAAATAAGAACCCCGGTGTAGGGGCGCACGGCGTGCGCCCGGCCCTGTCGGGGCCGGCGAAGGGCGCAAGGCCTTGCGCCCCTACACCCACGACAGCCGCAGGATCGACGCCGGCAGGCCGTGGGCGTTCAGGTAGTCGATCCACGCCGCCTGCTCGGGGCGGAGCTGGTCTCCCGGCGCCTTGACCTCCAGCAGCTCGAAGCCCGGCGCGGCGTCGCGCGCCACGAAGAGGTCGGGAAAGCCGCGGCGGTAGCGCCCCACGTCGCGGCTCAGGCGGTCGCAGACGCGGGCGAGGTGCTCGCCCGTCAGGCGCTCGAGCGCCAGCGCGAGCCGGGGGCGCAGCTCCTCGTGCCAGGCCACCAGCGGGTTGGCGGTGCCGTGCTTGGCCTCGTAGACGGCAAGGAGCCGGGGGCCGGGTCGCGCCTGCGCCCGCAGCTCGGCGAGCCGCCGCTCG
Organism: Thermoanaerobaculia bacterium; assembly: GCA_036397835.1. GTDB lineage: Bacteria > Acidobacteriota > Thermoanaerobaculia > Multivoradales > J023 > DASWIG01. The sequence continues at coordinate 4,182 of DASWIG010000750.1, forward strand.
ACGAGCACCGCGCGCGCTTTGCGGAAATCGGGCGTGTGCAGGTCGAGCGGACCGAGCTGGAAGGGATGCTGGAAGGCCCCTTCGACCGGCGCGTAGATGACGTCCCAGAAGGCGAGGCCGAAGAGCGACTTCCACAGCCAGTTCTCGGCGAAGAAACCGTGGCCGCCGGCCGCCGCGACGGCCGCCAGCGCCAGCTCTTCGACGGCCCGGCCGTCGCGGCGGGCGAGGGCCAGCTCCGCGACCGGCCGCCGCCGCCGGCGCGGCGCCACCGCCTCGCCGCGCGGCCGGCGCACCCTTTCCGCGAAGCGCGGCGCGAACCTCGCCTCGGTCTCGTCGCGCGCCGCCGCGGCGATCTCGGCGCAGAGCGCCAGCGCGTCGTCGCAGCGGCCGAGCCGGGCCAGGATCCGCGCCCGCCGCTCGCGCGCCGGCGGCGCCTCGGCCGCCTCGTAGAAGGCGAGGGCCTCGCCGTAGAGCCGCGCGGCCTCGTCCCCGGTCTCGCCGTGGGCGAGGCGCTCCAGGGCGCGGCCGAGCTTCAGACAGACGCGGTCGCGGTGCCGCCGGGCCGACGGGTGCCAGGCGTCGCGCCGCGCGAGCACCGCGCGGCCGGCGCCGAGCGCCGCGTCGAGCTCGCCCGCCGCCAGCAGGCCGCGCACCTCGTCGCGGCAGGCCTGGAGCGTCAGGACGTCGTCGACGGCCGCGCGGGAGGGAAACAGGCGCAGCTCCGCGCGCAGCTCGTAGGGCTCGTAGCGCACGACGCCGAGGTCGCGCAGCACGAACTCCGTCCAGTCCTGCCGCAGGTTGCCGAAGAAGAGCAGCCGGAAGGCGAGGACGGCGTCCTGGCGCCGCGGCCGCACCACGTCGACGCGGCGCCGCAGCTCGCGGTCCAGGGTCGCCGCGTCCACCTCTCCGGCGAGGGCCGCGAGCAGCTCCGGCTTGCGCGCCGCCGGCGCGGTGGCCGCGCCGAGGTCGCGGGCGAGCGCGCGCAGCTCGTCGCACCGCAGCAGCGGCAGCAGCTCGACCGCCGCGGCGCCGGGGGCGTCGTCGGCGAAGCCGGCGGCGGCGAGCTCGGCGAGCGCGGCGTCGAGGTCGGGGATCTCGGAGTAGGCGACGCGGTCGCGGCGCAAGCAGGGGCCCTTGCGCGAGACCAGGCGCACGTAGAGACGCCGGGCGGCGAGCGAGAGCGTGCTCCAGCCGCCCAGGAAGGAGAGCTCGGCGCCGCTCAGGACGTCCTCGTAGCGCTCGCGGACGGTCGCCAGGACGATCTCGAAGTTGTCGACGTAGTACCCTTCCGGCAGCCGCGGGTCGACCCGCACCGATTCGTTGACGGCGGCCTCGATCGTCATGTCGCCGATGATATGCTCGCTCACCCGCGACGCCGGAGAAGACGGCTGATGAAGATGACGACCTCGATCGAGCTCCTGCCCTGGGTGTGGCTCGTGTTCGCCGCGGCGGCGCTCGCCGCCGGGTGCGGCCGGCCTTCCTCCCGCGACGGCGGCCGGCAGGAGCCGCTGGCGCTCGACGCCGTCGCCGAGTCGTACGTGAAGCTGGTGCTGGCCGTGGGCGAGCACGACGAGGGCTACGTCGACGCCTATTACGGAGCCCCGGAGTGGCGCGAGCAGGGCGGCCGTTCGCTCGACGAGATCCGCGCCGGGGCCGCCGACCTGCTGGCGCGGCTTCCCGTCCTGCCGCCCGAGACCGAGGAGCCGGTCAAGCTCCGGCGGACCTTCCTCGAGCGCCAGCTCGCGGCGCTGGCGGCCCGCGTCGACATGCTCCAGGGCAAGCGCTTCTCCTTCGACGAAGAGTCGCGGGCGCTCTACGACGCGGTGGTGCCGGCCTACGACGAGGCGCACTTCCAGGCGGTGCTCGACGAGCTCGACCGCCTGCTCGCCGAGCAGGGATTCGAGACCGGTACGCTGATCGAGCGCTACGAGGCCTTCCGCAAGCAGTTCATCGTGCCCCGCGAGCGGCTCGACGCGGTCTTCCGCACCGCGGTCGGGGCGTGCCGGGAGCGCACCGCGGCCCACCTCGAGCTGCCCGAAGGCGAGAGCTTCGACCTCGAGTACGTGAGCGACCAGGCGTGGAGCGCCTACAACTGGTACCAGGGCGACTACCGCAGCCTCATCCAGGTCAACACCGACCTGCCGGTCTACATCGACCGGGTGCTCGACCTGGCGTGCCACGAGGGCTATCCCGGCCACCACGTCTACAACGCGATGCTCGAGAAGACGCTGGTCGACGGCCGCGGCTGGGTGGAATACACGGTCTATCCGCTCTACAGCCCACAGTCGCTGATCGCCGAGGGCAGCGCCAACTTCGGTATCGAGATGGCCTTTCCGGGCGCCGAACGCCTCGCCTACGAGCGCGACGTGCTCTTCCCCCTGGCCGGGCTCGACCCCGAAGAGGCCGCGGCCTACGACGCCGTGCGCCAGCTCGTCGAGCGGCTGCGCTACGCCGACAACGCGGCGGCGCGGCGCTACCTCGACGGCGAGATCGACGCGCGGGCCGCCGCCGAATGGCTGACCCGCTACGCCGCCATGACGCCGTCGCGCGCCGAGCAGCGGGTGCGCTTCATCGGCCAATACCGCAGCTACGTGATCAACTACACCCTGGGGCTCGACCTGGTGCGCGACTGGGTGGACCGCGAGGCCGGGCTCGACGACGCCGGCGACCGGCGCTGGGAGGTCTTCGCGGAGCTCCTGTCCTCGCCGCGGTTGCCGGGTGGCTTGCGCTCGGAGACCCTCACCCCCGGCCCCTCTCCCAGGGGGAGAGGGGAGTAAGATCCTGGGACTCGAGCCCCCTCTCCCTCTGGGAGAGGGGGCTGGGGGGTGAGGGTTTCGACTCCGATGGACACCCGCGGGCTCAACTCCTGGATCGAGATCTCGCGCGACGCCTACCTCCACAACGTGGCCTTCTTCCGCCGGCTGGTGGGTCCGCGGGTGGAGCTCGCGGTGGTCGTCAAGGCCAACGCCTACGGCCACGGCCGGCGGCTGGTGGCGGAGCTGGCGGCGGCGGGCGGCGCCGATTCCTTCTGCGTTCATTCGCTCGACGAGGCCCTCGACCTGCGCGCCGCCGGCCTCGCCCAGGACGTGCTGATCATGGGCCACGTGCCGCTGGCGCGGGCCGCCGAAGCGGTGGCCCACGACTTCCGCTGCGGCCTCTTCAACCTCGCGTCGGCGGCGGCGCTGGCCGCCGCGGCGCGCGACCAGGGGCGCCGCGTCCGCGTCCACCTGAAGCTCGAGACCGGGACCTACCGCCAGGGCGTCGACGACGACGAGCTCGCCGCCGTCCTGGACTTCCTGCGCGCCCATTCCGAGGTGCGGCTCGAGGGCGCCTACACCCACTTCGCCAACGTCGAGGACACCACCGACCACGCCTACGCCGAGCGCCAGCTCCGGCGCTTCGACGAGCTCGTCGAGCGCGTCCGCGCCGCCGGCTTCGGCGAGCCGCGGCGTCACGCCGCCTGCTCGGCGGCGAGCCTGGTGGTGGCGCGCACCCACTTCGACATGGTGCGCCTGGGGGTGAGCCAGTACGGCCTCTGGCCGTCGAAGGAGACCTTCCTCTCCTACAAGCTCCGACACGCGGACACGGGCGAAGAGACCCTGCGCCCGGTGCTCACCTGGAAGACCCGGATCAGCCAGGTGAAGCGGGTGCCGGCCGTCCGCTTCGTGGGCTACGGCTGCACCTACCAGACCCCGCGCGAGAGCCTCGTCGCGGTGCTGCCGATCGGCTACTCCGACGGCTACGACCGCCGCCTCTCCAACCAAGCCCACGTCCTGGTACGGGGACGCCGCGCCCCCGTGCGCGGCCGGGTGTGCATGAACCTGACGATGGTGGACGTGACCGACGTGCCCGGCGTCGAGCTCGAGGACGAGGTGGTCGTCATCGGGCGCCAGGGCGACCAGCAGGTCCGCGCCGAGGACCTGGCGGCGCTGGTCGGCACCATCTCCTACGAGATCGTGGCGCGGATCCACGGCGACCTGCCGCGCCTGGTGGTGGAGTAGAAGGTGCCGCCGGCCGCTGGACTGCTGGCGTCGCTGCACGAGCTGGAACGTCTGCTCGAGGCGGAGGAGGTCGACCTCGCCGCGCTGGGGCGGCTCGCCGAGCCGATGCGGCTCGAGCACCTCTTCCAGGTCCAGCTCGCGACGCTGGTGCGCCGCGGACCTTCTTCCCTGACGCCGCGACGCCTGCTGGCCGCCGCCGCCGAGGCCGCCGCGGCGGGCGTCCTCCCCCTGAGCGCTCCCGGCGCGCTCCGCGCCACCCTCGACGAGCTGGAGACGCGGCTCTACGACGCCGGGGCCTGGGATCCGGACACGGCGCTCTGGTGGTCCCCGCTGCCGCCGCCGACTCGTCCGGAATCCCTCTGGGACGGCCTTCGAGGCGACGGCGAACCGGCCCTGCCGACGCGCGACGAGCTTGTAGCGGCCTTCGGAGGACCACGGCTTGACGGACCACAGTGGCTGCGGCTCCCATCGTTCCTCTCGTCCGCGCTGACGGAGGCGATCCGGAGCGAGCTCGATGACGCCGGGCTCGAGCTGGAGCCGGGCGGCGTCGGCGCCGAGGGCCGGCGCACGGCGCGCCGCTCCGACGAGGTGCGCTACGTCGACGGCTTCGAGCCCCGACTGCTCGCCGCCGCGCCGACGCTGGCCGCCCTGGTGCAATGGGCCTTCGCCCGCCTGTCCGGTGGCCTCCGCGTTGGAGAAAGGCGCGTCTATCCGCCTCAGAGCGCCATGCTGGCGCGTTACCCGGCGCCCTCGGGCGGCTACGCCGCCCACCTCGACAACCCCGGCGGCGAGCACGACAACGGCCGCGCCCTCACCCTGGTGATCTACCTCAACGCGCCCGGCCACGAGTGCGCCGGCGGCGAGCTGGCCCTGTGGGCTCCGGGCACGTCGACCGCGGGTCCGCCCGCCGCCGTGCTGGCGCCGCGCTCCGGGTCCGCCGTGCTCTTCGACTCCCGCGCCGCCGCCCACCAGGTGGCCGCCTTGGCCCCGGGACCGGCGCGGTGGGCGCTCACGCTGTGGCTCAACGACGCGCCGCAGCGGCCGGCGTCGCTGCCCGCCCCCAGGCTCGGGCCTGGCGAGGCGCTGCTGCCGATCGCAGCGCCGCCGCTGCCGGCCGGCACCGTGCTCTTCCACGAGCTCGACGACACGCGGCCCTCCGGGACCATCGAAGTGCGGAAGCGTCCCCCGGGGGGGAAGCAACGGGTCGGCATCGTGGCCACCGTGTACCGCGAAGGCCGGCGTCTCGACGCCTGGTGCGAGCACCACTTCGCCCTCGGCGTCGACCACCTCGTGCTCGTGTTCGACGACCTCGAGGACCCCCAGGAGACGGCGGACGCCCGGCGGCTGCGCGACCGCTACGACGCCGGCCGCCTGACGATCTGGCCGGGCTTCCTCACGGCGGGCCGCTGGCCGCGAGCCCCGGAGCTCAACGAGCTGCGGCACTTCGCGGTGCTGCGCGCGTCGTCGTACGGCGTGTCCTCGCGCCAGACCCTCAACGCCTGCGTGGCCCTGGCCGCCGCCCGCAAAGGCGAGCTGGGAGGCGCGCCGCTCGACTGGCTCCTCCACCTCGACGCCGACGAGCTCTTCTACCTCGAGGGCTCCGGGCGCGGCGGCGCCACCCTCGAGGAGCACTTCGCCGCGGCGTCCGCGGCAGGGCTCGCGCTGCTGCGCTACGTCAATCACGAGATACTGCATCCGACCTCCCCGGAACCCCGCTTCAAAATCAACCCGCGGCTGGCAGCCGCCCGCCTCGGACCCGGCGGCTGGCGGGAGATGGTGGCGCACTTGGCCATGGCCCAGACGGATCCGCGGCCCTGGTTCCACGGCTACTTCAACGGCAAGTCCGCGGTGGCGGTGGCGGCGGGCGCTGCCGCCGCCGGCGTCCACGGGTGGTTCCTGGAGCCCTCGTGGGGTCCGGAGACGCGGAGGTTCCTGGCGGGTCCCTGCGTGCTCCACTTCCACTTCTCGTCGCCGGAATCGTTCCGGCGCAAGTACCTGGCCATTGCGGCGGCGCCCACGCCCGCCGAGGGCGGGCCGTTCGAGCTGTCGCCCGTCGAGATGGCGACGGTAGAATTGATCCGCGAGCTCGAGCGGAATAGGACCGACCAAGAGACGACCGCGAGACTGCTGGACGAGCACCACCGGAGGCTGACCTGCTTCTCGGAGGAGGAAGTCGAGCTGCTCGAGGAGGCCGGGCTGCTCATGCACCCGCGTCTTCCGCCCGTAGACGTGTTCGACATAGAATGAGCGCACCATCATGGAAACGCCAGATCCGTCCGCACTGAACGACATCCTTTCGGCCCTCCAGCTCGTGCCGGACCTGCGGCGCCGCGAGCGGGAAAGGACCGGGCGCCGCGGCCGAGAGCACGTGCGGCCATGGGACGTCGAGCGCGAGGTCGCCCCGCCGGTCGACGCGCCGCTGGCCGACGCCCCGCCGACTCCGGCGCCGGTCGCGGCGCCGCTGGTCGACCCGCCGCTGGTGTCCGTGGTCATGCCCTCGCTCAACCAGGGCCGCTTCATCGAGCGCACGCTCGACAGCGTCCTCGGCCAGGGCTATCCGCGCCTCGAGCTGCTGGTGATCGACGGCGGCTCGCAGGACGAGACGGTCGCGATCCTGGAGCGCTACCGCGAGCGCCACCGCGGCGTGTTGGACTTCGTCTCCGAGCCCGACCGCGGCCAGGCCCATGCCGTCAACAAGGGGCTCGACCGCGCGCGCGGCGAGGTCATCGGCTGGCTCAACTCCGACGACCTCTACGAGCCCGGCTGCCTCGGCCACGTGGCGCGCGCCTTCGCCGCCGATCCCGGCTGCGACGCGGTCTACGGCCACGCCCGCTACGTCGACACCGACGATCGGCCGCTCGGCCCCTATCCCAGCCGTCCGGGCTTCGACTGGGCGGCGTTGGCGCACGAGTGCTACATCTGCCAGCCGACGGTCTTCTGGCGCCGCCGGGTGCTCGAGCGCGGCCTGCGTCTGGACGAGCGGCTCGACCTGTGCATGGACTACGACTTCTGGATCCGGCTCGGCCGCGAGCACGAGATCCGCTTCCTCGCCCGGCGGCTGGCGAGCTCGCGGATCTACTACGAGGCCAAGACCCTCAAGTACCGGTCGCGGATCTTCGACGAGGTCTTCGCCACGGTGCGTCGCCACTACGGCTTCGTGCCGCTGTCGTGGACGCTCGGCAAGGCCCACCACGAGCACGACCTCTCCGATCCCCTGTTCCCCGTCCGGCGTCCGACCTGGAAGACCTACAGGGCGGCGATCTGGCTGGCCCTGCGCCACAACGCCGCGCGTCCGCGCTTCTGGCCGCGGCTGCTGCGCGAGGGCGCCAGGGTCAGCTTGCACAAGCTGCGCCGCGAGTGGGCGGCTCGTTTTGAAACCCGCCTGAAGTGACGCCGTCTGCCTCGCGGATGCGAGGACGTCGTCCGGCTCCGGATTCTTGTAGGGCGGGCACTGCCCGCCGAGAGCTCAGGACCCCGTCTGGGTCCATCTTGTGGTACCATCGGAGGACCCTGGTAGGAGAGACGACATCATGGTGTCTCAAAAAGTTCAACTGGACGAATCCGACCTGGAGTTCATCGAATCGGCCTGCTTCGCCCTCGACTACAAGAGTAAGAGCGAGTACATGCGGGCGGCGATCCGCGAGAAGATCCGCGCCGACCGGCGGAAGCTCCGCGAGCTGAGGCGGCAAGAAGCCATGGCGGCCTACGGCGACGGCTTCGAAGTGTGCTGGCTACGGTGCCGAGATCAGGAGAGGCTGGATCTGGTCGAGTCGGAGGATGGACTCATCGGAGCCAGGAAGGGGGAGCCGCTCGCAGATGTACTGCGGATATTCCCCCCGGCGGATCCTCCGGACGAGAGCCGGCGGCCAGCCTGCCCGCGTGCCGTCCTGGTCGGCTCCGTAGTACGGAGCTACGAGCATCGTTTTCGCGGTCTGGTAGGCCGGGAATCCCTTACGGAGCCGTCGCTCGACTCCCGGCCCTGGCTTGGCGATCACGAGGGCCGGCCGCCTCTTCGCCATGTAGACCGCGCGCACGCTCCCCGGGTGACTGGGGAGAGCCGCCACCGGGAGGTTCTCGGTACCGCGCGGAGGGTTGCGAACGTCCAGAACTTCGACCCTGTACCTGGCGGTCTCGTGTTGGTCGGCTTCCCAGCGCCCGGTGGGCACCAGCACGTGCTGCTGGTGATCCACGAGTGGCAAGAACGCCCGGATCAGACGCCCACGAGTCAGGTCCCGGTCTTGGGCTTTCTCCCACCAGGGCGGGACGTAGGCCTGCACGCTGTCGTCAGGGTAGGTCGGGATCACGACGAGCCGGGGAATGCCAGACGTTTTCAGCGAATCTCAGGACCCCCTCCTCGGGTTCGATGGAGGACTGGAGCTGGGCCATCGCCTCCTCCCAGAGCTGGTCGTATCGCGGTGGCGGATCGGGGGGAAGGAGTCGTGGGCGCTGCCGCCGCTCCGCCAGGCGCTGAGCGGCCAGCTCACGGAGCCGTTTGACCTTTCGCTTGGAGAGCCGCGGATTCTCCACTGCGGCGGTGGCCCCCGGCTGCTCTTTCGGCGGGTGCTTCAGGTCGAGGGCCTCGCCAGGGGCTGCGTTGAGCATGGGCCAAGTGCGGTACACGTAGTGCAGCAGCCCCGAGGTGTCGTCACCGAAATCTCGAACCGCCCGAGCCAAAGGCAGCGCGACCTCGGCGGGGAGGCGTGCTCCCATGTCGTCGGCCAGCTCTGGGCACAAGCTCCAACGCACGGCGTCGTTCTCGCGATACTGGCTGGGGAACGTCCGTCTCTTCGCACGCAGGGCGTTCATCGAGGGCTCGATACGGGCATGGGCCTCCTGGGACCAGGGGCCGAACTTGTAGAAAGTCCACGCCGCGCCGGTGAAGGATTCGCCCCCGTGCCTCTTCGCGTGAGCCACGTCCGCCAGGTACAGGTACTTGAGGAGGTGGATCGGCCCGAGCTCGCGGTGCCGCCAATCGTCAGCTTGGGCGGCAACGGCGAGGGCGTATCCGAGCACAGCTTCAACGCGAGCCGCGTCCATCACAGTAAGTGTACTACGCAAATCGGGTGTTCCGGGGTTCGTGGAGGCCGCCGGTCACCGCCTCGCCGGCGGTCACGGGCCCGTCGTGCTGGGCAAGCTGGTTCAGGTCGCGGTTGCCTTGTTACCGCCAGCTTACCAGGGAGCTCACCGAGAATCAAGACCGTCTTGGCGCAGACGCCCGACCCGTCGCCCCACCCTCGACGACCTCAGCCAGCGTCGCCGGCGCCAGGGTACCGGCGAGCTCCGCCTCGCTCTCGGCGAAGACGCGGATGTAGTTGTCCGTCAGCCCGCTCCAGCGGCCGTCCTTCTTCTCCTCCCACGCCACCTCCAGCGTCGCGCCGAGGTGGCGGCGGTAGAAGGCGTGCTCGCCCTCGCGCGCCACCGCCAGCATCTGCGCCACCCGCGCCTTCTTCTCGGCGGGCGGCACCTGGTCGGGCAAGGTGGCGGCATCGGTGCCCGGACGCGGCGAGTAGGTGAAGACGTGCGGCTTCGCAAGCTGCAGACGGGCGACGAAGTCCAGGCTCTCGGCAAACTCCGCCGCCGTCTCGCCGGGGAAGCCCACGATGACGTCGGCCGTCACCGCGACGCCGGGCACCGCGGCGCGGATCTCGTCGACCAGGGCGGCGTACTGGCCGGCGGTGTAGGGACGCCGCATGCGGCGCAGGGTGGCCGTCGAGCCGCTCTGCAGCGACATGTGGACGTGACGGCACAGCCGCGAGTCGCGCCACAGCCCGAGCAGCCGGCGGTCGAGCTTCCACGGCGCGATCGACGTCAGGCGCAGGCGCGGCGCCGGCGTCTCCTCGAGCAGCGCCTTGACCAGGTCGTAGAGCCGGCGGCCCTCGTCGTGGTACTCGGAGATCTGGACGCCGGTGACCACGATCTCGGGGTAGCCGCCGGCGGCGAGCGCGCGGACCTCGGCCGTCACGTCCTCGAGACGGCGGCTGCGCTGGCGGCCGCGGGTGGTCGGGATGATGCAGAACGCGCAGCGCATGTCGCAGCCGTCCTCGACCTTGACGAGGGCGCGGGCGCGGCCGAAGTCGATCGGCACGTAGGGGATCGGCAGCGGACCGCCGGCGTCGGGACGGCTCTTGGGGAACGCCTCGTGGACGATCTCGAGCAGGTCGTCCTTGCGGTCGTTGGCGACCACCAGGTCGACGCCGGCCACGCGCGCCGCCTCGGCGGGCGCGGCGGTGGCCATGCAGCCGGTCAGCACCGTCCTCAGCCGCGGGTTCTCGCGGCGGCCGCGGCGCGCCGCCTTGCGCGAGTCGCGGGCTGCAAGGTGGGTCACGGTGCAACTGTTGATCACGTGCAGGTCGGCCTCGTCGAGGCCGGCGGCAAGGGCGTGGCCGGCGGCCACGAAGCGCCGCGACAGCTTCTCGACTTCGGCCTGGTTGAGCTTGCAGCCCAGGTTGGTGAAGTAGATGCGCATCGTCCTATGTTATCGACTGGGCTTCCGCCTCGGAACCCTCACCCCCTAACCCCCTCTCCCAGGGGGAGAGGGGGACCTGAAGATCCGGAATCCAGCTCCCCTCTCCCCCTGGGAGAGGGGCCGGGGGTGAGGGTTCTGCCAACACCCTGTAAGGTCGGGGGCGTAAGACCTGCAAGGAGACCGCTCGTCATGAAGATCGCCCTCGCCGCCGCCCTCGTGACCCTCCCGGCGCTCGTCCAGGCGCAGGAGGAGGTGCCGCCGTTCCACGAATACGACCCGCCCTCGACCCTGGTGGTGCCGGAGCACCCGGTGACGCGGGCGAAGTATCCGTTCGTGGACGTCCACAACCACCAGTTCGGCATGCTCGACGACGACCTCGGCGAGCTCCTGGCGGCCATGGACGCGCTCAACATGGCGGTGATGGTCAACCTCAGCGGACGCGGCTTCCGCCGCGTCACCGGGGCGGACGGCACCACGCGCTCCGGCCTCGAGCCGCCCGAGCACCTGAAGCGCATGGTCGAGAAAGCGCGCCGCGACGCGCCCGGCCGCTTCGTGATCTTCACCAACGTCGACTTCTCCGCCATCGGCGAGCCGGGCTGGACCGAGGGCGCCGTGGCGGAGCTGGCGACCGACGTGGCCAGCGGCGCCCAGGGGCTGAAGATCTACAAGAGCCTCGGCATGGGCGTGGTCGACACGGCCGGCGCCCGGGTGCCCGTGAACGACCCGCGCCTCGATCCGATCTGGGCCAAGTGCGGCGAGCTCGGCGTGCCGGTGCTGATCCACACTGCCGACCCGGCGCCCTTCTGGCAGGCCAAGGACGGCGCCAACGAGCGCCTCTTCGAGCTCATGGAGCGCCCGGGCCGCTACCGCGGCCCGGAGGCGAGCCCGTCGTGGGAGGAGCTCATCGCCGAGCAGCACGACGTCTTCCGCAGGCACCCCGGCACCAAGTTCGTCAACGCCCACCTCGGCTGGATGGGCAACGACCTGGGCCGTCTCGGGCGCCTGCTCGACGAGCTGCCCAACGTCTACACCGAGATCGGCGCGGTGCTCGCCGAGCTCGGCCGCCAGCCGCGCTTCGCGCGCGAGTTCTTCGTGCGCTGGCAGGACCGCGTCCTCTTCGGCAAGGACAGTTGGGCGCCGGCGGAGTACCACGTCTATTTCAGGGTGCTGGAGACGGCCGACGAGTACTTCGACTACTACCGCCGCCGTCACGCCTTCTGGAAG
>DASWIG010000751.1:0-23571 GCA_036397835.1 Thermoanaerobaculia bacterium
GACGTCGCGAGCCCCGCGAACCAGGTCGGCCGGCCGCCGGAGGGGCCCACCCAGTCCACGGCCGCGCGGTCGCCTCCCGAGCCCGGCGAGAGGTCGGAGAGGTCGAGGCTCACGAAGAGCGCGCCGCGCGGCGCCGCCGCGGGCTCGACGGCAGGCGGCTGGGCGGCGTCCTGCGCGAGGCCGCTCGCCGGCCCCGACGCCGCGAGAGACAGGAAGAGGAGAACGGCCTTCAATCTTGATCCTCGAGGCACAACCAAGCATAGCGGCCACCGTTCGAGTCGATCAAGTCGAGGCGCAGCCGCGCCGTCCGCGTCTCGGGACCCACGCGGTAGACCGCCGCCGGGACCTCGCCCCCGTCCGCCGCGAGGAGCCCGGCGACGGCGCCGCGGTCGGCGAAGGCGACGAGCTCGAAGAAGTCCTTTTCGCGCAGGTCCTGCTCGTCGAGGAGCAGCCGCGCCAGGAAGCCCGCGCTGGCCGCGACGACGCGCAGGCTCGCCGTGTCCACCAGGGCGAGCGAGGCCGGCGAGGCGCGGAAAGCGGCGCCCAGCAGCTCCGCGGCGTCGTCGGACCGGGCGGACTGCGAACGCGCCGACGCCAGGGCGCGGGTGAGGACGGCGAGCGCCGGCAGCAGCACGGCACACGCGGCCAGCGCCGCGAAGAGGAACGCCGGCGGCAGCCGGACGTCGGGGAAGGCGTCGCCGGCGCGCGACGGCGCTTCCGGCAGCAGGCCCACCAGCGTCTCGACCGGCAAGCCGGCGCGCAACGCGTACCAGCGCAGGTCCGGCGACTCGATCCACGTCACCGCGGCGACGGCGGCGACGGCGGCGACGGCGCTCGTCCACACCTGCCAGCGCGGCAGCAGCACGCCGGCGCCGGCGACCGGCAGGGCGAAGACGAGGACGAAGAGCGGGTAGTGGACGCCTCCGGCCAGGTGCCAGACGACGGCGAGGACGCCGACGCCCACGAGCTGCGACGCCGCCGTGACGGCGGCCACGGCGCCGCCGCGGCGCAGCCGGTCGGTGACCTTGGCGACGGCGAAGTACGCCGCGGCGGCGACGAAGAGCGTCGCCGCGGGCGGCACCAGGTCGATCTCCAGGCTGCGCACGTACCAGGGCGCCGCCACCGCCAGGAACGCCGCCACGAAGGTGAAGAGCCAGAGGGCGTCGAGGCCCCGCTTACGCTCGCGGCGCGCCAGCGGATCGAGGCCGGGCTCGCTCATGGCGCGTCCTCCTCGACGGCGGCGCGGAACGCCTCTCGCAAGGGACCTTCGACGCCGTTGCCCGCGAGCACGTTGTTCTCGAGCCGCGGCGCCGCGGGGGCGGCCTCCGCGTCGAGCAGGCGCAGGCCCGCTCCCTGGTTGAAGAGGGCGCGGTTGCCGCGCACCAGCGGAGACGCCCCGATCACCAGGAGCGCGTCGTGGCGCTGGCCCACCAGCAGGTTGCCGGCGAGCAGGTTGTCGCCGCCGGCGCCGTCGAAGACCGCGGCGATGCCGTCGACGTTGGCGTGCAGGCGGTTGCCGCGCACCACCGTGCCTTCCGCCCCGGAGATCAGGATCGCCACCGGGTTGCGGTCGAGCTCGTTGCCGGCCACCAGGGCGTCGATCGGGCGCGCGCCGTAGACGCCCACCTTGACCGCGCCGCGGATCCGGTTGCCGCGGACAATGGCGCCGCGGCCGATCAGGTAGACGGCGACCTCGAAGGCGCCGACGAGCTCGTTGTCCTCCACCGTGGCGGGCACGTCGGCGAGCACCAGCGACACCCGGTCCTCCACGAAGCGGTTGCCGCGCACCTCGAGGCCGCCGGCCGCCTCGGCGGCGGCCGAGCGCGCGGCCACCGCCCACACCGCGGCGTCGTCGTGACGCTCGAAGCGGTTGCGGCGGATCGCCGTGCCGGGACCGGCGGCGGCCAGACGCACGCCCACGCCGTTTCCGGAAAAGCGGCTGTCCTCGATCGTCAGGCCGCGCACGCCGGGAGCCGTCCGCACGCCTTCGCCGCAGCCCTCGATCGCGACCTCGGCCAGGCGCGCGCGGTCGGCCAGCACCGAGACCGCGGCGCCGGCGGCGCCGCGGATCGTCACGCCGCGCACCACCGAGTCGGGGGCCGCCACCACCAGCGCGTCGCCGGCGCGGCGGGCGTCGATCTCGCATCCCGCGTCGCCGCCGTCGAGCACCACGCCCTCGGGATTGACGAGGGCCGGCAGCGGGTCCTCGAGCGTCACGCGCGGCACGGCGAGCACGACGCGGGCGCGGCCCGGCGCCCGGTCGGCGTCGAGGAGGGCCTCGCGCAGGCTCCCCGGGCCGGCGTCGGCGGCGCTGGTGACGACGAATTCGTACGGCGCCCGGAGCTCGGGCGGCGCCGGGCGCCGGTCGCCGAGCCACCACGGCAGCGCCGCCACCAGGGCGAACGCCGCCAGCGCGGCCGCCGTCGCGGCGTCGCCTTCAAGCCTCACGGAGCTGCCTCCTCAGCGACTCCTCGTCCTGGTAGTGGTCGCGGTAGACGCGCCGGCCGGCGACGCGCAGGCTGATCCAGTTGGCGAAGCCGAGGCTCTGGGCCACGACGTGGGCGAGCTGGTAGAAGAGGTAGAAGGGCACCGCCGCGAGCAGCCACCGGCGCTCGCCGCGCGGCACGGCGACGGCGAGCAGCAGCAGCACGAGCGCCGCGTACTTGAGGTAGGCGGCGAGGAAGTAGCCGGGCTGGGTGAAGGCGTTGTCGGGCAACGCGCCGAGCCCCAGCAGCTCGTCGCAGCCGTTGGCGAAGCTGACCGCCAGCACCGCCGCCATCGCCAGCCGCAGCGGGTGCAGCAGCAGCCCGACGCCGCCGGTGTAGACGAGGTAGTGGTAGGCGGCCATGAAGCGCCGGCGGCCGATGCGGCGGAGCTCGCCGAGCCGCTCCTTGTAGACTTTGAGGAAGCCGTAGCTCCAGCCCACGCGCTGCGAAAGCCACCCCCGCCAGGTGCGCTTGGCGTCGGTCTCGAACACCAGGCGCTCGTCGTAATAGATCTCCTCGCCGGCCGCGAGCAGGATCAGCGAGTTCTCGAAGTCCTCGGCGTAGACCGAGAGCGAGTGCGCGGCCAGCGCCGTGGCCAGGGCGTCGCGGCGATAGATCGAGACGCCCGAGTTGGTGCCGTCGGGGCCCATCGTGCGGCGGCCGAAGGAGCAGCAGATCGCGTACTCGAGGCCCTGGAAGCGGGCCAGGAAACCGTCCTCCCGCACCGCCATGCGCGGGCTCACCGCAGCCATGCCGGTGGCCTGGAAGTCGAAGAGCACGGTCTCGAGCTCGCCGCGCGGATCGCCGCCGTCGCGGATGCGCACGTCCGGGTCGAGGACGACGACGGTGGCGACGTCGGGCGGCAGCGTCGCCAGCAGCGCCCGCAGGGCGCCGGGCTTCTTGCGGTTGACCTCGCCGGCCAGGCAGCGCACGCCGGCGTCGAGCAGGCGCAGGCGGGTGGCGTCGGTCGAGGCGTCGTCGACCGCCCACAGGCGGTCGAGGAAGGGCTCCATCCGGTCGAGGAAGTCGTCGATCTCGTCCTCGGCGTCGTAGACCGAGACGACGAGCGCCCAGGGCTTGACGTGGAGCCGCTTCTGGCGCGGCGTCAGGTGCGCCTCGCGCAGCGGCACCGAGGTCGGCGAGGCGAGCAGCCGCCACGTCGGCCGCCGGCCGCCGGCCGCCATCTGCCGCCGGTGGATCGCCAGACGCACCAGGAGGTCGACGAGGTCGACGAAGAAGGCCAGGCTGGCGAGGAGGTAGAGGGCGAGGCTGAAGGCGCCGGCGAGCTGGCGCACCGTGGCCAGCGCGGCCCAGACCGCGAGCGCCGCGACGAGGGCCACGGCGGCCACCGGAAGCTGCGTCCGCAGGTTCCTCATCGCCGCTCCCGGTACTCGCCCGCCAGGCGCTCCCCGAGGCGGTTGCCGGTAAAGACGTTGCCGTCGAGGCGCGGCGCCGCGGCGATCCGCGGGCCCGCGACGGGCAGGTAGTCGAGCAGGCGCAGGCCGGCGCCGCGGCTGCCCGTCACCCGGTTGGCGCGCAGCCACGGCGCGCCGCCGATCACCGTCACCGCGTCGTGGCGATGGTCTTCGAGGACGTTGCCGGCGACCACCACGTCGCCGGCGCCGAAGAGGGTGGCGATGCCGTAGGCGTTGGCGCGCAGGCGGTTGTCCTCGACCCGGGTGTCCCGGCTCGCGCGCACCATCACCGCGACCGCGCCGTTGCCGGTCAGCTCGTTGCCCGCGATCACCGCGCCGCGGGCGTCGACGGCGTGGATGCCGAGACCTTTGCCGTCGCGCACGCGGTTGCCGCGCACCACGGCCCCGGAGCCGGAGAGGTAGATCGCCGCGGTGCGCGCGGCGGCGAAATCGTTGTCCTCCACCGTCGCCGTCACGTCGGCGAGCACCATCCCCATCTCGTCGCCGGCGAAGCGGTTGCGGCGCAGCTCCAGGCCGTCGCCGGCGCCGGCCGCGGGAGCCGCCGCCACCGCCCACACCGCGGCCTTGCGGTGACGGGCGAAGCGGTTGTCCTCGAGCCGCGTCCGCCGCGCGTCGGCGGGCAGCTCCACGCCCACCTCGTTCGCCTCGAAGACGCCGCGGACGATCGTCAGGCCGACGACGCCGGGAGCGACGCGCACTCCGACGCCGCACCCCTCCAGGGTGAGGCCGTCGAGCTCGACGCCGTCGGCACGGACCGCCACCGCCTCCCCGGCGCCGCTGATCCGCAGACCTCTGAGCACGGTGCCGGGGCCGCGCACGTCGAGGGCCGGCGCGCCGGCGAGACGCCGGGCGTCGATCCGCGCGAAGGCCCGGCCCTCGACCGTCAGGCCGCCGACGGCGGCGAGCGGCGGCAGGGGCGTCGTCAGCTCCACCCGGGCATGGACGACGACGAGGGCCGGCGCGTCGGAGGCCGCGGCGGCGAAGAGCGCTTCACGCAGAGAGCCGGGTCCGGCGTCGGCGCCGCTGGTGACGTCGAGCGTCAGCACTTCGCTCGCCGCCGCGCGTTCGCCGGCCAGGTCCGGCCGCACCGGCTCGAGCCAGGGTCCGGCGCCGGCGCCGAGACCGAGCGCCAGGACGGCGGCGATCGGACCGCGCGCAAAGCGCGGTCTCACCGTGATCTCCGCAGGACGAAGACCTTGTGCCACGACCGCGACGTCCACCGGCGGCCGAGGGCGAGGTCCACCGGCAACGCCAGCGCCGTGGCCGCGGCCAGGGCCGCGACGCCCAGCGGACGAGGCCAGCGGTCGTAGGAGGGCAGCAGCAGGACCTTGAACGGCGCCGGATCGACGCCGGTCACCGCCGCGGGATGGAGCCCCGCGTCCGCGAAGAGCCGCAGGTACTCGCCGCTCGTGCGCGCCCGGAAGACGGCGCTGTCGCAGCGCGCCGTGGCGGCGGTGGGGGCCGCCTCGAGCAGCACCGCGCGTCCGCCGGGGGCCAGGTGGTCGGCGAGCCGCGCCGCGGCGGACGCCAGCCGCGCCGGCTCGAGCACGTGCTGCAGCACCGTGACGCCCACGATCAGCGGGAAGCGCTCGCCGAGGTCGAGCTCGGCGAGGTCCGCGACCTCGAACCGACAGCGCCCGGCGAGACCTGCCGCCGCCGCCCGGCGCCGCGCCTCGGCGGCCATCGTCGGCGACAGGTCGACGCCGGTCACCCGCGCGCCGCGCCGCGCCAGCAGCCGGCTCCAGCGGCCCACGCCGCAGCCGACGTCCAGCGCCGCCGAGCCCGGCTCGGGATCGAGCCAGGGCCCCAGGGCGCGGCGCTGGCACAGGTGGATGGAGGCGTTGTAGAACGCCGGCATCCCGTACGAGCACACCGCCCGCAGCCCTTCGCCCTCGGCGGCGAAGCGGCGCGCCCGCGCCTCCCAGTAGGCGGGGGCGTCGACGGGCGGGTGCATGGACGGTACCGTGGCAAACGTCATCGCGGCCTCACGCCGGAACGGCCACGTGGACGGCGCCGGACGGCGTTCGCGTCGACGCCGGCCGTAGCGTCCCCCTGGGGGGACCGAGGGGGGAGACCTGCTGGTTGAGGCGGCGGTACCAGGCTTTGCGGCCGGCGGCGTCGAGCCCGGGCAGCCGGTCGAGGAGCTCGCGCACGACCTCGTCGCGCCGCGGCGCCCGCCGTCCCGCGGCCGCCAGCACCGGCGTCGCGCAGGCCACCCACAAGAGCGAGCGCAGGCGCGACGGCATGTGCGTCACCTCGCGCGCGAGCTCGGCCAGCCAGTACTCGAATTCCGCTTCTATGGCGAGGATCGCCCGCCGCACCTCCGGGTCGACCGGCAGGATCTTGACCGGCTGGTCCCAGGCCACGTCGGTGCCGGCCACCTCCTGGCGGCGGTACACGGTGTGCGGCGCCAGCTCCGGGTCGTCCGCCATGGCGGCGCCCGAGAACGGGATCACGTAGGGGTACATGCCGACCTCGCACCCCGCCAGCACCCAGCCGTAGGCCCGGCGCACGGTGGTGGCCAGGTCGTCCAGGGTCGAGCGCGGCGAGGTGAGGATGAGGTCGAGGAACGGCGTGACGCCCAGCTCGAGGGCGAGGGCGAGGTTCTTCTCGACGTACGGGTAGATGCGGACCTTGTTGAACTCCCGGAGCACGTTTTCCGAGAAGCTCTCGACGCCGAAGCCGAGCACCCGGAAGCCGGCGCGGCGCATGGCGGCGAGGCGCTCGGCAGTCATGGCGTCGATGCGGTTGGTGCTGATGAACTGCAAATCCGCGGGCAGCGAGCCGTCGCGCTTGGCCGCCACGATCGCCTCGCACAGGGGCAGGATGCGCGCGTCGGCGGTGAAGACGAAGATGTCGTCCTGGAAGATGACCGTGCGCACGCCGGGCTGCGCCGCCACGATGCGGCGCATCATGGCCAGGCACTCCTCGGCGTCGAGACGGCCGACGCGGGCGATCGAGCCCTGGGCCGCGTGCAGGAAGTTGGTCGACGAGCAGAACGTGCAGTTCATAGGGCAGTAGTTGAGAGTGATGAGCCGCACCGAGCGGATCTCCGCGAGACGCGCCTCGCGGTCGGCCTTGAACGGCAGCGCGCCCACCCGATAGGCCATCTCGAGCCGCTCCCAGTAGGCCGGGTAGGGCATGCGCTCGTAAGGCGTCTTGGCGATGGCGTCGGCCATCTCGGCCTGGGGCAGCGCGCTCTGGTAGTGGCGCGCCACGCCCGCGGGCGTCCTCTCCGCGGTGCCGGCGATGCCGGTCAGCGCCGCGCCGGCGCGCAGCCGCTCCGCCAGCTCGAGCAGCGGCCGTTCCCCCTCGCCCAGCCCCACCAGGTCGAAGGGTCCGAGCTCGAACGTGAGCTCGGGGCGGAAGGTGGCCTCCATGCCGCCGGCCACCATCACCGCCTTCGGCAGGGCGCGCCGCGCCTGGTGGGCCAGGGCGAGGTCGAAGCGCAGCGTCATGCCGGTGGTGGAGACGCCCACCACGTCCCACGGCGACGCGAGCACCCGGTCGAGCTCGGCCTCGACCGCGTTTCCCCCCCCGATCCCCCCCGAGGGGGCCGCGCTTTCCCCCCCGATCCCCCCCGAGGGGGCCGTGCCGGAGCAGATGTTGGGATCGAAGACGCGGGCCTCGCACCCCGCCGCCTCGAGCACGCCGGCCAGCCGCCAGACGCCGAGCGGCGGGGCCAGGAAGGTGTACTCGCCGCAGTGCGGGTCGTAGGGGCCGATGAGCAGGACGCGCGGCCGGCATACTGACGATGGCGGACCGAAGCTCGTCATCTGGTGGGTTCTCCTCGAGCGTTCACCTCCCGGAATACGGATCCTACGTCATCTGGGCTTCGACGCACGTCGGTGCAGAGCTGTCAGGGGTTTTCCTACAGAGACGTTACGAGGGAGATTACGGCGGGACGGACGGCGGCGCCCTACCCGTCTATACTGGAGCGCCGATGGACGTGACGCCGACCTGGCTTCCACCCGGCAAGGAAGCGGCCGTCTGCTTCAGCGTCGACGACGTCCACCCGGGGACGTCCGCCGACGCCTACGAGGCGGGCGGCGACCTCGAGCGCGGCGCCCTCGGACGGATCGCGCGGCTGCTCGATCGTCACCCGCGCCTGGCGGTCACGCTCTTCGTCACGCCGGACTGGCGGCCGAACGGGCTGGTGGCCACGCGGCTGGCGGCCCGCGTCCCCGGGCTGCGCCGCCTGGTCCACGCCGCGAGCGTCCATCCCAAGGGGCGCATGCGCGTCGACCGCCATCCCGATTTCGTCGCCTTCCTGAACGCGATGCCGCGGACCGAGGTGGCGGTGCACGGGCTCCACCACCTGCACCCGGGCCCGCGCCTCGCCGTCGAGTTCCAGGCCCAGGACCGCGCCGAGTGCGGCCGCAAGCTGCGGGAGGCGCTGGCGATCTTCGACCGCGGCGGCTTGCGTTACGTGCGGGGGTTCGCGCCGCCGGCCTGGAACCTGCCGCCGCCGCTGGCGGAGGCCCTGGCCGACTGCTCCTTCGAGCTCGTGAGCTCGGCCCGCGACCTGCAAACGCCGGTGACGGCCGACGCCCGCGCCGCGATGAGCGGCCTTCACGGGGTCTCGCTGATCCATCCCGAGATCCTTCCCGGCTCCCGGCTGGTCCATTTCACGACCAACTTCCAGGCGACGTCGCCGCGCGAGCGCGCCTACGCCGTGGTCGAGCACGGCGGCCTGCTGGCGGTCAAGGCCCACGCCTTCAAGCGCGGCGGCGGCCACACCATGCTCGACGGCCTCGACGAGCTCTACTGCAACTACCTCGACCTGCTGTTCGCCGATCTCGATCGGCGCTACGGAGACGCCCTGTGGTGGACCTCGATGGGCACGATCGCGCAACGCGTCCGCGCGGCCTGAAAGCGCAGCTCCTGCCCGCCGGCGACGACGAGCGCTACCTGGAGCCGCTCAACGCCTGCTTCGGCGGCTG
This sequence comes from Thermoanaerobaculia bacterium, assembly GCA_036397835.1. GTDB lineage: Bacteria > Acidobacteriota > Thermoanaerobaculia > Multivoradales > J023 > DASWIG01. The sequence continues at coordinate 8,866 of DASWIG010000751.1, forward strand.
GGACCGGCGGGCCTGCTACTGGTACCACCGCCGGCCCTTCGCCGGCGTCGAGCCGGACGTGCTCGTGCTCTCCGAGGGCGGCCGCTGGGTGAGCGGAATGGGGCTCAACTACCGCCGGCTGTCCTCTCCCGGCGGCGCTTCGGCGCGGGCCGCGATCCTCACCGCCGGCTGGACCCGGCCCGAGCTCCGCGGACGCGGCTACTTCCAGGAGCTGGTCGCCGCCGCCGCGCGGGTCGCCGGCAGCCGGGGCTGCGCCCTGCTGGTGGGGTTCGTGACGGCGGACAACGCGAGCAACCGGGGCATGGCGAAAGCCGGCGCCGTCAACGTCCCCGGCTGGTACGTGACGCAGGGAGCGCGGGAGCGCGGCGCGGCCGCCGCGGTCAGGCCGGCGCCGGCCGACGCCGTGGAGCGTCTGCGCGCCCGGCGGCCGGCGCCGGGCGCCGTCCGCTTCGAGTACGAGCGCGTCGAGGACTGGCGCGCGCAGTTCCTCGAGCGTCTCCATCCCACCGAGGTGCTCGCGGTGGGCGACGCGGCGCTCGCGGTCGTCGAGCGGGTGGACGCCACCGACCGTCTCCAGCTCCTCGCCGCCGAAGGCGAGGAGCGGCCGGGCGCCCTCGCCGCCCTGGCGGCGCGCGCCCGCCGCCAGGGCCGCCGGTTCTTCACCTACTCGACGCGCCCGGAGACGGCGGCCGAGGCCGCGCGCCACGGCCTCGCCGTCAAGCCCGGCTGCGTCACGGTGCTCGGCCTGCGCGGCGGCGAGCACACGGCCGCGGGCGAGCGCTGGGCGAGCCTCGCCTGGGACGTCGAGTCGGGGGACCGCATGTAAGATCTGATGGCGATTCGCTATCTGACGGACCAGCACGTACGGCGTGCCGTCACGGAGGGCCTGCGAGCTCGCGGCGTCGACGTCGGGACGGCGTTCGAAGATGACTCTCACGAGCTACCCGATCCTGAGTTGCTTGATCGAGCTACGGAGCGGGAGCGAGGGCGTGGAGCGCCCCCACCGAGACCGCCGCCAGCGCGAGGGCGCCTTCAGGGTGGCGGCACTCACCGTGCTTTGGGGTAGTGTGGCCGTCATGAGCGCGCGAGACGGTCCGCCATGACGGCGAGGGCCGGACCTACGCGATCGACGGCGTGGGCCGCTACGGCGAGAGCCTGGTGATCATGGCGGGACGCTACCGCAAGGTCGCGGACTGACGCCGTCGCGGCCCAAGCTCCCCGTCGGCGGCCGGCGACCGGCATCGAGAGAATGACCGCATGACCAAGGTCCCCGACTTCGCCGCCCTCGACTTCGACGCCCCCGAGGCGAGCTTCCCCGCCGCCGACCGCGCCGCCTGGGAAGCGGCCGTCGGCCGTCCCGTGGAGGAGCTGGCCTGGAAGACGCCGGAGCGGATCGCCGTCCGCCCGCTCTACTCGGCCGCCGACCTCGCGGACGTGGGCCACCTGGGCACCATGCCCGGCTTCCCGCCCTACGTGCGCGGCCCCTACGCCACCATGTACGTGCGCCGCCCGTGGACGATCCGCCAGTACGCCGGCTTCTCCACCGCCGAGCAGTCCAACGCCTTCTACCGCCGCAACCTGGCCGCCGGCCAGCGCGGCCTCTCCATCGCCTTCGACCTCCCCACCCACCGCGGCTACGACTCCGACCACCCCCGCGTCGCCGGCGACGTGGGCATGGCCGGCGTCGCCATCGACTCGATCCTCGACATGCGCACCCTCTTCGACGGCATTCCGCTCGACCGCATGAGCGTGTCGATGACGATGAACGGCGCCGTGCTGCCGGTGATGGCGCTCTACGTCGTCGCCGCCGAGGAGCAGGGCGTCGCGCCCGGCCAGCTCGCCGGGACGATCCAGAACGACGTCCTCAAAGAGTTCATGGTCCGCAACACCTACATCTACCCGCCCGAGCCCTCGATGCGGATCGTCGCCGACGTCTTCGCCTACACGTCCGAGCACATGCCGCGCTTCAACTCGATCTCGATCTCGGGCTACCACATGCAGGAAGCGGGGGCGACGGCGGACCTCGAGCTCGCCTACACCCTGGCCGACGGCCTCGAGTACGTGCGCACCGGCCTCGCCGCCGGCCTCGCCGTCGACCGCTTCGCGCCGCGCCTGTCGTTCTTCTGGGCGATCGGCATGAACTACTTCATGGAGGTGGCGAAGCTGCGCGCCGCCCGCTACCTGTGGGCGCGCGCGATGCGCCAGTTCGCGCCCGAGGACCCCAAGTCGCTCGCCCTGCGCACCCACTGCCAGACCTCGGGCTGGAGCCTCACGGCCCAGGACGTGCTCAACAACGTGACCCGCACCTGCGTCGAGGCGATGGCGGCCGTCCACGGCCACACCCAGTCGCTGCACACCAACGCCCTCGACGAGGCCCTGGCCCTGCCCACCGACTTCTCCGCCCGCATCGCCCGCGACACCCAGCTCTACCTCCAGCACGAGACCGGGAGCTGCCAGGTGATCGACCCGTGGGGCGGCAGCTACTACGTGGAGCGCCTCACCCACGATCTCGCCCGCCGGGCCATCGCCCACATTGAGGAGATCGAGGCGCTCGGCGGCATGGCGCGGGCGATCGCCACCGGGCTGCCGAAGATGCGCATCGAGGAGGCGGCGGCGCGCACCCAGGCGCTGATCGACGCCGGCCGGCGGACGATCGTGGGCGTCAACAAGTACCGCGTCGTCGACGACGAGCCCGTCGAGGTGCTGAGGGTCGACAACACGGCGGTGCGCGAGGCCCAGATCGCCCGCCTCGCCGAGCTGCGCGCGAGCCGCGACGCGCGGCGCGTGGAGGCGGCCCTGGACGCCCTCGCCGGCGCCGCCGGCAGCGGCGGGGGCAACCTCCTCGCGCTCGCCGTCGACGCCGCCCGCGCCCGCGCTACAGTAGGGGAGATCTCGGACGCCCTGGCGCGCGTGTGGGGTCGCCACCAGGCGCAGGTGCGGACGATCACCGGAGTCTACGGACGCGAGATGGGAGACGACGACGCCGTCCGCGCGGTGCGCCGCCTGGCCGACGCCTTCGCCGCCGCCGAAGGCCGCCGGCCGCGCATCCTGGTGGCCAAGATGGGCCAGGACGGCCACGACCGCGGCCAGAAGGTGATCGCCACCGCGTTCGTCGACCTCGGCTTCGACGTCGACGTGGGGCCGCTGTTCCAGACGCCGGAGGAAGTGGCGCGCCAGGCGGTGGAGAACGACGTCCACGTGATCGGCGCCAGCTCGCTCGCCGCCGGCCACCTGACCTTGGTGCCGAAGCTGCGCGAGGCATTGGCCGAGCTCGGCCGCGAGGACATCGTGATCGTCGTCGGCGGCGTGGTGCCGCCGCAGGACTACGAGGCGCTCTACGAGGCCGGCGCCGCCGCCGTCTTCGGCCCCGGCACCGTCATCCCCGAGGCGGCGAGCCGGATCCTCGAGGAGCTGGCGCAGCGTCTGGGGCTCGGCCCGCTGCCGCATCCCGACGCCGCCCGCGCCTGGTGACCCTGTTCCGCGAACCGAGCCCTGAGCCTCTCGGCCGCCTCGTTGTCGAGGCTGCTGTGGCTGATGAAAAGTGTGCTTATGCTCGCGCCGGGTGCTGCGGAGAAGACCCTACTCGCCGCCGTCCTCGGCCAGCGCGTAGAGGTGGCCCCGAGTGCGGACGAAGAGCGCGCCGTCCGAGATCGCCGGGGTGGACATCGTCTCCTCCTCCATGTCGTTGACGGCGAGCTCTTCGTACTTCGGCCCTGCCTTGACGACCACGATCAATCCCTCCTGGTTGGGGAAGTACAGGCGGCCGTCGGCGGCCACCGGCGAGCCGGTGAAGCCGTTGCCCTGGCTGAAGCGGGCGCGGTAGACGCTCTCGCCCGTCGACGCGTCGTAGGTCGCCAGGCGGCCGCCGGCTGCGGAACGGTCAGAAATACGAGGAGCAGCGCCCAGCGTGGCATGATAGTCTCCTTCGGAGTCTCGGTGAGAGACCCTATCACTCGTAGTCGATATAGCGCGCCGTCTCGTCGGCCACCTCGCGGCCGCAGAGCGTCTCGACGAGGTGGAAGGCCATGTCGATGCCGGCCGCCACCCCCGCCGAGGTCACCACGCTGCCGGCGTCGACCCGGGGCTGGCTATCAACCGGGAGCCCGGCACTAGTGTCGACAGACACCCCAGAATCAGCGACTTGCGGCCGGCAAGGCGCTCCGCCAGCCGGCGACACCAACCTCGCGCCCCCCGGCCTTAATGACGACGCGCTTCCTCGTCTCCTCAAGTCTGGTTCCGGTCTATACTTGGTCCATGAGCTACCTCCTGTTCCTTGACGAATCGGGTCTTGATCAACGTCACTCGCCCTACGAGGTCCTTGCAGGGGTGGCGATCCGCGATCAGCATCTTTGGGATCTCGTCTGCCAGGTCCGGGAGGCGGAGCTCGAGTACTTCGGCCGGCGATTGAGCGACGGTGATTTGGAGCTCAAGGCCAAGAAGCTCTTGAAGCGAAAGACCTTCCGTCTCGCGGCGCAGGCACCTCCAATCAGCACCAGTGAGCGCAAAGATCTGACCGTGAGGTGCCTCGAGAAGGGAGATAGTGCCAGGGGCCGTCAAGCGGAGAGCGGCGTTACCCGCCAGGAATTAACGGCTCTCGCCCAGACGAAGCTCGCCTTCGTCGAGCAACTGCTCGAGCTCTGTGGACGACACTCCATACGAACCTTCGCAAGCATAGTATCTGCAAGTGCGCCGCGGCCAGCGGGTCACTTCCTGCGGAAAGATTATGCGTACCTTTTCGAGCGCTTCTACTACTTCTTGGAGGATCAACGGCTCGACGAGTTGGGACTGGTGATCTTCGACGAGCTGGAGCGTTCACAGTGCCACTTGCTCACAGAACAAATGGCCCTGTATTTTCGAGAAACGGCGAAGGGAAGGCTCCGGGCAGGTAGGATCATCCCGGAACCGTTTTTCGTCCACAGCGAGCTTACAACGGCGATACAAATCGCCGACCTCGTCGCCTACATCGTGTGCTGGGGTGTTCGATTCGGCTCCGCGATGGTCGAGCCGAGACGAGAGGAGCTGGAGTCGTTGGCGGATCTCGTCTGCCAGCTTCGCGTCAGGACGACGCGCGAGATCATGGGTCGGCCGGACCACCCGATCTGGAGCTTCACGTTCATCGATGATCTTCGACCGCGGGAGGAAAGGTAGAGCAAAAGAAAAGGCAATGCCGGTTTCCCGGTCAAAGCCTCCAGTTGGAATCCTACCCCTTCGCCCCAGTGTTGTCAAGCCCCCTGCTTAGTGTTGCCCTGCTTAGTGTTGACAGACACTTATAACTTCCTCAGAATCAGCGACTTACGGCCGGCAGGGCGCTCCGCCAACCGGGGACGCCAACCTAGAGTCGGTCAAGAAGGCGGGTGAGAGGCGAGAATCGGGTGTATTGGGGGCGCGAATCGACCCACAGGCGACGAGGGCGGTTGACCGCGTGGGGACGAGCGGCACCGGAAAGAGCGCCTCCGCCGCGGTCTGGTTGATGAGGACGACCCTCGCCGAGTCCCAGTCGTCCGCCGCCGTGCGGACCGAGGACCCAGGGCGCCGGACAGGAGTTTTCGCCAACCTGGAGATTTCTTTCCTACGGATTCGCCAAACAGGCCGCCGGCAGCGCTCCTATCCTCGCTCGCGTCGCCACCGATGACCATCTGGGCGAGCCGAAGAGGAAGAAAGACCATGAACGAGAGACCAGACCGCTACCGAGCCATCCGGAACGTGGCGAGCCTCGCCCGGCACGCCAGGAAGGTGGCCGCGGCACCGGCTGCCAGGCCCACGAGGAGCGCGAGGCCCACCAGGAGCGCGGTCACAGTCATGGCGTCCCGCGGGCGCGGTCCTCCTACGTCCCCGGCGCGGGCGCGAGGATTGCCAGCACCAGCAGGCGCTCCTCGCCGGTGTTGCGGATCCCGTGAGGCACGCCCTCGGGGGCGACGAGCATCTCGCCCGAGCGCATCGGCAGCTCGCGGCCCTCGAGCAGGAAGAGCCCGCGGCCGGCGAGCACGTGGTAGACCTTGTCCATGCCGGCGTGGGCGTGGAGCGCGTGCTCCTGGCCCGGCTCGAAGGCGTTGAGCCCCACCAGCATGCGCTCGGACCGGAAGAGCGTCGACTTGCCCATCTTCTCCGAGCTGAAGACGGCGTGCTCGGCGGGACGGATGACGCTGGGGTGGTCCATGTCTCGGTCGGAAGTCGTCGGTGCCGCCGGGATTCTACCGGATGGCGAGGGTTCGGCGTGTCGTAGCGGGCGAAACGGGAAGTAGGGTGGGCGCAGTCCACCACCGGGCGGCTGAGCCGCCCCGCCGGATCCGCGGCGTCGTCGCCTGGTGGGCGGCGCCCACTTCGCGTTGTTCGCGGTAGGATGCGTCCGCTGTGGACGATCCCCAGTCCCAAGCTGCGGCGGGGGCCGCCGGGGCGACAGTCGGCCGGCGCGCCTTCCAGAAGCGAATGGCCGCGGGCGCGGCGGCCCTCTTGGCGGCCATCTTGGCGGGCTGTCTCGGGGCCAAGATCGGGCTTCTCTTTCGCGGGCCGGTGGTGGACCCGGGTCTTCCGGGCCCCGCGGCGGCCCGACTTCCCGATGAGGAGCTGATCCAGTACGTCCTGGACCATACGGCCCTGCCGACCGCGCCCCTGGAGCGGGCCGAGGCCGCGGGGATCCGGGGCGCGATGCTGTGCCGCATCGCCCGCGCATATGTCGCCTTTCAAAGGACCGTGACCGGCCGTTCCGCGATTGAGCTCTACCCCACGCCGGAGCAGGTCCGCATCGCCCGGGAGAGCGGGTGGAACGTGGTTTCCTACCATGTCCCCTGGGGGGAACACGTCCTCGAGCTGACGATGATCCTCGAGACGCCGCACCCCAAGCCGGTCCACGCCACGATCCATTTTTACGACTGGGAGAATTACCTGGCCGCCACCGGGCAGGAAGCCCTGGACGTCTTCCACCGCGCCCACGAAAGCAACGTGGTCCTCCTGATCGAGAACCGGACGGCGAAGGAACTCGAAATCGAGGAGGGGCCGGACAAGGAACGCTACATCCGCGGGATCGTGGAGCAAGTCCACGCCTGGCGCGCTCAATGGGAAGCGCGCCATCCCGGCGTGGAGTTTCCGGGCGGGCTGACGTTCAACCCCTGGGCCTACCTGATCGAGACGCGGCCCGAGAAAGTCTGCCGCTGGGCCCGGGAGTCCGGCGAGGCCCGCAAGTCCTTGAGGGAAGAGCTGACGCGCGACTTGATGGACTTCCACGCGACGACCCTGGACCGGTTGGACGGGACGTTCCGGGGACTGGTCCGGCGGGTGTATCTGGGCAACAGCGACCGGTGCGACTTGCAGCTTCCCCCGGAACTGCAAAGGGGCCAGGTCCTGGGGTCCCCGGATTCCCTCTTCAACGATCTGGTCCTCGTGCGTCACGTGCTGGACTGCCAGCCGGATCTGGCGGAGGAGGGCGAAACCTTCTGCACCCTGGAAACCGGCCCGCAGGCTCCGGTCTTGAGTCTGGTCCGCGGGCAGAGGGCTCTCTGGGGCGCGACCCTGGGCGCGGTGGTCGGCTGGGGTCTGGCGGCTTGGAGACTACGGGCCAGAAGGCGGTGCGGCCTCGAAACCGGAGCGATCGAATAGGCTGGCGCCCACCCTACTTCGCACGTCGCCGGCCGTCGTCAGGCATGGACGGCCACCTCCCGCAGCGCCGCGACGGCGCCCGCCAGCGTCGCCAGGAAGCCGTCGACCTCGTCGGCGGTGTTGAAGATCCCGAAGCTCACCCGCAGCGACGCCAGGGCCTCGTCCTCCGCGATACCCATCCTCAGGAGCGCCGAGCTCGCCTGCGGACGCCCCGAGTGGCAGGCGGCGCCGGTCGACACCGCGTAGCCCGCCGCGTCGAGACGGTGCATGAGCTCGTGGCCGCTGACGCCCAGGAACGCCACGTTCGTGGTGTGCGGCAGCCGCGGCGAGCCCGCCCCGTGGACGACCGTCTCCGGGATCGCCGCCAGGCCGCGCTCGAAGCGCCGGCGCAGCGCGTCGAGGCTCGCGCGGCGCTCGTTCAGCTCGGCGGCCGCCAGCTCCGCCGCCTTGCCGAGGCCGGCGATCGCCGGCACGTTCTCGGTGCCGGCGCGCCGGCCGCCCTCCTGCGGCGCCCCCGTCAGCAGCGGCTCGAGGTAGGCGCCGTCGCGGATCCACAGGGCCGCCGCGCCGAGCGGGCCGTGGAACTTGTGGCCGCCGAGCGCCAGGTAGTCCACTCCCAGCTCGCCGGCGTCCACGGGGATCTTGCCCACCGCCTGCACCGCGTCCGTCAGCACCGGGACGCCGTTCTCGCGGCACAGCGCGGCGACGCGCCGAACCGGCTGGATGGTGCCGAGCTCGTTGTTGGCGAGCATCAGGCACACCAGCCGGGTGTCGGGCCGCAGCGCCGACGCCACCGCGTCGGGATCGACCACGCCCTGGGCGTCCGGATCCAGCTCCGTGACCTCCATGCCGGCCGCCGCCAGCAACGCCGTCGCCGCCGCCACCGAAGGGTGCTCGAGCGCCGTGGTGACCACGTGGCCGCGAAAGCCGGCGGCCCGGCCCAGCGCGTAGATCACCGTGTTGTTGGCCTCCGTGCCCGAGGCCGTGAAGACGATCCGCGACGGCTCGGCGCCGAGGAGCGCGGCGACCCGGGCGCGGGCCGCCTCCAACGTCCGCTTGGCCTCGCGGCCCCAGCGGTGGCTCGACGACGGGTTGCCGTGGTGGTCCGAGAGCGCCGGCAGCATCGCGTCGCGCACTCTCGGGTCGAGAGGCGTCGTAGCATTGTTGTCGAAATAGGCGTTGGCGAGTTGGGCGGCCATCTCGTCATTATATCAACCGACGCCCGCGCCTCAGGCTGAAGATCGTGTCCAGAAGCCAACACACGCGCCCGGTCAGCGCCGTGGGAAGGAGAGGTCGTCGACCTGGCGGATTCGGAGGCCTGTTGAGCTGGCACTGCCGCGGCAAAGGCGGCTAGGATAGCCGTCCACGCTGGGCTCGAGGGAATCCCATGTTCGACGGTCTGCAAAACAAGCTCCAGGACGTCTTCCGCCGCCTCCGCGGCGAGGGCAAGGTGTCGCGCGAGGTGCTCGACAGGGCCCTGCGCGAGATCCGCCTCGCCCTGCTCGAGGCCGACGTCAACGTCCGGGTGGTCAAGTCCTTCGTCGCCCGCATCCGCGACGCTGCCGAGGGCGAGAAGGTGCTCGAGAGCCTGACGCCGGCCCAGCAGGTGATCAAGATCGTCCGCGACGAGCTCGTGCTGCTCCTCGGCGAGCCGGGCGAGGAGCTGCGCCTCTCCGGCACGCCGGCGGTGGTCATGCTCTGCGGCCTCCAGGGCTCGGGCAAGACCACCACCGCCGGCAAGCTGGCCAGGCGCCTGCGCGAGAGTGGCAAGCAGCCCCTGCTGGTGGCCGCCGACTTGCAGCGCGCCGCGGCCGTGGAGCAGCTCGTGCAGGTGGGCCGCCAGGTGAACGTGCCGGTGCTGACGCCGCAGCCGGGGGAGGACGTGGTGGCCTTCGCCCGCCGCTCGCTCAAGGCGGCGCGCGACCGCGGCCACGACAGCCTGATCCTCGACAGCGCCGGACGCCTCCACGTGGACGAGGAGCTGATGGCCCAGCTCCGCGAGGTCGCCGAGGCCACCAGGCCCGTCGAGACGCTCTTCGTGGCCGACGCCATGACCGGCCAGGACGCCGTGCGCAGCGCCCAGTCCTTCGCCGAGAAGATAGCCCTGACCGGCGTCATCCTGACCAAGCTCGACGGCGACGCCCGCGGCGGCGCGGCGCTGTCGATCCGCACCGTGACCGGGCTGCCGATCCGCTACCTCGGCACCGGCGAGAAGCTCGAGGAGCTCGACCTCTTCCACCCCGACCGCATGGCCTCGCGCATCCTCGGCATGGGCGACGTGCTCTCGCTCATCGAGAAGGCCGAGCAGGGTCTCGACGCCGGCGAGACCGAGCGGCTCGCCAAGCGTTTCGTGTCGCAGGAATTCACCCTCGAGGACCTGCGCGACCAGCTCCGCCAGCTCCGCCGCATGGGCCCGCTGACGCAGCTCTTCGAGCTGATGCCCAAGGTCGGGCCGCTGCGCGGCCTCGACGCCTCGAAGGTGGACGAGAAGGAGTTCAAGCGCGTGGAGGCGATCATCAATTCGATGACGCCCGACGAGCGCCGCCGGCCCGGGATCCTCAACGCCAAACGCAAGAAGCGCGTCGCCGGCGGCTCCGGCACCCGGGTGCAGGACGTCAACAAGCTCCTCAAGCAGTACCAGACCATGCGCAAGATGATGAAGGGCGTCCAGGGCAAGTGGCTGCGCCGCGCCATGGGCGGGATGCCCGACATGGGCGGGATGCCCGGCATGGGCGGATTCGGCGGAAGGTAGGCCCGCAGCGAGAGATACGGCCTATGGCGGAAATCTACGTCAGCACCGACGTCGAAGCCGACGGCCCCATCCCCGGCCCCCACTCCATGCTCAGCTTCGGCTCGGCCGCGTTCCGGGCCGACAAGACCCTGGTCTCGACCTTCGCCGCCAACCTCGACGCCCTGCCCGGCGCGGCCGGCCATCCCGACACCATGCGCTGGTGGGAGTCCCGGCCCGCGGCCTGGGAAGCCTGCCGCCGCGAACCGCGTCCGCCCGAACGGGTCATGAAGGATTACGTCGCGTGGCTGAAGGGTCTGCCGGGGTCCCCGGTCTTCGTCGGCTATCCGGCGGCCTACGACTTCCTCTTCGTCTACTGGTACCTGATGCGCTTCGCGGGCGAGAGCCCGTTCTCCCACTCCGCCCTCGACGTCAAGACCTATGCGATGGCGATGCTCCGGAAGGACTACCGCGCGTCGGTCAAGCGCGCCATGCCGCGGCACTGGTTCGGCACCCATCCCCACACCCACGTCGCCCTCGACGACGCGATCGGCCAGGGGGAGCTGTTCTGCAACATGCTGGCGGAGAACACGGGGGACCCGGGGTGATACCGGGGGTCCCCAGGGTGGTACCCACCCTGGGCGTTGGGGGTCAAGACCCTCAGCGCTCGCCGCGCTCGCTCAGCCGGCGGCGCTCGACCTCGGCCACCGTCACCCAGGGCAACGATCTTCGGCGTCACGAATCGTGGATCCAGCGGTGGTCGGGGTCCTCGTAGAGAGTCAGCCGCCGGACCTCGCCCGACAAGGCCCACAGATAGTAGACGCGGTAGCCCGGCGGCGCCGCCACCGGGTGGTAGCCGTAGGGCAGGAGCACGGCGTCGCCGTCGCGCACGGTGTGCGCCACCGACTCGCCGCCGCGCGCGTAGAGGAGCTGCTGGGCGAACCCCTGGGGCGGGTCGACGCGGTAGTGGTAGACCTCCTCGAGACGCGCCTCGCCGTCCCTGCCGTCGTGCTTGTGGGGCGGGAAGCTCGACCAGTTGCCCGGCGGATTGAACGTCTCGCCCACCAGCAGACGCCGCGCGAAGTCGTCGTCCACCAGGACGTCGTGGACGGTGCGCGCGTAGCCGTCCCGGCCGCGCTCGTGGACCTTCACGGACGACGGCGGCAGGAAAACCGGACCGCCGCCGTCCCCCGGGGCCGGCGTCGCCACCAGCACGGCCTCGAGCGGCGCGTCGGCGCGCACCTCCACGGCCACGTCCGGCGGCAGGTAGAGCGCCGTCGCCGGCTCCGCGAAGACGCCGGCGCGCCGCACCGGCCAGGCCTCGTCGCCGCACCGGAACGTGCCGCTGCCCTGCTGCAGCACCAGGATCGCCTCTTCGCTCGGACATTGCAGCCGCGTGCGCGCCCCCGCGGCAAGGCACAGGCGCCAGCTCGAAAGCTCGCGGGCGCCGTCCGGGCCGCGCTTGTGGATGAGCTGGAGCCCCGGCCGGCGGGGGACACGGTAGAGCGTGTCCGCGAGTCGCATGATCGTCGGTCCTCTCATTGGTTCACGCCGCTGGCCAGGAAGCCGCCGTCGACCACCAGCACCTCGCCGTTGACGAAGCTGGCGGCGTCCGAGGCCAGGAAGACGGCGGCGCCGGCCAGCTCCTCGACGCGGCCGAAGCGGCCCAGCGGCGTGCGCAGCTTGAATTCCTGGCCGCGCGCGGTGCCGTCGAGCAGCTCCTGGTTCAAAGCGGTGCGGAAGACGCCGGGGGCGATGGCGTTGACGTTGACGCCGCGCGGCCCCCATTCGAGCGCCAGGGACTTGGTCAGGGCCGCCACGCCCGCCTTGCTGGCGCTGTAGGCCGCCACCTCGTAGAGGCTGACGAACGACGCGATCGACGCGACGTTGACGATGCGCCCGGCGCCGCGCTCGAGCATGTGGCGGCCGAAGACCTGGCAGGCGCGCAGGGTGCCGGTGAGGTTGGCGTCGAGGATCGACTGCCATTCCTCCTCGTCCACCTCGAGCGTCGGCCGGCGGCGGGTGCGCCCGGCGCAGTTGACGAGCACGTCGACCCGGCCGAAGGCGTCGACGGCCGCCGCCAGCAGCGCCTCGAGCGAGCCGCGGTCGGTCACGTCCACGGCCACGCGCAGGGTCTTGCGACCGCGCGCCGCGATCGCGTCGGCGGCGGCGTCCACGGCGTCCTGGCGGCGCGAGCACGCGGCCACGTCGGCGCCGGCCTCGACCAGGCCGTCCACCAGGGCGCGGCCGATGCCCGAGGTGCCGCCGATCACCACCGCGGCGCGTCCCGTCAGATCGAATCCCGAGTAAGCCATGCCGTCTCCTCGCCGGCACAGAGCTTAGCTCGTTTCTCGGGGGTGAGGGTCCCCCGGTTCAGAAGAGGTCTTCCACCGCGTCGATCACCTCGAGCACCTTCCCGTAGCGCAACTGCGACGCCGGCAGGTGCTTGGCCCGGCGCGAGCCGCGCGAGTAGCGCCAGTGCGCCAGGGTGCCGCCGGTCTCCGGCCATCGCAGCGAGGGCAGGGTGGCCCGTTGCCGCATCTCGAGTCCGCTGTCGAGGGTTGCCGCTTTCTTCCTCATGCGCTTCTCCTTCTCGGGAGGGGACGTGGCGGGGCAGTGCTGTTTTCGACCGGCCGGTAGAAATACTACCTGTACCACCACCGTCCGTGTCAAGCCTCTCCCAGAAGATCGATGGCCGCGCATAAGCTAAGCTATAGTGGGTTTTCGACCACCTGGTCGAAAACCCTACTGCGCTGGCGGCGGCGGGTGCGATAGGCTCGGGCCGGTCCCCGAGAACGCCGTCCCCCGAAGGAGATCCGATGAGCGAGCCCAACCTGCAGATCCTCCTCGCCGCCCGCCCCCAGGGCCTGCCCAAGGCCAGCGACTTCGAGACCGTGGAGCGCCCCGTACGGCCGCCGGAGGAGGGCGAGGTCCGGGTGAGGAACGTGTACCTCTCCCTCGATCCGGCAATGCGCGGCTGGATGGACGATCGCCGCTCCTACGTGCCGCCGGTGCGCCTCGGCGAGGTCATGCGCGGGCTCACGGCGGGCGTGGTGGAGGCGTCGCGTCACCCGGGCTTTTCCGCCGGCGACCGGGTGACCGGCGTCCTCGGCTGGCAGCGCTACGCCACGGTGAAGGGCGGCGATCTCCGGAAGCTGCCGCCGCAGGTGCCCCTGCGCCTCGCCATGGGCCCCCTGGGGATGACCGGGATGACGGCCTACTTCGGCCTCCTCGACGTCGGCCGGCCCGAGGAGGGCGAGACCGTTCTGGTCTCGGGCGGCGGCGGCGCGGTGGGATCGGTGGTCGGCCAGATCGCCAAGGTCAAAGGTTGCCGAGCGGTCGGCATCGCCGGCAGCGAGGAGAAGTGCCGCTGGATGACGGAGGACCTGGGCTTCGACGCCGCGATCGACTACAAGGCCGCCGCCGACCTCGGCGAGGAGATCCGCAATGCCTGCCCCGACGGCGTCGACGTCTACTTCGACAACGTCGGCGGCGAGATCCTCGACGCGGCCCTCGCCCGGATCAACCGCGGCGCCCGGGTGGTGATCTGCGGCGCCATCTCGCAGTACAACGCCACCGAGGGGGTGAGGGGGCCGGGCAACTACCTGGCGCTGCTGGTGCAGCGGGCGCGCATGGAGGGCTTCATCGTCTTCGACTACGCCGAGCGCTACGGCGAGGCCCAGGAAGCGATCGGCCGTTGGATCCGCGAGGGCCGCATCCGGTCGCGCGAGGACGTCGTCGACGGGCTGGAGAACGCGCCCGCGGCGCTCCTGCGCCTCTTCGACGGCCGCAACGTCGGCAAGCTGCTGGTGCGCATCGCCGAGGAATAGGCGGATCCTGGTAGGTCAGGCCGCGCCTGACGATTCGATTCTCCCAGTCGCGAATCGGCAGTCAGGTACTGGCCGGCGGCTTCGCCCGCGCAGGCTGGCAGGCGTCCCGCCGGCTTCCGACCTGCGTGTGCGACAAGCAAGACAGAGTGATAGGATGCGGACGTGGAACGGAGGTCCATCTCGTGAAAACCCTGGAAGCCAAGATCCTCGACTCCACGCACCTGGAGCTGAGAGAGCCCATTTTGCTCCCACCCGGCCGGTCTATCGAGATCTCGATTACCGCCGATCGGATCGAGCGCGCGACTCGAAGAGCCGCCGCTGAGCAGGAGCTCGCAACCTCGACCGAGCATGCCGAGGCTCCTGGCCTGTCACCGCCACGCCGGGCTCGCGAGCTGGCATGGCGCCGCGCCCATGAAGACGAGCTTCAGGCCTACGCGGGCCAGTGGGTGGTCCTCGAAGGCGAAGAGATCGTCGCCCACGGAGAGGATCCGGCGTCGGCTGCGGAGCAGGCTCGCTCGCAGGGAGTTCACATCCCTTATGTGTTCTACGTTGAAG
>DASWIG010000752.1:0-4924 GCA_036397835.1 Thermoanaerobaculia bacterium
CCGGCTTACGCGTACAGACTGTAGAAAGTCCGGCGATGGCTGCTCTCGCTTTGGCCGATGCGCGCGTGCAGGGCGTCCACGGGCATCACCCCGTCCTGGAACCGGCGCTTCGGAAAGACGGGCATGTCGAATCCGGTGATCGCCTTGACGCCGCGCCTGACGATCTCGCCCTTCAGAGCGTAGAGCGTCGGCACGTCGTATCGCGTCAGCGCCGCGAACGGAATGCCCTCGGCGACCTCGATCACGTCGGGCGAGGTGTAGGGACTGAAGCCGGCGAATCGGAAATGGCGGGTCGGGGCATAGGTGCGCACGTAGCTGCGGCTGAGCCCGCCGCTGTAGGTCAGCGAGTGCTTGATTCGTCCGACGCCCCAGCCCTCCTGGTACAGCATCAGGTTGTCGACCACGCTCCGGATGGTGAGCTCGGCGTTCTCCTCGATCGGATAGTCCTTGAGGTTCTCGTCGCCGCCGTCGCCGTCGGCGAGGTAGCGCCAGTCGGGGTAGCGTCGGCGCAGGGAGCCGAGGAGGGCCAGCACCACGGTCGCGCATTCGACGTCGAGCGGCTTGTAGTCCTCGATGACCTCGACGGCGCGCAGCGGGTCGAGCTCGCCGGAGGTCACGTCCACCGTCTCGCCGAGCATCTCGAGGTCGCTCCGGCGCAGGAAGTCGCGCGCCTGCTCGGCGTCGCGGCCGCCGCCGTCGACTCTGAGGGTGAAGGCCTTCAGGCGGGCGGGGCTCTGGCCGAGGGCGAGCAGGAGGTGGTGTACCGCCAGCAGCACCGCGCCGCTGTCGGCGCCGCCGGAGAAGAGCACGCCCAGAGGCTCGTCGCGCGGCATCGCGAGAAGCCAGGCGCGGACCTCCTCGAGCAGGGCTCCCACGTAGCGCTCACCGATGGCGTCGAGATCCGGCGGCAGCACGGCGCGTGGCGGCGCGAAGAAGCGCCGGTAGGTGGGGTTCGGATCGGGGCAGCCGATCAGCCGCAAGTGCGTCACGTGGTGGGCCGGCACCATGCGGGTGTAGGTCGGGTGGAACTGGTCGCCGTAGCCCTCCGCCTCGAGACGCTCGCGGATCTCGTCGATACGCTCGGCGACGACGAGCATGGGACCGGCCTTCTCCTTGGCCAGGAAGTAGCGCAGCGGCCGGTCGAGGCTGCGCGCCAGGGCCACGCGCTCGCCGTCGCGGGCGAGCAGGGCGAAGGAGCCCGCGATGCCGAGGACGGCGGCGGGATCGTCGGCCAGGAGGCGGCGTTCGGCCTCGAAGGCGACCATGTTGAGGATCTGCTGGCTGGCGGGATCGACCAGGTTGACGACGCGGGCCAGGGGTTTCTTCTGCACGTGGATCTCCTCGTGTGGTCGGCGTAGACAGAGTATAACGTCGGCCGCGGAGGTATCAGCTATACCATAGACGGCATGTCGGAGAACCAGCAGGATCGTGAAGACCCGGAACCCTCGGCACCCGCGAGACCTTCGGGGGCAGACCCTCACCACGAGGGTCGGGACCTGCTGAGCCCGTGACGCAGCCTTGTCAGGTTCGTGGCCGATGAGGGCCGACATCCGTGAGCGCCTCCTCGTCCCGGACTGCTCGCCGCCTCGTCTACGCTCGGGACACCCGGGCCAGGGTGGCCATCCGCCGTTCGATGTCCTCGGGACACACTTCCACCTCCCGCACGCGCTCCCGTTCATCCCCGAGGAGGAACGGCCGCCAGATCTCCTCCGGCGAGGCGCCGGGCCGCAGGCGGATGGCGTGGAGGGCGCCGGGGGCGCCCGGGAGCTCGCGCAGCACTTCGGCGGCGGCGAGGGCGCCGGCGGCGGCGGACGCCAGGGCGTCCTCCGCCCGGGCCTGGCCGGGCGCAAGATCGTGGATCAGGACCGCGAGATGGCCGCCGTCCTCGGACTCGTACGGGGTCGTCCAGGCGAGGGCGGCGGGCTGACCGTCGCGGCGCAGCAGGTCCGGCGCCGCGGCGGGACCGGCAAGCTTCCGGAGCGCCGCCAGCATGGCCTGCGCCGGCTCGTCCGCCGCCTCACGCGCCGCCTCCGCCAGGAGCGCTTCGTACTTTCGCAAGGCGGCGCGATAATGCTCGGACGAAGGCGGAACGGGCGGAGAATCGGGAGCGGGAGGCGGCGCGGAACCCCGGAAGACGCGGCGCCGCGCCTGCTGCCAGGACAACGCGCCGCCGCCGGTGTCCGCGGCGTCGCCGTCGACCTCTCGCAGAGCCAGACCCGGCCGGCGCAGCAGCACGTTCTCTCCGGGAGCACCCTCGCTTTCGCGATCGAGGTCGACCGTCAGGCGCTGCTGGTTCACGCCGTACGAGAGCCGCTCCACTCCGTCCTCGGCGGCGAGAGCGTCCTCCAGGTCCGGCTCCTCGGTGTAGAGCACCAGGACGTCGTCGAGAGTCACCCAGTCGGCGTTGGCGTCGACGCGCATCACGTCCAGGATCCGGGCGCGGGCCGCGCCCGGATCCGCGGCCGGGATCGCCAGCAGACCGCCCGTGCGCACGCCGGCCGCCATCGGCCGCGCGGTGGGCAGGCGCAGGGACTCCTCGACCACCCGGGGCACGTCGGTGAAGCCGAGGCCGCGCTCCTGCGCCGGCACCCCGAGGCCGACCACGTAGGCGGCGAGGCCCGCCTCCGCCGCCTCGCGGCAACGGCTGTGGGAGGCGGTGAAGAGCAGGCTCGCCGCCGGCAGGGCGGCCGGGGCGTCGACCCGGCGCGCCGGCAGCCCCGCGACGTCGTCCTCCGGCGCCGGCGGGTCGGCCGCGGCGAAGCGGATCGATTCGACCGCCAAGTCCACCCGCCGCGGACCACCGCGCAGGCGGGCATCGAGCCGACGGAGCGCCGCGGCGATGGCCACCGCGTCGGGCACGGGGCGGCCGAACCTCTCCAGCAGGCCGTCGCGATGGAGATGGACGATCACCAGATCACGGCTTCTCCGGCTTCCTTGAAGCCGGATTCCTCGTCGGTTCCGCCGGTCAGCAGGTCCATGCGGAACATGCCGATCTGCGCCCACACCCGCTCCTTCTGGCCGGCCGTGAGCTCGTTCATCCAGTCGTCGTCGACGTAGTTCATGTAGTTGTGGATCGGGCACAGGGAGCCCGCCGGGGCCGAGGCGCAGAGGTTGTGCGGCTGGTCGCCGTCGCCGGGCTTGCCGAAGTTCGGACCGTCGTGGGAGGGCGTGTCGTCGATCTCGTCGCCGAGGCCGAAGCAGCCGTCCTGGAAGGTGTGGTAGAGGCCCAGCCAGTGGCCGACCTCGTGGACGCCGGTGGCGCCCAGGTTGTAGGGCGCGCCGGAGCCGCCGGGAAGGGTGGTGTGCAGCATCACCACGCCGTCCATGTCCGGATCGCCCTCCATGTCGACCGGGAAGGTGGCCCAGCCGAGGAGGCCGCCGCCGGGCTCGGCGGTGTAGAAGTTCAGGCCGGTGCGGGGATCGAGCGCCTGGTTCTGCGACTTGCACTGGCGCTCGCGCAACGAGCCGTGGCCCATGCGGAAGAAGGCCGGGTCGTCCACTTCGACGACCGCGTCCTCGTCGTAGGAGAAGCTGATGCCGATGAACCTGAAAGCATCGTTCATCACCTGGATCTGCTCGGCGCGCTGCGCGGCGGTGATGCGGCCGCGCTGGCCGTCCACCACGTGGATGAAGGCGACCGGGATCTCGATGCGCAGATCGGCCTCCGCGATGCGGGTGGCCGCCAGGTACGAGCGCTCCATGCCCGCCATTCGCTGGCGGTCGGCCATGCTCATGTCGTGGGTCGCGCAGCGGCGCGGCTCGATGGTGTTTTCTTTGGCCATGTCGGATACCTCCAATCAGTCGAGGATGAATCAGGGCTGTTCCTGGACGTCCAGGATTTCCTGGTGCAGAGCGGGATGACGGGTCTCCAGGTGCTCGAGGATGGCGGCGACGGGGATGCCGTAGTTCTCGCGCCGCACCTTGTGGCCGCGGATCTCGATTCCCTGCGCCGAGATGCTGCGGGAGCCGGAGTGCAGCGCCGCCACGGACCAGCGGTCGTCGCACACCGGCGAGCCCGAGGAGCCGAAGCTGGTGTCGGTGACGTAGGTGAGCACCGTCTCGTCGCCGACGATCACGAAGTTGTCGCGGAAACCGAGGCGCATGGGGCGGCCGTTGGGATGTTGCAGCAGGTTGACGCGGGTGCCCAGGGCCTGCTCGGGGCGCTTGCGGATGACGCGGCGGCGCAGGCGCAGCGGCGTTCGCGTCTCACCGTCGTCGGGCAGGCGGAGGATGGCGAAGTCGAGGGTCTTGTCGCTGGCCAGGAGCGCGCCCGCGCGGGTGTCCACGGTGACGGACGGGCTGTCGTCCGTCAGGTAATCGAAGAGCACCGAGGAGTGCTCCGCCTGCAGCGCGAAGTCCTCCGCCGAGGCGTCGGGCTCCGGCACCGGGGCCGTGCGGCGGGCGTTGACCACGTGGTGGTTGGTGATCACCAGCCGCGGGCCGATGAACCAGCCGGTGCCGTTGACCAGCCATTTCTCGTCGCCTTCCTGGAAGGCGCCTTCGCCGCCGTCGTGGCGGTGGACGAGGAGCTTGACGACCGAGCGGGCGCTGGCCAGGGCCCCTTCCAGGAAGGCGATCGGAACCGTGTCGTCCGTCCCCGCCACCAGGGCCTCGGGCTCGACGTCGAAATTGACGGCGATCGGCGCCAGGGTCGCGGGCGTCGCGGACGCGGGAGGCTGTGCCTTGAGGTTGGTCACCCGGTCGAGGGTCTCCTCGAAGACGTCGGTCTCCGGCTTGTCGCCCGCCAGGAAGACGGCCTGGCGCAGCCACTGCGCCAGGGGCACGTCGCCGTTGCGCAGGTTGTGGACCCGGTTCATGTGATGGAGCTCCACCGACAGCCGGGCGTTGGCGGTCGGAGCGGAAGGAAGGCTGCCGGCGTAGAGCGGCGGCAGGCCGGCGAGCAGGGCGTCCAGAATGCGGTCGG
>DASWIG010000753.1:0-9422 GCA_036397835.1 Thermoanaerobaculia bacterium
AGAGCGTCGAGCCAGAGGACGAGGAAGACCAGGAGCAGGGCTGCGAGCGCGGCCGCGCCCGCGGCCGGACCGGCGAGATGGGCGGCCGCGAAGACGGCCGTGGTCGTGAGCCAGAGGACCAAGCAGTCCGCGAAGACGAGCGCGCTCCGGACCCCGGTCTCCTGGTGCTTGAATTCCTTGACCAGGACGAGGAGGAGAGCGCCGCTCAGGAAGAGCTCCAGGAATGGCAGCATGGGCCGGATCTTCACCACCTACTTCACGTCCCGGCGCAACCCTATTCGAAACGTCCGCGTCGAGAAAGACTGCTTCCCCTACGTCGAGGCGTGGCACGACTCCCTGCACGCGGCGGGTCTCCATGGCACGATCTTCCACGACGGGCTCTCGGACGCGTTCGTGGCGGCGCACCGGACGGCGCGGGTGGACTTCGTGTTCGAGGACCCGTCGCGCTTCACCTACTCGCTCAACGACGAGCGCTTCTTCATCTACCTGCGCCACCTGCTCGCCCGTCCGGAGATCGAGAGCCTCTTCATGACCGACGGATCCGACGTGATCGTCGCCGGCGACCCGTTCCCGTCCCTGGCCGCCGGCAAGGTCTACGCCGGCAGCGAGGACGCGACGCTGCACCCGCCTCCCCCCGCGGACGACGAGATCGCCTTCGGCCACCACACCTACGCGATCGAGCGGCTCGAGGCCGCGGGCCTCCACGACTTCCTCGCGTGGGCGGCGTCGCGCGAGGAGGCGCTGCCGGTGCTCAACGCCGGGATTCTGGGCGGCCGGCGCGACGTCGTGCTCGCGGTGCTGGAGCGCATCACGGAGACGCTCGCGGCGATCGGCAAGCCCGGGGAAAACCTCAACATGGGCGTCTTCAACTACGTCCTCTACACCTTCTTCAAGGACCGGCTGGTCACCGGCGCCCCGGTCCACAGCGTCTTCGGAGCCTATGAGCGGGACCGCAAGGACGTCTGGTTCATCCACAAATAGCGTATCCTCACGCCTGGCAGATCAAGGCACCAACCATGAGCGGCTTCCTCGTCTCGCGGCGCCGGAGCGCCGACCACAGCGCCATCCGGCGGCGCGGTCCGGACCTGACCCGGACCCTGGAGATGGAGGGCTTTCGCTTCACCCACTACCTCGCGTGCGTCGGCGGCGAGCTCCCGTCCGAGCCGCTCGCCGACGACGGCGTCGTCGCCGTCTACGACGGCGAGATCTACGGCCGCCCCGCCGGAGCCGGCGTCGGCGAGACCCTGATCCGGCTCTACCGGCGGCACGGCGAGGGCTTCGCGCGCCACCTCGACGGCGAATTCGCCGTCGCCGTCTACGACTTCGGCCGCCGGATCGCGGTGCTGGCCACCGATCCGTTCGCAACGAAGCCGCTGTTCGCCAGCGGCACGGAGGCCGCCAGCTACCGCAGCGCTCCGGACGGCGGCCAGCGGATGGAGCCGAATACGGTGGTGGTGACGGACCTGGACAGTGGCGAGAGCCGGCGCTCGATCGTCGCGCCTTTCGATTTCGATCACCAGCACAAGGAATGCTACGACGACGCCACCGCGGCCTTCGAGCGGGCGGTGAGCAAGCGGGCGGTCGACGGTTGCTATCTGCCGCTCAGCGCCGGCTACGACAGCGGCGCGATCGACTGCGCGCTCTCCCGGCTCGGCACCGCCTACAAGCCCTATTCCATCGAAGGCGAGGAGAACCTGGAGCTGCTGCGCCGGCGCAACGTCACCGGCGAGATCCTGCGCATGGACGCGGAATCCTTCGCCGAGCGGAAAGCCTTCCTGGCCCGGCACGCCGAGACCGCGAGCTTCCGGATGCGGATCGTCAACGACGAAGGCGAGGCGAGGACCTACGACGTGCTGGAGGACGGCGCCAGTTGCGGCCTCGCCCTGATCCATTCCCTGGCCCGCGCCGAAGGCCGCAGGGTCTTCCTGTCGGGCACGGGTGCGGAGATCCTGTCGAAATACCGGCGCTGGCCACAAGAGCTGCGTCCCTGGCCCGACTTCGTCGGTCGCATGGGGGCCGCCTACCTGGCGAAGGAAGAGTCCGTGGCCGGCGCCTTCGGCGTCGAGGCGCGCTACCCGTTCCTCGACCGGACGCTGGTGCAGGAGTTCCTGTGGCTCAGCCCCGAGCTCAAGAGCCGCCACTACAAGGCGCCGCTCCACGAGTACATGACGCGCCACGGCTATCCCTTCGACGAGAACGTGAAGACCGGCTTCATCCCCC
Source organism: Thermoanaerobaculia bacterium (assembly GCA_036397835.1). Taxonomy (GTDB): domain Bacteria; phylum Acidobacteriota; class Thermoanaerobaculia; order Multivoradales; family J023; genus DASWIG01. The sequence continues at coordinate 2,221 of DASWIG010000753.1, forward strand.
TGCCATGTCCGTGAGAGCGCGGGAATCCCTGGACGTCGCGATCTGCATCGACCGGATGCACTTCGTCGGCGTCGTCCCGACGATCCGCTCGATCCTCGCCAACGCCGGGCGCCCCCAGGCCCTGGCCTTCCACGTCGCGGTCGGCGCGGGGGAGTCCGACGAATTGCTCGCATTGCTGCGCGAGTCGTTCCCGGATCCGAGCTTCCGCTACGAGGTGAGGGAGTTCCGTTGCACGCCGTTCCTGGACGATTACGTGCGCGCGGGCAAGGACCGGACCTACGCCGCCTACACCTCGTCGGTGATGAATTTCGCGCGGTTCTATCTCGGGGTCATCTATCCCGAGCTCGGGAAGTACGCCTATCTGGACGTCGACGTCATCGTCCAGGGCGACCTCGCGGAGCTGTTTCGGGAAGCGACGCTCGAGCGCCACGACCTCGCCGCCGTCCGCGTCGCCAGCTTCGGCACCTGGGAAGGGGGTTTCAAGAAGGACTGGCCGCACCTGCGCGGCTTCGATCCCGGCGAGCCGGTGTTCAACAACGGCATCTACGTGACCGAGCTCGCGCGATGGCGGAAAGCCCTGCCGCGGCTCGAGCACTGGATGCGGGTCCACCGGCGCTCCATGGAAGACGTCGTCTTCGGCACCCAGTCGATCATGAACCTCGCGTTCTACCGCAACGTCCAGCTCTTGCCGCCGGAATGGAACGTGCGTCCTCTGGGATACGACGACGCCATTCCCGAACGGACGCTGCGGGAGGCGAAGATCCTGCACTGGGCCGGCGAGAGGAAGCCCTGGAAGCCGGACGGACTGTACAAGGAATACTGGACGCCGTACGCGGCCCGGCCCGCAGGCTGACACCGCGATCCATGCGCTCGGCTCACACCATCGACGTCGTCCTCGGCAGCGACGAGCACCAGTTCGTCGGCGTCGTCGCCGTGATCGCCTCCGCCGTCCTCAACGCCGCACGCCCCGAAGCGATCTTCCTCCACGTCGTCACCGGGCCGGGAGAATCCGGCGCGCTGCTCGCCTTGCTCCGCGGCGCCTTCCCGCGTCCGAGCTTTCGCTACGAGATCAGGGAATTCCGCCCCAAGCCGGCCCTCGAACGCTACATCCGGGCGGCGGCAGGCGGCGTGTGCAACGTTCCCCACCGGTCCGCCGCGATCAACTGCTCGAGGTTCTACCTCTGCGACCTGTTCCCGGAGCTCGACAAGGTCGTCTATCTCGACGTCGACGTCATCGTGCAGGCAGACCTGGCGCAGCTCTTCCGGGAAGCGACCTTGGAAGAGCACGAGCTGGCCGCCGTCGCCATGACGTTCTGGGGATTCCAAAGGGAGTCCGTCCACTTCCGCGACGTCGACTTCAGCCAGCCCGGATTCAACAGCGGCGTCTTCGTGACCCGTCTCGCGAGATGGAGAGAAGAAGACGTGGTGCCGCGGATCGAATACTGGATGGAGCTGTGGTCGAACGTCCGTGAGCAGCTCCGCGACGACCTCTTCTACTTTGGCAGCCAGGCGATCATGAACCTGGTCTTTCATCGCAGAATCCAATGGCTGTCACGCAAGTGGAACCTCTACGGCCTCGGGTATGACGATAATATCGCCGAGTCAGACCTCAGGAGCGCCGGCATCCTGCACTGGACCGGCTCGCGAAAACCTTGGACGCCCCAAGGTCTCTACAAGGAATATTGGAAGGCGCAGCTCTCCGCGCTGGATGCAGGCGGCGCCGAGCTCCGGGGCGCCGGCGAGCTGCCGGGGAGCGGACCATGAGCGGTTTCCTCGTTTCCCGGTGCCGGGCCGCCGACGACGGCTTCATCCGGCGGCGCGGTCCGGACCTGACCTGGACCCTCGAGCTGGAGGGCTATCGCTTCACGCAATGCCTCGCGCGCGTCACCGGTGAGGTCACGCCCCGGCCGTCGGCCGACGACGGCGTGGTCGCCCTCTTCGACGGCGAGATCTACGACCGCCCCGCCGGGACCGGCGCCGGCGAGGCCCTGATCCGGCTCTTCCGGCAACACGGCGAGGACTTCGCGCGCCACCTCGACGGCGAGTTCGCCGCCGCCGTCACCGACCTCGGCCGCCGGATCATGGTGCTGGCCACCGATCCCTTCGCAACGAAGCCTCTGTTCGTCAACGGGACCGAGGCCGCCAGCTCCCTCGGCGCTCTGGGCGGCGGCGAACGGGTGGCGGCGAACACGGTCATAGTCCTGGACCTCGACCGCGGCGAGAGCCGGCGGTCGATCCTCGCGCCTTTCGATTTCGATCACCAGCACAAACAGAGCTACGACGACTGGTTCGCCGCTTTCGAGGGCGCGGTCAGGAAGCGGGCGGTCGACGGCTGCTATCTCCCGCTCAGCGCCGGCTACGACAGCGGCGCCATCGACTGCGCCCTGGCCAGGCTGGGCATCGCCTACAAGGTCTATTCCGTCGAGGGCATCGAGAACCTGGAGCTGCTGCGCCGGCGCAACGTCACCGGCGAGATCCTGCGCATGGACGTGGAGACCTTCGCCGAGCAGAGAGCCTTCCTGCGCCGGCACGGCGATGCGGCGAGCTTCCGGGTGAAAGTCGTCGCGGACGACGGCGATGAGGAGACCTACGAGCCGCTGGAGGACGGCGCCAGTTGCGGCCTCGCCCTCATCCATTCCCGGGCCCGCGGCGAGGGCCGCAGGGTCTTCCTGTCGGGAACGGGAGCGGACGAGATCCTGGCCGAGTACCGCCGCCAGTGGCCGGAGCAGCTACGGCCCTGGCCCACCTTCGTCGGCGGCTGGCGGGCCGCCTACCAGGGCAAGGAGGAGCTCGTCGCCGGCGCTTTCGGCGTCGAGGGACGATACCCTTTCCTCGACCGGGCGGCGGTCCAGGAGTTCTTGTGGCTCTCCCCGGAGCTCAAGAGCCGGCATTACAAGGCGCCGCTCCACGAGTACATGACGCGCCACGGCTATCCTTTCGACGAGAACGTGAAGAGGGGCTTCCTACCCTTGTGCCGGTGAGCGTGCACGGAGGCGGATCGCATGTCGAACGGATCACCGGCGGCCACCTCGATTGGAATCGTCCGGGTCGTTCTCGGCCGCCAGAGGCACGATCCGCCCGTCCTCGATCTTGCCCCAGCGGATCGGTCCCCGATTCCACCGCGACGCGTTCTCCGGCACCGGCTCGCGGGTGTGCCAGACCTTGATCGGTCCGAAGACCGGGGTCTCGAGCGGGCTGGCGCGGAAGTTCCAGTTCGGCGGCAGGACGAAGGGATTGACGCCGCGGTCGTCGACGGCCTGGGCGAAGCTCCACTGGTCGCACCAGCCGTAGTCCTCCGCGACCTCGCGCCACCTCGCGAACAGGTTCCGGGTCTCGGAGCCCTTTTTGAAGAAGACCACGCCGGTGTTGTACTCGACCAGCTCGGCGCCGACCCGGCCGCGGGCGCCGGCGTCCTCCTCCCATTGCCGGCGCGCCCAGCAGGCCGGCGCGATCGACAGCGCGAGACCGTGGCGCGCCGCCATCTCGAAACCGAAGCTCGGGTCGTCGAGCACCACCGTGTCGGAATCCAGGAAGAGCGTTTCGTCGAATGGTGAGCACGTCCCCATCAGGGCCTTGTCCGTCAGCCGCGAGCCGTCGTCCATCTCGTGGACGTGGCAGTCGAGGCCGAAGGCCCGCACCGACTCGATCGAGCGCGCCGCCTCCCGTCTGGCCTCGTCGCCCCAGACCATGTAGAGAACCCCTCGGGTCATCCTCGCTCCTTCGAAAGGGCTTGCTGCCGTGAGCGGCTTCCTCGTCTCGCGACGCCGCGACGCCGACCGCCGGACGCTCCGGCGCCGCGGCCCGGACCTGACGCGTACCGCGGAGGTCGAAGGCTACCACTTCCATCACTACCTCTCGAGCGTCGCGGGCGAGCCCGCGCCTCTGATCGACGGCGACGTCGTCTGCGTCTGGGACGGTGAGGTCTATCCCGCCGGCCGCTCCCTGGTCGGCCTCTACCGCCGGCACGGCGAGGGCTTCGTCCGCCACGTGGACGGCGATCTCGCCGTCGTCCTCTACGACTTCCGCCGCCGGATCCTGGTCGCCGCCACCGACGCCTTCGGCACCAAGCCGCTGTTCGTGAAGGGCACCGAGGCCTCGAGCTGCCGCGGCGCCCTGGGCGGCGGCGAGCGGCTTTCGCCGAACACGGTGGCGGTGATCGACCTCGACGGCGGCGAGAGCCGGCGGTCGATCCTGGCGCCCTTCGACTTCGACCGCCAGCACAAGGAGAGCTACGACGACTGGATCCGCGCCTTCGAGCGCGCGGTGGGCAAGCGCGCGAGCGAGGGCTGCTACCTGCCGCTGAGCGCCGGCTACGACAGCGGCGCCGTCGACTGCGCCCTGCGCCGGCTCGGCGTCGCCCACAAGGCCTATTCGATCGAGGGCCGGGAGAACGTGGAGCTGCTGCGCCGCCGCGGCGGCGAGGTCCTGCTCATGGACGAGGCGACCTTCGCCGAGCGCGGCGCCTTCCTGCGCGCCCATTGCGAGCCCGCGAGCTTCCGGGTGAGGATCTTCACCGGCGAGGAGGAGGTCTACGAGGTGCACGAGGACCGGGCCAGCCGCGGCCTCGCCCTCATCCACTCCCGCGCCCGCGCCGAGGGCCGCCGCCTCTTCCTCTCGGGCCACGGGGTGGACGAGACGGTGGCCGCCTGCCGTCACTGGCCGGGAGCGCGCTTCCCTGATGTGCTGCGCCCCTGGCCCGACTTCGACGGCAACTGGATGGCCGCCTACCTCGCCAAGGAGGAGCTGGTGGCGGGGGCGTGCGGCGTCGAGGGGCGCTACCCGTTTCTCGACCGCGAGGTGGTGCAGGAATTCCTGTGGCTCGCCCCGGAGCTCAAGAACCGGCGCTACAAGGCGCCGCTCCACGAGTACATGCGCCGCCACGCCTATCCATTCGACGAGAACGTGAAGACCGGCTTCAATCCCCTTCCCCTGGAACCGTGAGCGAGCCGATGACGGAACGAATCGTCCCGGGTCACTGGTACGCGATCGGCGTCTACGCCGGAGCGTCACCGCTGGCGCTGTCGCCGGCGCCGGGCGTCGACAATCCCGTGCTCACCTACCGTGACGTGGACGACGCGCGCGCCACCTTCGTGGCCGATCCGTTCCTGATCCGCCACGACGGCCTCTGGCACCTCTTCTTCGAGGTTTTCAACGACGCCGTCTACCAGGGCGAGATCGCGGTGGCGGTCAGCCGGGACCTGCGCCGCTGGGAGTACCGCGGGCGGGTGCTGGTCGAGCCGTTCAACGTGTCCTACCCCTGCGTCTTCCGCTGGCGGGGGGGGTTCTACATGGTGCCGGAGATGTACGGACAGGGCTGCGTGCGTCTCTACCGGGCCGAGGCTTTTCCCCGCGGCTGGCGGCCGGTGGGGGACCTGATCGAAGACGGCCCGGTCGCCGACCCGACCCCCTTCCGGTTCGACGGCGCCTGGTGGATGTTCACCTGCCCGCGGCCCGAGGACCACGACGTCCTGCGGCTCTACCGAGCCGACGAGCTGACCGGACCGTGGCGCGAGCACCCGGCCAGCCCGATCGTCGACGGCGACCGCCGCGGCGCCCGCCCGGCCGGCCGGGTCGTGGAATGGGACGGACGGCTGGCGCGTTACGCCCAGGACTGCCATCCGCAGTACGGCACCGCGGTGCGCGCCTTCGAGATCACCCGCCTGACCGCGGCCGAGTACCGCGAGCGGCCGCTCGAGGGATCGCCGATGCGGGAGCCGGAGCCGGACGCCTGGAACAGCCGCGGCCGTCACCACGTCGACGCCCACCGGCTCGACGACGGCACGTGGATCGCCGTCGTCGACGGGCACGACCACCCCAGCTACCGGCGCTGACCGTTTCGGCGGATCGGGCTGACGCTGGATGAGCTCAAGGAGAGGCCGAACAAGGAAGGGTGGCAAGGGTAAGCGACGCCACAGGTGGCTCGGGACGAAGAGATGCCGTATGCTCGACGACGGAGCCGCGCTCCACTGGCTTACCCTTGTTCGTCGGCCCAGCTACGAGCGTCAAGGGTAAGGTCTCTCTTCGAGGACGGGTTGAGACAGGCCGCCCGCGGCTCCCGGCTTCGACGACTGCTCCTTGGCCTTACCCTTGCCACCCCTGTCGGCGCGGCGCGCTCAGGGCCGGAGCAGGAAGACGAACTGGTTGGCGAAGCGCAGGGGCGCGAGGTGCCGCGCGCGTCGGGCGGCCGCGGCGAAGCCCGATCCCCCGCGGCGGAACAGCCGGCGGCGGCGATAGCGCGGCCACTCATCGCGGTGGATCCGGTCGATCGTGAAGCGGCTCCCGAGGAAGACCTCTCGCCAATGCTCGAGGGTGGCGGCGCGCTCGTCGTGGACGCCTAGGCGCGATTCGAGCTGCCACTTGAGGGTCCGCGAGTTGGGCACCATGACGCACAGCCGGCCGTCCGGCTTGAGCACCCGCCGCAGCTCGGCGAGGGCGTGATCGCCGTCGGGGAAGTGCTCGAAGGTGCCGATGCAGGTGACGTGGTTGAAGACGTGGTCGGCGAAGCCCAGAGCCTCGGCGTTGCCGGCGCAGACCCGCGCGCGCGGCACCAGCCGGCGCGCCAGGACGAGGGCGGTCGCGGAGACGTCGACGCCCCAGGCGGCGGCGCCGCGCTCCACGGCCTGGCCGAGCAGGAGCCCCGGTCCGCAGCCGACGTCGAGGAGCCGATGGCCGGGACGGACGTCCAGTCACTCCATGAAGATCGAGTAGAACTCCGCCGGACGCAGGTAGGCGAGGCCCTGGTCGCGATAGGTGCGGTCGAACCAGGCGCGGATGGCCTGGAGAGAAGGTGGTGGGTCGGTGGTCACACGGGCTCGCTGGTCGGTCGGCGGGACAGTATAGTAGACCGCCCAAGGATGCTGATCCATGCCTTCCTCCCCGACATCCACCAGCGACCCACCGGCGAGAACCTGTTCAACCGTCGGGTGCCGGCGTATCTGGACGGCGTCGCCGGCCTCGGCGCCGTCGATCCCGAGCGCATGGCCCAGGCACGACCACCCCAGCTACCGGCGCTGAGCGGACGTCTCGGAAACCACACGACCTGCTGACGGCAAAGCGTTGCCATCACTGCCTTTGACCGGGAAGACTCAAGGTGATCATCAGCGCCAGATCGATTCGCCGGATGGACTCGTTTGACAGCGATCCCCACCTCACGCTCAACCGATCTTTGGAGATCACTCGGATCTGATCGCCGAGAGCGATGG
>DASWIG010000754.1:0-3570 GCA_036397835.1 Thermoanaerobaculia bacterium
GCCGCCCGTGAGCGGCTGGCACGGGCGCGCGTCGGCGGCGACGGTCCGCGCGTCGGCGTCTATCCGGGCGTCCAGGGCGGCGCCGGCGGCCGTCCCTGGCCGCGCCAGCGCTTCGAGGAGCTGGTGCGCGAGCTGCGCCGCCGCCGGCCCGCGGCGCGCTGCGTGCTGCTGGCGACCACCGAGGACCTGTGGAGCGCGGTCCGCGTCCACGAGGAGACCGGCAAGATCCATCCGGTCATCGGCCCCGACCTGAAGCTCGACGTGCTCGCGGCCGTCCTCGGCGAGCTCGACGCCGTGGTCGCCGCCGAGTCGTGGCTGCTCGACCTGGCCGCCGCCGCCGGCACGCCGACGGTGGGCCTCTACGTCCGCGATCCGCGGCGCTGGGCGCCGCCGGGTGAGGCGCATCGTACGCTTCATGCGGGAGCGCTCGCGGCGATCTCCGTCGAGCAGGTCGTCGACGCGGTCGTCAGCGGGCTCGGGACCCAGGGTGGCAAGGGTAAACGACAGGCCAGGTAGCTCGGGCCGCGGGGGTGCCGGATGCCCGAGGAGAGTCCTGCGCACTGCTTTCGAGGGGGGAGATCTGCAGGTGTATTCACCACCTGCGATTTTTTTCCCTACGGATTCGCACAATCCACCCGCTCCGAACGCGCCTACTTTGTCCTCGTTGAAGGCGGACGCCCCGGACGTTCTGGGGGACGCCCAAGCAAAACCCACCAACGGGAAGAAAGGAGGTGATCCAACATGGCTGTTCCCAAAGTCTCGAAGATGGTCACGGCGTGCCAGAGCAAGCTCGCCCGTCTCGAGAGCTTCGTCCTCACCCATCGCCAGACGCTCGTCGACGCGCTCGCCAAGGTCTTCCAGCAAGACCTCGACGAGGGGCGCCCGGCGATCGGCCTGGTAGGGGTGATCGACGGTCTGCTCGCGCGGTTGCGGCGCATCGTCCAAGAGCTCCTCGACGCCGAGACGAACCACCTCGGCGAGCTCGCCGACGACGGCCAATACCGCGACGAGCGCGACCAGGCCGCCGCGGCGCTGCGCGAGATACTCTTCGACCTGCGCGACCTCTTCCGCGCCAGCTTCGGCAAGCGGAAAGCGCAGGAGGCGGGATTCGAGCGGCGGATCATGCAACACCCGCTCGCGCTACTCCGGCAGGCCAAGCACGTCCTCGACCGGCTCCGCGACCGCGGTCTCGAGCTGCCCCCCGCCCGCTTCGCTTCGTGCGGAGTGTCGCGGGCCAAGGTAATCGAGGTCCTGGAGCCGGCGGCACGGCGTCTGCGCCTTGCCGTCGACCACGTCGGCCGCGAAACGGCGCAAGCGCAGGAGACGCTCGCCGCCAAGCAGCAGGCGATGGCGTCCTTCGGCGATACGTGCGCCGCGCTCGTCAAGGTCCTCGAGGCAGCATGCCGGCTGGCGGGTCGACGCGACCTGCTGCTCAAGCAGTGCCGTCCGTACCGGTCCGCCAGACCCGGCTCAGCGGCGAGCTGAGCCGATCCTGTCCACCTGGCCCCGCGGATTCGTCCGTGGGGCCTTTTTTTTTCGGCTTCAGACCCCGTTGAGGGGGAGGTGGCGAGCCGGATCGGTTCTTGCGTTTCGGCGGGAAACTAAGCGGGTACGGCGCGGCGACACGCGCTTCATTCGAGGGTGATGGGGATCTGACGATGGGAATGCTCTTCTTTTGACGCTCGACGGTCCGTTTGCGGTCCGAACGCTTTTCGGAGGCGTTCGCGGACGCTCTTGCGATCGCGGATGCTCTTCAGGGACCGCCGATGGCGGGTTGGGCGGGCGGGCGGCTCTTCAGATGGCGTAGGGATGAAGATCCCCACGGAAACGCTCTCCGCGGCCGGTACTGCTGCGTTGCGCGGAAATCGATCGCCGTCAGTGCCAGGGCGATCGCGTTGGGCGCTGGCGATCGCCGTCAGTGTCGGGGCAGGTGTGTTGCGCGGAAATCGATCGCCCTCAGGCTCGGTACGACCGCAGTTGCGGCGTCCGAATCCGTCGCTTACCGACCCGTCCGACCGCCGCGGACGCGGCCATCGTGGTCAGGTTCGACTCTCGATTCCAACGTCCTCCAGTTGGAGATAAATTCCCTTGCTGCGCGCTACCGTCCACTCTGCTCCGGGCCCGACTACGAACCCAAGGCCAGGACGAAAGGGAGGACCAGAAGCCGCAGGGAGGGCGGAGAACGTCGCACGCCTTCGGCGCCGAGCCGCAAGTCGAGACGCTCGAGACCGCCGAGGAAGCCCCAGCCGTCGACGACGCCCGGATCGGGATGGTAGACGAGGAGCGCCCCCGCGCCCCGGCCCGTCAGGGCGCCGGCGCCCGATATCTTCGCCGCCCCGCCCTGACGCTCCACCCGGCGGACGACCTCCCGGATCGGCTCCGGCACCACGCCGAGCTCCTCGAGACAGGCCTCGAAGCCGCGCAGGAGCTCGACCATGCGCGCCGGCGACGCGCGCTCCTTTTCGAGCTCGCGCCGCAGGTCCCAGGTGGCCGCTTCCATGCGGTCGAAGACCGGCTCGTAGCGCTGCGGATCGGCCTGCTTGCGGCGCCGCACCGCCGCCACCACGGCGCCGGTCGTCTCGGCCGGGGGACCCGAATGGAAGACGCGGATCCCTTCGAGGACGGACGAGCGCGCCGCCAGCGGCGTCACCGCGAAGCGTCCCGACGCCTCCTCCTTCTTCGCCCACACCAGCCCGCCGTGGATGACGGTGGCGTTGTCGACGCCCGAGGGCAGGCCGTGCTGGCGGCGCTCGACCTCCAGCGTCAGGCGGTGGAGCTCCTCCGGCGCCAGGGCCGCGCCGCGCAGCGCCAGGTAGGCATCGACCGTCGCCACCGCTGCCGCCGCCGAGCTGCCGAAGCCGGCGCCCGTCGGGATCTCCGAGTCGAGCCGAAGATCCACCGGCGGCGGCTCGTCGTCGCCCACGTGGAGGGCGGCCTCGCCGAGGGCGATCTTGACGAGGTGGGCCGGATCGTCGCCGCGCACGCGGGCGAAGGCTTCCGGGCCGGGGTCCTCCGAGTAAGCCCGCCACGCGTCGCGGCAGCGGCGGGAATAGACGAGGACGGCGTCCCACGTCGTCTCCTCGGAGACGCCCACCTGCGGCAGCTCGAGACGCACGCGGCCGGCGGCGTCGCCGGCCGCCAGCGTCGCCGTGGCGCGGCGGTCCACCGCCGCCACCAGGGCCGGACGGTCGTAGACCGCGGCGTGCTCGCCCATCAGGATCGTCTTGCCGGGCGCGGAGACGCGGACCGAGGTCGTCATCGGTCCGGATTGTAGGAGATCGCGACGCTCCAGGCCCTTCCCCCGTTTCTGGGGACGCCCGGAGCGCTTCTTCGAGGTGTCCCTGAGCCTCCGGCACCGGACTTCCTCGGCACCATCATCGCCCTCGCCCGGTGTCCGGAGGCGTCCATCGCGCGGCTGATGGCCGTTTGCCTGCTATACTCGCCCACCGCCGCCATGCCTACGGAAGCGCAGCAGATCCGGGACCTGTTCGCGTACGACCAGTGGGCGAACGCTCGCTTCGCCGGCGTCCTCGCGGGCCTTCGTGACGACCAGCTCACGGCCCACCTCGA
>DASWIG010000755.1:0-2045 GCA_036397835.1 Thermoanaerobaculia bacterium
GACGTCGCCGGCGAGCTCGAGGACGACGGAGCGCCGGTCTTCGGTCAGGCGTTGCGCGGCGATCTCGCGGCCGGAGGCGAAGGCGAAGCGCGCGCCGGCGGCGTCGACCTCCTCGTCGAAGCTGACGATGACCTCCCTGCCGCGCCGCAGGTCGACGCGCACCACCTCGGGCGGCCGCGGCGGCCGCACCGTCACCCGTCCGCGCAGGGTCTTGCCGCCGCCGGTGGCGCGCACGTCGTAGTCGCCCGGATGCTCGAAGGCGTGCCGCAGGGCGCGGCCGCGGCCGATCTCGGCGCCGTCCACGGTAACGCGCCAGTCGCCCGGCGGCGGCGTCAGCTCGACGGTGAAGGGCGCCTCGCCGAAGTGACGCCCGAGGTCCAGGGGAGCGGACCAGACGTCGGGGTAGATGTCGGTGGACGGCTCGGCGGTTAAGCGCCGCACCGGACCGACGATCTGCAGGGTGGCGGGCTCGACCTCGGCGACGTAGACGTCGTAGTCGGCTCGGAAGTGGTCGTGCTTGCCGCCCGAGGCGGCGAAAGCGAGCAGGCGGCCGTCGGGCGAGAGCATGGGGAAGTAGACGTACTCGCCTTGCGCCTGCAGGCGCGGGTCGCCCTTGTCGAGCACCGTCGTGGACTGGCCGGTGGCGAGGTCGAGGGCGCGCAGGGGACCGCCGGCGCCGGCGATCCAGAAGCCCCAGCGTCCGTCGTGCGAGAAGTAGGGCTGGCAGCCGCCGAGCACCCGCGCGTTGCGGACGCGGCGCGCCCCGGCGTCGTAGGGAGAAAAGGTCGGCAGCCCGGAAGTGGCATGGGTGAGAGTGGCGTTGACCAGCAAGCCGTGAGCGTCCTGACCCTCGACGGTGAGCGCTTGCGATTCGCCGCTCCCGAGGTCGAGCAGACGCGTGCGCCCGTCGCCGTCGATGTAGATGATCTCGCGCGGGTTCTTCCACACCGCGGCGCGGTGCTCGTAGTAGGTGCGGGCGAGGCCGGCGAGCACCCTCTCGTTCCCGCCGTCGACCCGCACGAAGCGCAGCTCGCCCGCGGCTCCCGATTCCGGATAGAGGTACTGGCCGGTGGGGAGGCTGACGTAGGCGACGCCGCGGCCGTCGGGCGCCACGTGCGCGCAGCAGTGCCCGCGCCCGCCCTCGTCCGCCGTCAGTTGGCGCGGCGGCGAGCCGTCGAGGCCGCGGATCCAGATCCGCCAGGGGCCGGAGCGGTTCGACTGCCACACCACGAAGCCGTCGCCGAGCGGCGCGTCGGCGGCCGGGGCCTCTGCCGCGGCAGGCGTCGCCGGGCGCGGCGTCTCGTCGGCGGGGCGCGCGGCGTAGGGACTCTCGCAGGCGAGGAGGACGATCAGCGCAAGCAGGGTTCCCGGCGTGACAAAAGCAGGATGCGCTGATACCATCCGACCCGTTGAGCGTGTGAACTTGTGAACGTCTGGCATGAGGTCTTCAATTATGTCATCCATCCGATTCCCGCGTTTTTCCTTTCTGGCTCTCGCCCTGGCCTCGATGGCCGTGCCGGCGGCGGCCGAGCTCGCCGACGTCGTGCTCGAGACCGTGGCCGACGGGCTTGCGGAGCCGGTGGCGGTCACCCACGCCGGGGACGGCCGTCTGTTCGTGTCGCTGCTGCGCGGCCGGGTCATGGTAGTGGAGGACGGCGAGGTGCTCGCCGAGCCGTTCATCGACGTCACCGACCGCGTGCCGGGCGCCGGCCATGGTCTCCACAGCGTCGCCTTCCATCCCGACTTCGCGGCCACCGGCTACGTCTACGTCCATCGCGCCGAGAGGGGCACGGGCGACCTTCTCGTCACCCGCTTCCGCGCCGGCGCCGACGGCCGCGCCGATGCGGAGAGCGAGGTGGAGCTGATCCGGATCGTCAAGGAGCGCAAGCAGCACTACGGCGGCCAAGTCCGCTTCGGTCCCGACGGCTACCTCTACGTCTCGACCGGCGACGACAGCGGCACGGGGTTGATCGACCCGGAGTGCGCGGCGCAGTCGCTCGACCGGCTCGAGGGCAAGATCCTGCGCCTCGACGTCGACGCGAGCG
>DASWIG010000756.1:0-2370 GCA_036397835.1 Thermoanaerobaculia bacterium
CAGAATCCTACTCCCCTCTCCCCCTGGGAGAGGGGCCGGGGGTGAGGGTTCTTACTTCATCTTCTCCAGGATCGCCATCAGTCGCTCGTTACCTCCCGCGGGCGGACGCCAGTCCATCTGCACGGCCTGCGCCCCCTGGGCGATCACGCTGTCGTAAAACGACTCCAGGCCGACGTTGACCGCCGCGATCGGTCCCTCGAGCCCTTCCGGGTCCACCGGGGGGAAGCCGTCGTCCTCGGGACGCCCGAGCCGCCGCGCCACGCGCTCGACGGCGGCGTCGACGGAACTGACCACCTCGGCGCCGGCGTCGCGCAGGCGCTCGACCTGGACGTCGAGCCCCTGGGGATCTTCGTCGGTGCCGATGACGACTGCGATCACGGCGAGCTTGCGGACGCGGCGGGCGTCTTCAATCGCCGGCGCCAGCCGCTCGGCGGGGTCGGCGCAAGCGCCGTGACCCAGGACCACGTCGAGGAGCACCACGCCCACCTCGGGATCCGCGGCCTCCTGGCGCAGACGGCGCAGGAGCAGGTCCGGGTCGATCATCGGGTGCAGGCGGCCGACGGTGAGCTCGTCGGCCCCGAGGTCGACGACCGTGTGGCCGCGGCTGCACGCCGGGTCCTCGAGACGCTCGACGCCGTCGAGCCTCACGTTCGAGGCCAGCGGCGCCACGAAGCACCGCAGGCCCTGGAGCGCCTCGTAGGCGAGCGTGCCGCCGGAGAAAAGGCCGCGCAGGTAGCCACTGTGGGCGTTGGCTGGGGCGGCACCGTCCTCGTCCGTCCTCCCGGCGTCCTCCGCGTCCGCCAGCGTGACGGCGAGCTCCGCGGCCTCGCGCAGACCGCGGGCGAAGAACAGCGAGCCGACGCGAGGCGCCGGCGGCGGGTAGCCGAGGAAGTCCACCACCACGGGCTTGCCGAGGCTCAGGGCCCTGCCCAGGAGCCGCGTCGCCACCGCCGGCGACGGCGGCTTCGAGACCAGGACGATCGCCCGCGTCCGCGAGTCGCGCGCCAGCAGCTCGAGGCCCTGGTGGGCCGTCACCGCGCCGACCTGGGCGTCGAGGTCGCGCCCGCCGGTGCCGAGGGCCTGCGAGACGCCGGCGCCGAGGGCGTGGACGTGACAGGCCACCGCCTGCAGCCCGGTGCCCGAGGCGGCGACGATGCCCACGGCGCCGCACCGCACCCGGTTGGCGAAGCCCAGGCCCACGCCGCCGACGATGGCGGTGCCGCAGTCCGGCCCCATGACCAGCAGCCCGCGCGAGCGCGCCTTCGCCTTCAGGGCAGCCTCGTCGGCGAGGGCGACGTTGTCGCTGTAGAGGAAGACGTGACGCCCGTGGTCGAGGGCCTGGCCGGCGACGCCGGCGGCGTAGCGGCCGGGCACCGAGACGAGCACCCAGCGCGCCTCGGGCAGGGCGTCGAAGGCCCCCTCGAGGCTGCGCGGACGGTATTCGCCGGCGGCGGTGGCGCGGCGCCGGACGAGCAACGCGTCGAGGCGGCCGAGGGCGTCCGCGGCGGCGGCGGCGGTCGCCGCCTTCACCACCACGAGCAGGTCGTCCGGCCGCGCGCCGCGGGCCTCGTCGGGCAGCAGCCCGCTGGCCGCGAGCAGCGCCCGGTTGGCATCCGTCGCCATCACGGCGCCGCTGTCGACCACGCCGTCGAGCTCTGCGAGCGCGCCGCGGAGCTGCATCAGCACGATCGAGTCGTAGTAGGCGCCGCGGCGGATCTCGCTCTTCAGGATCGTCATGCGAGGACCTTATCGAGGTCTCCCGCCCACAGGAGCAGGGCCTCGTCCTCGTACCAGCGGCCGGCGAGCTGGAGCCCCAGGGGCAACCCGTCGGCGCTGGTGCCCGAGGGCAGGCCGAGGGTGGGCAGGCCGGCCTGCGTCCAGGGCAGGTTCATCACCGGATCGCCGGTCCAGCCCAGCCCTTCCGGTGCCGGTCCGGGAGCGGCGGGGGAGATCCACAGGCCCATCTGGTGCTCGTTCATGAGGATGTCGAGCTGCGCGCGCAGCTTCTCGCGTCCGCGGCGGGCTCGGTCGAGGTCGGCGTCGGAGACGGCGCGTCCGCGGCGGATCAGCTCGGCGGTCTTTTCCTGGTAGAGCTCGCCGTAGCGAGGGTACCAGGCTTCGTGGACGCGCGCCGCCTCCGCCGCCACGATCAGGTCGTGGCGGGCGCGCACCTCCTCGAAGTCGGGGAACGCGTCGACGCTCTCGACGCGGTAGCCGGCGTCGGCGAGGCGGCGGCAGACCTCGCGGAAGTGCGCGAGCCCCTCCGGCGACGCGCTCTCGAGGTAGGGCCCCTCGGGAACGCCCAGCACCGGGCGCCCCTCCGGGTGGGCGTGGCGCCACTCGCGGACGAGAAGGGGCGCGACCCGCGCC
>DASWIG010000757.1:0-4998 GCA_036397835.1 Thermoanaerobaculia bacterium
TTCTACATGTTCTCGCCCACCTTCTTCCACGACTACTACGCCGCCAACGCCTACCGCATCGAGTACGAGTACCTCTGCGAGTACTTCCCCTACTGGCACCTCGGACGCCTGTATTCGGCGCCGTGGAAGGTCTGGCGCTACCAGCCGGGCTGCCTCGACGCCCTCTCCTACGGCCGCTTCGGCGGCCGCCAGACGGCGATCTTCATGGTCGCCGTCAAGACCGCCGAGTCCACGGGCTCGATCGTCCCCCAGCTCGGGCAGTTCGTGCGGAGCTGGAAGGAGTTCGAGGAGCGGCGCGACGACCCGGAAGCGGTCGCGGGCGAGCTCCACGCCTCGAGTCCGACGTGGAAGGCGCGGCTCGCCGAGAGAGCCGAGCGCTGGCTCCTCGCTCATCCGGCCGCCGCCCGCGGCTGGCGGCCGGTCAAGCGCGTCCGCGAACGGCTGCGCCGTCTCCTGCCGTCGAAGATGCCGCCGCTCGTCGGACGGTTCTGAGGCAACCCTCACCCCCGGCCACTCTCCCAGGGGGAGAGGGGAGAAAGGCATCGAGATCCGGGCTCCCCCTCTCCCCCTGGGAGAGGGGGTTGGGGTGAGGGTTCCCCTCAGGTCCCGAAGTAGCCCTGGATGTTCGAGAGCCGGCTCTTCGTCGACGCCTTCACCTCTTCGACCGTCTCCTGCTGCCATTGGACGGCGAAGTACTGCTCCTCCACGAGCTTCGCGAGATTCGGGACCTCCTCGAGCAGCGGGCTCGTCTCGCCCACCTCGTAGGAGTAGGAGCGTTGCCAGGTCTGGTCGGGCTTCATCAGGTAGAGGTTCTGCTTCGCCCGCGTCACCGCCACGTAGAGCAGCCGCCGCTCCTCCTCGTACGAGGCCGGATCGGCCATCGAGTTGTGCGACGGGAACTGTCCCGCGTTGAGCTGGATGACGAACACCGTGTGCCATTCGAGGCCCTTGGCCGAGTGGACGGTCGAGAGCGTCATCCACTCGTCCTCCTCGTCCCTGGCCGACTCCTGGCGGCCGAAGTCCGGCGGGTCGATGGCGAGGTCGGAGAGGAAGCCCTCCACCGTCTCGTAGCGCTCGGCCAGGGCGCGCAGGGCGTCGAGGTCGCGCTGGCGGCGCTTCACGTCGTCGTACTTCTTGCTCATCCAGCCCTTGTAGGTCGTCAGCACGTGCTCGAGGCGCTCGGCCGGCGCGACGCCCTCGTCGCTGGTGCGCTCGAGCAGCTTGCGCAGCTTCTTGAGGTCGGGGCCGTACTTGCGCTTGGCGAACTTGGGGTCGGTCAGCACCGCGACGTCGCCGCCCTTCTCGACGATCGGGCGCGCCACCTGCTGGGCGGTCTTGGGGCCCACGCCCTCGAAGAGCTGCAGCACCCGGAACCAGGCCGCGGCGTCGGTGGGGTTGACGCCGAGCTTCAGGAGGGCGCACACGTCCTTGACGTGGGCGCTCTCCACGAAGCGCAGGCCGCCGAACTTGCGGAAGGGGATGTTGCGGGACTGGAGCGCGATCTCCAGCGTGTTGGTGTGCCAGGCGGCGCGCGCCAGCACCGCGATCTCGGCCAGGGGCACCCCCTCTTCGCGCAGCTCGAGCACCCGCTTGCAGATGAACTCGGCCTGGTCGTTGGCGTCGGCGCAGCGCACGAACGCCGGCCGCGCGTCGCCTTCGACGTCGCTCCACAGCTTCTTGACGTACTTCTCGCGGGCCTGCTCGAGGATGGCGTTGCCGAGGTCGAGGATGGGCTGCGTCGAGCGGTAGTTCTGCTCCAGCTTGATGGTGCGGCAGTCGGGGAAGATGCGCGGGAATTCCATGATGTTGCGGAAGTCGGCGCCGCGGAACGAGTAGATCGACTGCGCGTCGTCGCCCACCACCATCACGTTGCCGTGCTCGGAGGCCAGCAGCGCGCCGATGTGGGCCTGGATGCGGTTGGTGTCCTGGTACTCGTCGACCATCACGTAGCGGTTCTGGGCCGAGAGCTTGCGCCGCACGTCGTCGTGCTCGGCCAGCAGCCGCCGCAGGTTCACCAGCAGGTCGTCGTAGTCCATCACGTTCTGCTCTTTCTTGCGCGCGGCGTAGCGGCGGCCGAGGTCCTCGAGGTCCTCGAGGTCGTCGGCGAACTGCGGATAGTCCTCCTCGAGCAGCTCCTCGAGCGGGCGCTCGGTGTTGACCTGCTTCGAGAGCAGGTCGAGGATCGTGTCCTTGCGCGGGAAGCGCCGGCCCTTCTTGTCGTAGCCGCCCTCGGTGCGCAGGATGCCGATGAGCTCCGCGGCGTCGGAGCGGTCGACGATGGTGAAGCGCTCGCCGTAGTCGAGGCGCTGGGCGTAGCGCCGCAGCGTCAGGTTGGCGAAGCCGTGGTAGGTGCCGCCGGCCACCCGCCGGCAGCGCTCGTCGAGGATCGCGGCGGCGCGGCGCAGCATCTCCTGGGAGGCGCGGCGGGTGAACGTCAGCAGCAGGATCGACGGCGGCGGCACCCCGCGCAGCACCATGTTGGCCACCCGGTAGACGAGCGTGCGCGTCTTGCCGCTGCCGGCGCCGGCGATCACCAGGTAGGGACCCTCGAGCGCCATCGCCGCTTCGAGCTGCGCCGGGTTGAGCTCGCCGGCGAAGTCGATCGGGGAGCCGGGCGGAGTCTCGATGGCGGCTTTGACGGCGGCTCTGGCCATGATCCGTCCACTCTAGCGCACTCGCCGGCGGCGCCGGCTATACTGGTGCCCTCTCTCCACAACAACGGCACGTCGGGGGGCGCTGACAGGACATGGGCGAGCTTCTCAAGACCGAGATCAAGCAGACGAAACCGTTCGCGAGCGTCGAGGAGGAGGCCTTCCTCAACCTCGTCCGCACCGCCAACGACCTGTGGCAGGAGCTCGGCGGCATGCTGCGACGCCGGAAGCTCACGCCCACCCAGTACAACGTGCTGCGCATCCTCCGCGGCGCCGGCGAGGAGGGGCTGCCCTGCGGCGAGGTGGGCGCGCGCATGGTGACCCGCGAGCCCGACGTCACCCGCCTGCTCGACCGCCTGGAGCACCGCGGGCTCGTCAGCCGCCGGCGCTCGGCCACGGACCGCCGGGTCGTCGAGGCCCGCATCACCGACGCCGGGCTCGAGCTCCTCGCCGCCCTCGACGAGCCGGTCGACGTCTTTACGGTGCGGCAGCTCGGCCATCTCGGGCCAGCGAGGCTGGGAGTGCTCATCGAGCTGCTCGAGGCCGTCCGCGAACGGTAGCGACGCGGATCGACACGGCTCGCCGTCGCCCCTACGAGCCCCCGCGCAGGATGCACGGCGTCCTGCGAGACCCTCCGGGACTGCTCTGTGGGACGTTCCGGCACTTGCGCTAGGATGACGGCCATGCCCAGCGGACGCCCCCGAGACGACGAGGACGACTTCGCCACCCTGCTGGCTCAGTTCGAGCGCCGGAGCGACGACGTCAAGGTCGGCGACAAGGTCACCGGCACGATCGTGTCGATCGGCGACGAGGTCGCCTTCGTCGACCTCGGCGGCAAGTCGGAGGGCACCGTGGACCGCGCCGAGATCGTGGACGACGACGGCGCCCTCACCGTGGCCGTGGGCGACGAGGTCGAGGCCCTGGTGGCCGCGGTCGACGACGCGGGCAACTTCGTGCTGCGGGTACGGCCCGGACGCGGCGAGGCCCTGCGCTCGGAGCTCAGGCTGGCCTGGGAGCAGAGGCTCCCGGTCGAAGGCGTGGTCGCGGCGGTGGTCAAGGGCGGCGTCGAGGTCATGGTGGGCGGCCAGCGCGCCTTCTGCCCGGTGTCGCAGCTCGCCCAGCGTTACGTCGAAGACCCGGCGGAGTTCGTGGGCCGGCGCCTTGCCTTCCGCATCCACCGTTTCGAGGAATCCGGACGCCGCACCAACGTCGTGCTGTCGCGGCGCCAGCTCCTCGAGGAGGAGGCGCGGCGCCGCGCCGACGAGGTGCGAGAGCGCCTGAAGGTGGGGGCGGTGCTCGAAGGCACGGTCACCTCGCTGACCAGCTACGGCGCCTTCGTGGACCTCGGCGGGCTCGAAGGGCTCCTGCACGCGAGCGAGATGAGCTACCAGCGCGGCATCGACCCGCGCGAGGTGCTCAGCGAAGGCCAGCAGGTGACGGTGCAGGTCACGGCGGTCGAGCCGGCGAAGAGGACCGGCAAGTCCGAGCGCGGCAAGTCCGAGCGCATCTCGCTCTCGATGCGCGCGCTCCAGCGCGATCCGTGGGACGACGTGGAGCGCCGCTTCGGCGCCGGCACCGAGGCCAAGGGACGGGTGACGCGCCTCGAGCCCTACGGGGCGTTCGTGGAGCTGGAGCCGGGGCTCGAGGGCCTGGTCCACGTCAGCCGGCTGGGCGGCAAGGGCGGCGAGCGTCACGCCCGCGAGGTCGTCCAGCTCGGGCAGACGGTGAAGGTCCGGGTCGTCGAGGTCGATCCCGAGAAACGGCGGATCTCCCTCGCCCGCGACGCCGACGAGCGCAGCGACGAGGAGCGCCGCGAGGTCGCCGACTACCTGCAGGCCAGCGCGCAGCCGGCGGGCCTCGGCAGCCTCGGCGACTTCTTCAAGAAGGGCAGATAGCCCGCCGGCCCCTCGGAGGTCGGCACGAACAGCAGGCTGCGCAGGAAGCTCTGGCTCTGGGCGTAGGCGAGATAGACGCTCGCTTCCTCGGCCCACATCCGCGGCTCCAGCACCAGCACCGGCGCCCGCAGGGCGATGAGCGTGGCGCCGGCGAGCAGACAGGCCCAGCGGGCCCTCGCGGTCATCCGCGGATGATATCGGGGTACTAGCTAGCGCGGGAAGAGCGATCGGTCGATGCCCGGGAAGAGGGCGAGGGCGTTCTCGTAGTAGACCTTGCGCAGCACCTCGTCGGGCAGGTCGAGGCCGTAGACCTTCCAGAAGGCGTGACGGCGGCGGTAGTAGTCGAAGTACTCGTCGGCCGTCTCCAGCACCCTGAAATAGACGTGGTACTCCGCCGGCGCCCAACTGTCCTTGCCGAAGAGGACGCGGTCCTGCCAGCGCACGAAGAACTC
>DASWIG010000758.1:0-3008 GCA_036397835.1 Thermoanaerobaculia bacterium
AGCGAGGATCAGTCCAGCGAGGATCGTTATCGATGCGAGAGAAAGATCGCGAGCTGCGGCGCCGCCGGCAGCGCCGTCTGAAGCGGCTCAGGCTGCGGGCCAAGGAAGAGGCCGCTCAGTTGAAGAAGAAGGGCAGCAAGCGCAAGACCGCGGCCGCCAAGAAGCCCGCCAAGAAGGCGGTCAAGTCCGAGAAGGCCGAAAAGACCGAGAAGCCTGAGAAGGCCGAAAAGACCGAGAAGCCTGAGAAAGCCCGACCGGCCGAAGAGAAACCGGCGCCCGAGCCCGAGCCGCCCAGGGAGGCGGAAACGGCGCCGGAAGCCGAGGACGAGCCCCCCGTGGACGAGTCCAAGGGCGAGTCCTGAGGCGCGGGACATCCATGAAGATCGCCCTCGGTGCCGACCACGCCGGATTCCCCCTCAAGGAGCACCTGGGGCGCTTGCTGCGCGAGAAGGGCCACGAGGTGGAAGACCTCGGCACATTCTCCGACGACAGCGTGGATTACCCCGACTTCGCGGCGGCGGTGGGCCGCGCCGTGGCCGGCGGCGGCGCCGAGCGCGGCGTGCTGGTCTGCGGCACCGGCATCGGCGTGGCGATGGCCGCCAACAAGCTCGACGGCGTGCGCGCCGCCAACTGCAACGACCTCTTCTCCGCCCGCGTGGCGCGGGCCCACAACGACGCCAACGTGCTGGCCCTGGGCGCCCGGGTGGTCGGCAGCGGCCTCGCCGAGGAAATCGTGCGCACCTTCCTCGAAACCGAGTGGGAAGGCGGGCGTCACCGCCGCCGGGTCGACAAGATCCGCGAGCTCGAGAGAGCGCCATGACGACCGCCGTCAAGGAAGCCCCGCTGCTGCGCTATGCCGCGCTGCGCGAGACCGATCCCGAGCTCTACGGCTGGGTGGTGCGCGAGCGCGAGCGCCAGTCGCGCGGCCTCGAGCTCATCGCCTCGGAGAACTTCGTCTCGCGCGCGGTCCTGGAAGCGGCCGGCACCGTGCTCACCAACAAGTACGCCGAGGGCTACCCCGGCCGCCGCTACTACGGCGGCTGCGAGTTCGTGGACGAGGCCGAGCGCCTCGCCCAGTCGCGCGCCCGCGAGCTCTTCGGGGCCGAGCACGCCAACGTGCAGCCGCACTCGGGCACCACCGCCAACATGGCGGTCTACTTCGCCATGCTCAAGCCGGGCGACAAGCTGATGGGCATGGACCTCACCTGCGGCGGCCACCTCACCCACGGCCACCGGCTGTCGTACTCGGGCCGCGACTTCAACGTGGTCAGCTACGGCGTCGACCGCGAGAGCGAGCGCATCGACTACGGCGAGGTCGAGCGCCTGGCGCGCTCGGCGCGGCCGAAGCTGATCATCTGCGGCGCCTCGGCCTACAGCCGGGAGATCGACTTCGCCCGCTTCCGCCGCATCGCCGACATCGTGGACGCGCTGCTGATGGCCGACGTCGCCCACGTCGCCGGCCTGATCGCGGCGGGCCTCCATCCCTCCCCGGTGCCCCACTGCGATTTCGTGACCACCACCACCCACAAGACCCTGCGGGGTCCGCGCGGCGGGCTCATCCTGTGCAAGCAGGAGCATGCCAGGGCGATCGACCGGGCGCTCTTCCCCGGCATCCAGGGCGGGCCGCTCATGCACGTGATCGCGGCCAAGGCGGTGGCCTTCCACGAGGCGGCGTCGGAGGCGTTCCGCGATTACCAGCGCCGGATCGTCGGCAACGCCCGGCGTCTGGCCGCGGCGCTCGCCGAGCGCGGCTACCGCATCGTCTCCGGCGGCACCGACAACCACCTGTTCCTGGTCGACCTGCGGTCGGCGGGGGTCACCGGCAAGGTGGCGGAAAAGGCGCTCGAGACGGCCGGCATCACCGTCAACAAGAACACCATCCCCTACGACCCAGAGCCGCCGCTGGTGACCTCGGGGATCCGCCTCGGCACCCCGGCGCTGACCACCCGCGGCATGGACGAGGCGGCCATGGACGAGGTCGCCGAGCTCATCGTCGAGGCCCTCGCCCATCCCGACGACGAGGCCGCTCTCGCCGGCGTGCGGCGCCGAGTGGAGGAGCTCTGCGCGCGCTTCCCGCTCTACGAGGACCTGCCCTGACGGGTCTCGACACCCTGATCCAGCTCCCGCGCCTGGGCACGGGCATCGGCCTCCACCGCATGCTCGACCTCTGCCGCGACTCCATGGGGAACGGTTGGTTCCGCGGCCTCGACGCGATCAAGGTCACCGGCTCGAACGGCAAGGGCAGCGTCTGCGCCATGACGGCGGGCATCCTGGGCGCCGGCGGCGTCGACGCCGGCCTCTACACGTCGCCCCATCTCTTCGACTTCCGCGAGCGCATCGTCCTCGACGGCGAGCCGATCTCCGAGGACGACCTCGCCGCCGGCGTCGCCCGGTTCGAGCATGAGCGCGAGCGCTACGCCCGCGAGCACCCCGGCGACGCGGTCGGCGCCTTCGAAGCGTTCACGGCGATCGCCCTCGACTTCTACGCTCGCCGCCGTCCCGCCACGCTCGTCGTCGAAGCCGGCATCGGCGGACGCTACGACTCGACCCGCGTCGTCCCCGGCCGTCTCACCGCCCTGGTTTCGCTCGATCTCGAGCACGCCGCGCTCCTCGGCCGCACGCTGGAGGAGATCGCCTACGACAAGGCCGACCTGGCGGCCGAGGGCACCACCCTCGTGTTGGGCGACCTGGGGCCCGAGATCCGGCGTCGCCTCGACGCCTACGGCCGCCTGCGCCGCCTCGAGGTCGTGGCGGCCGGGGACGTCTGCGCCGTGGACCGCGTCGAGGCCACGGCGGCCGGCACGCGGCTCGACCTCATGGTCGACGGCCGCCGCTGGCGCGACGTGGGGCTGGCGCTGCTCGGCGCGCACCAGGTCGCCAACGCCCGCCTCGCCGTCGTCCTCGCCACGCGCTGGCTCGCGCGTCATCGTCCGGGCGCCGACCTCGAGGCGGCGGTGCGCCGCGGCCTCGCCGGCGTCCGCTGGCCGTGCCGTCTCGAGAAGGTCCGC
>DASWIG010000759.1:0-1891 GCA_036397835.1 Thermoanaerobaculia bacterium
TCGGCGGGCTCGTCGACCTGGAACGAGTCCAGCGGGTCCATGCGGTGGACCGCGATCCGGCCTCCCAGGCGGTTGCCCATGCGGCGCAGCACCCAGGGCTTGAAGACGTAGATCGAGCCGTTCTCGAGCAGGTCCTCGCCGATCTCCTGCCGGCGCCTGCGGGTGCGGTAATCGTAGGTGAGCGACGAGAGATCGCCGGCGCCGCGGCGCCACACGAAGCCGTGGACGGGGCAGGCGGAGAAGAGCGAATCGGCGTCCTCGGCGTCGAGCGCGGCGATCGCCCGCGAGACGTCGTCGGGGCGACGCAGGGGCGACGTTGCCTGCAGGAAGACGACGAGATCCGGCTCGTAGCCCTCCCGCGCGAGCGCGTCGAGGGCGTGGACGAGGGCCGACTCCGACGTCGCCTCGTCGGTGGCCAGCTCGGCCGGCCGCTGCACCACCTCGGCGCCCATTCCGGCGGCGGCGCGGGCGATTTCCTCGTCGTCCGTCGACACGGCCACGCGGTCGACCTCGGGAGCGGCGAGCGCGTGCTCGACGGTGTAGGCCAGCAGCGGCTTGCCGGCCACCGGCACCAGGTTCTTGCGCGGGATGCCCTGCGAGCCTCCGCGGGCCGGGATCAGAGCCAGGATGCGACGCGAGCCGGTCGGTTTCATCGCTCGGCGCTCGGCGACGAGTCGCCCCTCCGCCAAATGGAGAGCCCCGCCGCGGCGTAGACGCAGAGGATCGGCGTCAGCGGGACCCGGAACCGCCAGTATGCCTCAGGCCCGGCCGAAACCAAAAGCAGATAGAGGAAGACCAGCGCCAGACAGCCGTGCTCCAGGTCGAGGCGTCGGGCGCGCGCCAGGCGCCACCATGCGGCGGCGAGCCCGAGATGGAGCAGCAGCAGGTAGGCGATCAGGACCACGAACGCCAGCCACGACAGCGTGCGGCCCACCACCCAACGCTCGACGTACGCCCGCGGATCGAGCCGCAACAGGTCTCCCAGGGGCCCGGTGGCGGGCAAGAGGAGGCCGAGCAGGTTCATCAGCGAGTGCTCCGGCGTGCCGATCAAAGTCACGACGATGGGTCGTACCATCGTGCGGGCGTAGACCACGGGATGGCCGAGGATCAGGGCCTGGCCCTCCCGCCGCCAGCGTTCGCTCAGCTCCTCCGGGGTGAGGTGCGCGGCGCCGGAACGGCTCTCGTAGCCCAGACGCTCGCGGGCCTCGTGGAGGCTGATCCCGTCGCGCTGCGCCAGGACGGCGGCTCCGCGGTAGTAGAGCAGGTCGACGCCCGCGATGCGGCTGAGCAACGCAGTCCCTGTCCGCAGGCCGTTGCGCAGTTGCCAGCCGCCGACGGCGAGAACGAAGGGAGCCGTGAAGACCAGGACCGCCGCGGCGCTCCGGCGCCACCCGGCGCGCTGCCTCAGGCACGCGAGGAGGACCCAGAGAGCGAGCGGGCCGGCAAGATAGTAGGCGATCGGCCGCACCAGCACGCTGGCCGCGAAGAACGCTCCGAAAAGCCCGCACCATCGCAGCCGGAGCGCCGAGCGGCGGAAGCGGACGGCGCAGTAGAGCGCCGCCGTGAGGACGAAGGTGAACAAGGTCTCGGTGAGCACGCGCAGGGTGGAGACGAACGAGGCGAGGTCGAGGCCAAGAAGAAGACCCGCGACGACCCCGATCTGGTGGTCCCAGAGCTCCGTTGCGAGGAGGTATGCGAGAACGAGCGCCCCCAGGCTGACCAGGATCTGCGCCATCACGACCGCGGTCAGATGGTGACCGGCGAGGGCGTAGACCGCCGCGATGAAGACCGGATAGCCCGGAGTGCGCAACGTCTCCGGGACGTCGAGCTGTTGCGGAGAGGCGGCGTAGACGCCTGCCGTGACCAGGGCCTCGGCGGGCTGCAGGTAGGT
>DASWIG010000760.1:0-12871 GCA_036397835.1 Thermoanaerobaculia bacterium
TAGAGTATACAGCAGACGTCGTCACGGAGCTTTGGGGATGGAGCCCCCAGATCGGGCCACGTAGATCACCGGAATACCCAGCTCCGCGAGCCGCTGATTGAACGCCGCGACGTCCCCTCCGAGGATCGCTCTCCGACGCTCATCGAGCGGCCGCCACCGGCTCTCGAGACCCGCGAGACGCTGACGCGCCCCGGCGGTCAGCGGCGCTTCGGCCTCGTCGCGCAGGAACGCCACCTGCACGTTGAGCATGTTGCGCCAGTTGATGTCGTCGTCGTAGGTCTCGTGCCGCGGCTGGACGACCTGCTCCTCCCAGGCGGTGATCTCGGCCACCACGGGACGCCCGAGCTCCTCGAGCTCGGCGGCGCGCGGGTGCTGCGCCGTCAGCTCGAGGCGCTCCTCGATCTGGCTGCGCGCCCGCCGCAGGTCCTCGAGACCCTCCATCAGCGCGTTGAAGAGTTCCGTCACCTCGCCGAGGTAGGCGTCGAGCTCGGCGAACTGCTCGGGCGTCACCTGCTCGCGGGGGTCCGGCAGGACCTCGAAGGTCCGCTCCTCGACGCGCGCGTCCACCGTCAGCCGCGCCTTGTAGGTCCCCGGCACCACCCGGGCGCCCTCCCAGCCCTGGAAGAGCCGTACGTCGCTCAAGCAGTAGAGCGGCGCGCGACGCAGGTCCCAGACCCAGCGGCTCATGCCGGCGCCGGTGTCCAGCAACTCGACGTCGTCGCGGTTGCGCGGCTCGGTGTTGTCGCGTACGCAGGCGTCGAGCTCGGTCTCGGCGCTGCTGAAGACGCGGATCACGGCGTCGCGAGCGTCCAGGATCTCGAGGACGATCGGCGTCGCGTCCTCGTCTCGCTCCTCTTTGAGGACGTAGTGGATCACGGCGCCGCGCGGCGGGTTCTTGCCGCGGCCGGACGTCGGCGGCCCGAATCCTCCACCGCCGCCGAGCCGCCAGGCGTCGCGCGGCTCGTAGAGGTAGACGTCCGCCGCCGCGACCTCGGCGGTGAATTGGTGGAGCGGCGTCAGGTCGTCGAGCACCCAGAAACCGCGGCCCTGCGTCGACGCCACCAGGTCCTGGCGGCGGATCGTCAGGTCGGTGACCGGCACCTCCGGCAGGTCGAGCTGCAAGGACTGCCAGAGGCCGCCGTCGTCGAACGAGACGAAGACGCCGGTCTCGGTGGCCGCGTAGAGCAGGCCGCGGCGGTCCGGGTCCTCGCGCACCGCGCGCGCGAAGGTGTCCTCCGGCAGCCCGGCGACGGTCTTGCGCCAGCTCCCGCCGTAGTCGGAGGTGGCGTAGACGCGGGGGGTGAAGTCGTCGAGCTTGTAGCCGGCGACCGCGACGTAGGCCGCGGCGGGATCGTGGGGCGACACCTCTATGCTGTTGACGAGGGCCTCGCCGGCGTCGGCCGGCGTGACGTTCGTCCACGTGGCGCCGCCGTCGCGGGTCACGTGGACGAGGCCGTCGTCGCTGCCGACCCAGATCGTGCCGGGCTCGTGGGGCGAGGGCGTGATCGTGAAGATCGTGTTGTAGAATTCGACGCCCGCCTGCTCGTTGGTGATCGGCCCGCCGCCCAGGCCTTGCTTTTCCGCGTCGTCGCGCGTCAGGTCGCCGCTCGCCTCCTCCCAGGTCAGGCCGCGGTCGCGCGAGCGCAGCAGCACCTGGGCGCCGTAATAGATCACCCGCGGGTCGTGCGGCGAGACGACGACGGGCGCGTTCCAGTTGGCCCGGTACTTCTGGTGCTTGGCGTCGATGCCGAAGACGTACTCGGGATAGGGACGCACGCTGCGGTCGACGCCGGTTTCGACGTCGTACTCAGTCACCGTGCCGTTGATCGACGTGGCATAGACGAGGCGCGGGTCGTCGGGGTCGAAGGCGATATGGGCGCTCTCGCCGCCGCCCACCGGGTACCAGCTCTCGCGGCCGATGCCGCCGCCGGCCGAGCGGCTGGCGATCGCCAGGGTCGAGTTGTCCTGCTGGCCGCCGTACATGTAATACGGAAAGCGCGCGTCGGTGACCACGCGGTAGATCTGGGCCGTCGGCTGGTTGTCGAGGGTCGACCAGGTCTCGCCGCCGTCGAGGGTCACGGTGGCGCCGCCGTCGTTGCCGCTCACCATCACTTTACTGTCGTGAGGGTCGATCCACAGGTCATGGTGATCGCCGTGGGGACCGCGGATCTGCTCGAAGCTCTTGCCGCCGTCGATCGACTTCATCATCGGCACGTTCAGGACGTAGACGGTCTCGGCGTCCGACGGGTCGGCGGTCACGTGGTGGTAGTACCACGACCGCGCCTGGATCACCCGCGTGGAATTGACCCGCGTCCACGTCTCGCCGGCGTCGTCGGAGCGGTAGAGCCCGCCCTCCTCGGCCTCGACGATGGCGTAGACGCGCTCGGGATCGGCGGGCGAGACGGCGACGCCGATCTTGCCCATGAGCTCGGGCAGGCCGCCGCCGAGCTTCGTCCACGTCGAGCCGCCGTCGACGGACTTGTGGATGCCGCTGCCCGGGCCGCCGCTCTTGACGAACCACGGGCTGCGCCGGTGCTCCCACATGGCGGCGTAGAGCACGCGAGGATTGGCGGCGTCCATCGACAGGTCGACGGCGCCGGTCTCCTCGTCCACCCAGAGCACGCGCTCCCAGCTCGCGCCGCCGTCGCGCGAACGGTAGACGCCGCGCTCGCCGCCGGCCCCCCAGGGATTGCCCTGGGCCGCCACGTAGACGAGGTCGTGGTCCCGGGGGTGGACGCGGACGGCGGAGATCTGGCGCGAGGAGGCGAGGCCGAGCCGGGACCACGTCTTGCCGGCGTCCGTGGACTTGTAGACGCCGTCGCCGTGCGAGGTCGTCACGCCGCGGATCGGGCTCTCGCCGGTCCCCACGTAGACGACGTTGGGATCCGAGGGGGCGACGGCGACGGCGCCGATCGTCGTGGTCTGGAAGTGGTCGTCGGAGAGGTTGGTCCAGGTATGGCCGGCGTTCTCGGTCTTCCACACGCCGCCGCCGGTGGCACCCATGTAGAACGTGTGGGGGCGTCCGACGACGCCGGTCACGGCGGTCACCCGTCCGCCGCGGTAGGGGCCGACGAAGCGCCATTCCATGGCCTTGTAGAGGTCGGTAGGATAGGCGGGCTCGTCGGCGGCGGCGAGGCCGGGGACGAGCAGGGCCAGAAGGAGGACGGAGGCGGCTTGGGCCGATCGGGCGGACTTCGTCATCTGGGGTCTCCTCGGACGGTGCTGACGTCGTGAGCAGCGATCCTCACACGAACGGCTCCGGCGAGCAAAGACCGTCGTCCAGGAGGCCCTCCCCACAAGGGCGAGGCCGACACGAGTCGGGCCACATCCGGACCGAGCAGGTTGATCCGGGGCCTGCCCTCTGCTACGATGCACGGAGATGGCGCTGCGGCTCCCGCTGCGGACCGCTCTGCCGTCAAGGAGGCATCGAGCCATGGGAAACGACTCTCCGAACCTGTCGGAAACGCATCCGGACGAGGGCCGAGGCTATCCCGACCGCGCCGTAGCGAAGTACCTGACCCGCGAATTTTCCGGATACAAGGCGGCAGTGTTCGCCGTGGCCGTGACGCGCATCGTCATCGTCACCGTGGCCCTCGTTTTCCTCCTTACTGCGACTTGGCCCCACGCGTACCTGACCTCCTTCATCACTGCTCTCTTCATCCTCTACTGTGGCGTCGAGCTCATCGAGGCTATCAGAACGTATCGGCAAATGCGGTGGCGCCTGATAGAGGCCGGTGTCAGTGTTTGAGAGGCACCGGTGAGTACCGCACTACTCACTACGCTTCGTTCACTCGGCTTCGGCGGTCTCCTGGGTGCGGGGTTGTTCGGAACGATCTACGCCTTCTTCCTATCCGACACCGTGCAGGCCGTCTCCCTGACGGAGTTTACCGTCATCGGCGGTTTGCTCGGAGCAGGGTTCAGTCAAGCTCTGGAGCGTTACGTCTCCAGCTTGATGTCAGCCATGTCGCATAAGGTGAGCTACTATATGATGGTAGCCGAGCTGCATTTCCAAGTGAGATTGGGGCTTCTCAGTCAATCTCGTGCCGCACAGATCCTCGATCACCTTACTGAACAGTATTTCCTCGGAGACGCCCGCGATCAACCGTCGCTGACCAAAGGCAAAGGAAGTCTCAAGAGTTTACCCGGCGGCGACTGAAAAGACTCATCACGTCCAAACGATTTCCCATGCGAAAGCTCCGGTACTACGTGGCCTGCAGCGTCGACGGCACCTGGGACGGCTTTCTGCCGGAAGGCGAGCACGTGGCGGACTACCTCGCGTCCCTCGAGCGCTTCGACGCCGTCCTCATGGGACGCAGGACGTATGAGGTCGGGCTCTGCGAAGGGAAGACCGACCCGTACCCCGGCATGGAAAGCCTGGTCTTCTCGCGCGCCATGAAGGCGAGCCCGCGCCAAGGCCCTCTTCGACGAAGGCCTGATCGACGAGCTCGTGCTCAAGGTGAACCCGTTCCTGATGGGCTCGGGCATCCCGCTCTTCTCCGGCGTCGTCCGGCAGACGGCTCTGGAGCTGGTGAAGAGCACGGCCTACGGCAACGGGGTCGTCGTGCTCCACTACCGAGTGAAACGGTGACCCGGATTCGCCTTCGGACGGTGGATCGGGACGAACGACCGATACTCTGTGGCAGCCCCACGTAGGGCGGGCACTGCCCGCCGATCCGGATTCGCGGTCATACGGGAGATCGGCCGTGTTCACGAACGCCTGGACGATCCGCAGGTCGCCGGGGGCCGGCGGCAGGACCGCGGCCCAGGGGACGTCGCCGACGGCGTCGCCCCAGGGTTCTTTCCTTCGTGCCATGGGGTCACAGTATCACGCTGAGACGTCCACGATCACGATGGGGCGTCCAAGGACCCTCGGGATCGGATATGCTCGGAGCGACGAGAGGAGCAAAGCCATGAAGCCCCAAGAAGACAGGGTCCACCTCGAGATCAAGCTAAGCTTGCCAGGGAGCTTGGCTCGGGAGGCCGAGGCTGGCGGCTTCCTGCGGGCGGAGTTCCTCGAGGCCTTGTTGCGCGAAGAGATTCGCAGGCGACGGGTCGATCAGCTCTTCCGAGCGGCGGACCGCCTGGCGGGGCTTGGGCAGCCACTGACGGAAGCGGAGGTCGAGGTGGAGATCCAGGCCGCTCGTCGGCAGCGACGCCGGGCTCATGCGAGTCGTCGCTGATACCAACGTGGTCGTCTCAGGCCTGCTCTGGCAGGGTCCTTCTCGGCGCGTGCTCGACACGGACCGCATCTACGAGAGGACGGAGGCGGAGGACGTCAGCGGCGACGCTTCGCGGCGCAGGCGGTCGCGTTCCGCGGCGGCAGAGGCCAAGGCTTGAGCGAGGCTGATGTTCCGTATACCAGAGGACCGCTCAAGGATGGAGACGAGCAATGTCTCGTCAGCTGCGGCCAGTTTCCCGATCCTCTCAGAGAGCTTTCGTTGATCGTCTGGTGGCAAATATAGAGTGGATTTACTACAGGCCCTAAGAACATCTTCGACCTGTCTAGAGCCTCCGACTGTAATCCAATAACGGATCGCGTCTGCCAGAACTGTATCAGATTCATCCTCGAGTTTACTTAGAATGGCTTGCCGCGTCACGCCATCATTGATCGCGAGCTGAGAGAAGTAGCGAATCGCCATGAACCGTGCTCTCCAGTTTTCGTCGTTGAGTCTTCCGAGAAACATTTCGCGGGTCTCGGCATCGTCAATACCAAGCTGGCAAAAGTATTCAGCTGTGGCTGACCACTTACCCCAGTACTCATCTTCGAGATTGCCTAGCACAGCTTGTCGCGTGTCATTATCATCAACCCTAAGCTGAGTGAGGTAGTGAACCGCAATCGCACGCACAGCCCCGTCCTCGTCGTCAAGTTTGCCGATAATACCTCGTCGTGTTGTTTCGTCGTCTGCACCTGTTCGAGTTAGGTAGTGGACTGCCGAATACCGTACGCCGGCGTCTTCATCGTCGAGCTTCTTCAGAAAGGCCTGTCGCATCACACTATCGTTCGCGCCAAGCTGCGCGAAGCAGTCAATCGCTAATACGAGAACAGTTTCGTCTTCATCGTCGAACGCTCTAAGCACAGCTTGTTGCGTCGCATCATCGTTTACGCCAGTCCGAGCGAAATATTCTAACGCTGTCAGGCGCGCATCACGGTCACTGCTATCGAGATGCTGCAGGAAGGCTTGCCGCGTTTCGCTCTCGCGAACGCCTAGCTGGACATAGTAATCCACTGCTGTCAGGCGTACAAGTCCGTCTTTGTCGTCGAGTCTTCTGGCGATAGCTTGTAGCGTCTCTACATCGTCGGCTCCGATCTGCAATGAATAGTGGATTGCCGCCTCGCGCACAGTACCGGAAGCATCGTCAAGTTTCCTCAGTACGGCTCGTCGCGTCTCGTCATCATCGGAATCAAGCTGTGCGAGACATCGGATCGCAGCCGAGCGAACGCGATAGTTCTTGTCATCGAATTTCTTCAGAATGGCTTGTCGTGTCTTGTCATCCTCGGCGCGGAGCTGCCCGAAGTATTGCATTGCCATATCGCCCACGCGCCAATCTTTGTCGTCGAGCTCACTTCTGAAGAAGTCCGTCAGGGCGGGCGACGGCCCCATGGCGGCCGCGTCACGGACCAGGCCATCCCGATCGAGCGTCTCCGGCGACGCCAGGGCTGCCAGCACGCGGCTCTCGATCCGGTGCCGCGTCTCCGCTCCGATCGCTACCCGATCGCCGACGCAGCGCATCACGAACCGCAAGTCGCGGTGCAGCCGCCCCTCCCACTCGCTCGACGGCTCGCCGAGCACAGCGCCGAGCAGCCCTTCGCACCGCGCCTCTCCCGCCCTGCCCACGGCGAGGCGCAGCACTTCCTCCCACTGCGGCGCGTGCAGGTAGTGTCGCAGCATGCGGACGCTCTCCGCTTCGGACAACCTGTCGAGCACGAAACAAGCCGCCAGGTACTCGTGGAGGCTGAAGTGAACGAACTGGTAGCGGTCCGCGCCGAGGTCTACGAGGAGACCCGTGCGCTCCTGCACGAGCTTCAGAAGGTCGTCCACGGCCCGCGCGCTGCGCGCGGCGGCCATTTCCGGGTCCTGCTCGAGGCTGCGACGCATCCAGGCGTGGAGGCGGTCGCGCGGGATCTCGCGACGCCCGAGCTCGTGCAGAGCGCGCCAGGCCACCTCGGCCAGGGCCCGAATCAGGAGCTCCGGCTCCGGGAAGTCTAGCTCACGGGCATGCGTGCGCTTCGTCCGCTCCCACGACTCCACCAGGGTGCGCACCGCGGCCTCGTAGAACACCACGCGGCGCTCCGGCAACTGGCCGGAGCGGGAGCGGTGGACTAGCACGATGAGCGTGCAGAGCAGCGGGTTCTCGGCCATGGCCCGCAGCCGCGGACGTCCCCAGACGTCGGCGGCGAGCTTGCGCGCCCGCTCCTCCGGGTTCTCGCGCGCCCCGGCCTCGGCGCCTTCGCGCGCCAGGGCCGTGAACCAGCCGTGGAAGAAGCGGCGCACGCCGTCCTCGTCGAAGGGTGCCACCTGCCAGCGGTCCACCGGACCCGGCAACGGCGCGGCCGCGTAGCCGTGGGGACGCGAGGTCAGCACGAAGCGAGCTGCGGGGAACCGCGTCATCAGGCGCCAGACCTCGTCACTCACGTACTGGCGGTGGCGCTCGTCGAAGACCTCGTCGAGCCCGTCGAGCAGCAGGAGCGCGCGTCCGCCGGCGAGAAGCTGTTCGATGCCGGGCAACTCGGCGCCGCAGCGGTCCACGAGCACGCGGTCGAGCTGCAAGCCAGCGGCCTCCTGCAAGGCCGAGGCGAAGACCTTGAGCTCGAAGAAGACGGGCACGACGTCCGCGTCGAACGCCGGGTCGAGGAAGACCTTCTCGCCGCCGGGCAGGCAGAGGTTCATGGCCAAGCATCGCAGCAGCGTGCTCTTGCCCGAGCCCGGCGGCCCGAGCACTACCGTGAGCCGGTGACGCTGGATGACCTGGCCGATCTTCAGGCGTTCGCCGGTCAGCGCCGGCGCTTCCTCCGTCAGCAGGTCTTCAGCGTCCGGGAGTGGGGGCTCGTCGGCGTCCGGACGCTCGCGCCGCGGCTTGCGCGGCGCCGAGAGGCGGACGAGCGGGGTCTCCACGAAGACGTCGCGCAGCTCGATGCCCTCGCCGACCCCCTCCTTCTCGCGCATGAAGAGGCCGCGGGTGTCGGCGTAGCGGTAACGCTCGTAGAGGGCGGCGCGGTAGCGTGCGAGGGCGGGGGCGTCGTCGCGAGGCGTCTGCGTCTCGACGATCCGGTCCAGGCGGGCGATCTCGATGAGACGCGAAAGCTCTGGCGACCCGGCCGCGGCGAGCTTCCAGCGGCGACCCAGGACGCGCCACGCCGTGTCGAAATCGGGCTCCTCGGCTCCGCGCAGACCGAGGCCGAAGAAGAGCGCGCGGCAGCGCTTAGAGTCCAGGTCGCGGAAGGGCTCGAACGGCAGCTCGCTAATAGCGGCGACGAACGCGTCGTCCTCCATCATGACCTGGAGCCGCGCGTCCAGCGTCTCGTCACTGCCGAAGCTGGCGCGGACGCTGCTGGCGAAGCCTTCACAGGCGTCCGCGAGCCCTTTCTTCAGGGCGGCGTCCATGGGGTCGTCCTTGAGGGCCTTGCGCAGTTTGTCGTGGCCCTCCTTGACGGTGAGCCCGATGAGCGCCTTGGCGACGACCGCAGCGATTTCCAGGGACATGGCCTGGAGATCGTACCGCAATCACGAGCCGACGCCCGGACTCAGGATGCGGACGACCAGTCCACGAAGCTCAAGACAGAGGCACGACGCCACTTGCTCACTTCGGAGGTTCGGCGTCGATCTCGCGGCGGTAGGCTTTCATTCCGCTCGGCGATCTCGCGCGCCCGCTCGGCGGATCAGCGGGCGGAGTCGCCCTACGAGAGCTCGCCCTTCAGTGTTTGAGCGCGCCTTGGATCTCTCCCGCCGACCGATTCAAGGCGATCTCTCCAGTATCCAGACTGACGGCGCATGTGCATGACCGCGACGATGTAGACGACGTTCTCCTCATCTACGAGCAGGTAGTAGATTCCATAAGGAAACCGTCGAACCAAGAAGCGACGAACGTCGTCCTCGATCACTGGCCAGACTTTGGGACCGGCCACGATCTTCTTGATAGCGTCTTCAATGCCGGAGTGGAACTTGCGAGCCAGCTCGGTGGAGATCTCGGAGTAGTGGATGCAGGCTTTGTAGAATTCCTCGGCGGCTTCCGGATGGAATCGCCAGATCATCGCTCGATGAGCTCCCGGGCACGGGCCATGACGGTCTCTCCGTCAATGGATCGGACTTGGCCCGAGAGGATCTCGTTCTTCCGCCTCCTGGCGACTTCCAAGTGATCCCTCTCGAAGTCGGAGTCGTCGTGCGTCTCCAGGTACGCGACGAGCCGCTCGGCGAGCGCCGCCTTGGAGTCATCCGGCAGCGACATCGCAGCCTCGTAGACTTCTTCCACAGTCATCCTCGGCTCTCCTCGGGTTCCCTTCTTCTTCGGTTGCTACTCCTGCGCGGGAGCCCACGGTTCAAGTCTACTCGTCCAGGACCTTCTCCGCAACAAGGTGGCGCCTCGATCATTGGGGGCCGGAGGCGAGGCCGGCACGGGTGCGGAGGTGCTTCGACGCCGTCTCACCGCAACGCCGCGGGGACGCTGAAGCCCATCTTCTCCTTGACCTCGACGACCTTGCGCTCGGCGATCTCGCGCGCCCGCTCGGCGCCGATGGCCAGGGTGCGGTCGAGCTCGTCGGCGTCCGCCATCAGCTCGTTGAAGCGCGCGCGGATCGGGCGCACGTACTCCACCACCACCTCGCCCACCGCCTTCTTGAGGTCGCCGTAGCCGCGGGCGTCGGCGAAGTCGGCCTCGACCTCGCCGCGGCTCTTGCCGGTCAGGAGCTGGTAGATCGTCAGCAGGTTGTTGACGCCGGCCTTCTCGGGCGCGTCGCTGAAGACGATGGCGCGGTCCGGGTCGGAGTCGGTCACGGCGCGGCGCAGGGTGTGGCGGATCTCGTCGTCGCCGTCGGTCATGCGCACGGCGTGGCCGCGGGCGGTGGCGCTTTTCGACATCTTCGCCGTCGGGTCGTCGAAGCCCATGATGCGGGCGCCGACCTCGGCGATCCGCGGCTCCGGCACCACGAAGGTCTCGCCGTAGAGGTGGTTGAAACGCTGGGCCACGTCGCGCGCCAGCTCCACGTGCTGCTTCTGGTCCTCGCCCACCGGCACCTCGTCGGCGTCGTAGAGGATGATGTCGGCCGCCTGCAGCACCGGATAGGTGAGCAGCCCCGTCATCACGCTCTCCTGCTTCTGCGCCTTGTCCTTGAACTGGGTCATGCGCTGCAGCCAGCCCAGCGGCGTGACGCAGGAGAGCAGCCACGAGCCCTCGGCGTGGGCGCGCACGTGGCTCTGCACGAAGAGCGTGGTGCGCCGCGGGTCGATGCCGGCGGCGAGCAGGTGGGCGGCGAGCTCGCGGGTCTGCCGCCGCAGGTCCTCCGGGTCCTGCCAGACGGTGATCGCGTGCAGGTCGACCACGCAGATGAAGTTCTCCTTCTCGCCCTGGCCCTCGACCCAGCGCCGGATGGCGCCGAGGTAGTTGCCGAGGTGGAGGTTGCCGGAGGGCTGGATGCCGGAAAAGACGCGCTTGGGCTTGCTCATGGTCTCGCGACGCGGGTGGATGGGTTGGAAACGTCGCGCGACGGTATCACAGGCGGCGGCGTATCACTGGCAGCCGTCCGTCAGGGCCCGGTTTCCTGGTAGCTCCTCCAGCTCGCCTGGGTAGGGCGGCCGTTCTCGCGGTAGAGGTGGCGCACCCAGCGGGCGTCGTCGGGGCTCAGGCGCTGGCCGGCGGCGGCCGCTTCGGTCACGTGCTCGGGGCGGTGGAGACCCACCAGCACGCAGCCGGTGGGGGCGTCGGCGAGGAGCGCGCCGAGCAGGCCGTGGAGGATGGGCTGGGGATGGTCGGCGAAGCGCCGCCGGAGCTCGGCGCGGCAGCCGCGCAGGCGCACCAGGAGCCCGAGGTCGCGGAAGTCCTGCAGGGCGTTGCGGTGGTCGCCCTCGCCGAAGGTCACCGGTCCCTCGTAGCCGCCGAGGAGCAGGCCGTGCTTGAGCGGGGAGAAGAAGACCGCGCCCACGTCGTTCTCGTCGATCCAGGTCTTGAGGCCGCTGGGCTCGTAGGCGTCGTCGACCACGTTGCGGTAGCACTGGACGACGTCGGGGTCGATCCTCGGGGCGTAGCGCAGAATCTTCTCGGCCTTCCAGTCGGAGAGGCCGACCCAGCGGATCTTGCCCTCGTCGCGGAACCGGTGGAAGAGCTCGACGGCGGCGTCGAGGTGCTCGTCGTGGTCGCCGAAGTCGCAGTGGTGGAAGTAGTAGAGATCGAGGTAGTCGGTGCGCAGCAGGGCGAGCGAGCGCTCGAGCTGCCGGCGGATCAGGTCGGGGTGGTAGTAGTGGCCGTAGGGTCCGGGCGACCAGCCCACCTTGGAGGCCAGGAAGACGCTCTCGCGCGACACCTCGCCCCAGACCCGGCCGATCAGCTCTTCGGCCTGGCCGTCGCCGTAGACGTCGGCGGTGTCCCAGTGGTCGATGCCGTCGGCGGCGGCCCGGGCGAGCGCGGTGCCGGCGAGCTCGGCGTCGGCGCCGTACCAGCCTACGGGCCGGCTGTTGACCTTCTTCGGTCCTCCGAAGGCCCAGGTTCCCAGACCGACGGTCGAGACTTCGACGTTGGTGCGGCCTAAACGGACCGTATTCATGAGACCCGGAGCTTACCACGATCGCCGACCCGGCTCTACAGAGACTCTTGACGGGACGCCGGAAACGGCTATGATGACGAGCACCATGAAGAGCGATCCCACCGCCCGCCGCCTCGCCGCGATTCCCCGGATTACGGGGATCAGCGCGCCGCCCGATTAGGCGAGGCACGAGCGGTGTACTTCACGTCCTGACGGCCTCGCCGAGCGCGAGGCCGTTTTGGTTTGGACTGAACAGGACCACGGAGCAGCAGCGAGCACGACCATGACCGACACCAGCACGACCGACGTCTCCGCCGGGGAGCGCAAGAAGCGGTACAAGGCCAGCCTCAACTTGCCCAGGACCTCGTTTCCGATGCGCGCCAACCTGGCGCAGAACGAGCCCCAGAGCCTGAAGCGGTGGTCGCGGCAGCAGCTCTACCAGGAGCTGCTCGCGGCGCGCGCGGGGGCGCCGCCGTTCGTCTTCCACGACGGTCCGCCCTACGCCAACGGCTCGATCCACGCCGGGCACCTGCTCAACCGGGTCTTGAAGGACATGGTGGTGCGCAGCCGCGGCCTCGCCGGCCGCCATTGCCCCTACGTGCCAGGCTGGGACTGCCACGGCCTGCCCATCGAGTACAAGGTGGTGAGCACGCTCATGGAGAGCGGCAAGATGGCGGCGCTCGACGAGCTCGAGCCGGGCGCGCGGCGCATGGCGATCCGCCGCGAGTGCGCCCGCTACGCGCGCAAGTACCAGAAGCTCCAGCAGGGGCAGATCGAGCGCCTGCTCACCCTGGCCGACTACGAGAGCCCCTACCTCACCCTGCAGCCGGCCTACGAGCAGGCGGAGCTCGAGCTCTTCGCCGATCTCGTGGAGCAGGGGCTGGTCTACCGCGCCCTGAAGCCGGTCCACTGGTCGATCGCCAACCGCACCGCCCTGGCCGAGGCCGAGCTCGAGTACTTCGAGCGCGAGGACCCGTCGATCTACGTCCGTTTCGACGCCGCCGAGCCGGCGGAAGTGGCGGCGGCGTTCCGCCTCGCTCCCGAAGACGTCGGGACGCCGAGCCTCATGATCTGGACGACCACCCCGTGGACCCTGCCGGCGAACCTCCTGGTGGCCGTCCACAAGGGGTTCCGCTACGC
>DASWIG010000761.1:0-1639 GCA_036397835.1 Thermoanaerobaculia bacterium
GCGCCGGCCAGTCATCTATATAAAGTGCCTGACGGGGTCCCCATGGCTCACGCGGCCATGGTCGAGATGTATGCCCTCGGGCACCACATCCTCCAGCGAGGCCGAGTCCAGCCCGGAGAAACCGTGGCCATCGTCGGTACCGGCAAGCTGGGTCTCTGCGCTTTGGACGTGCTCTGCCACAGCGCCAGCCCCGGATTCACCATCGTCACCGACGTGCAGCCGTTCCGCCTGGCGACGGCTGGGAAGCTGGGGGCCGACGTCGCCGTCGACGTCAA
This sequence comes from Thermoanaerobaculia bacterium, assembly GCA_036397835.1. GTDB lineage: Bacteria > Acidobacteriota > Thermoanaerobaculia > Multivoradales > J023 > DASWIG01. Next base: position 276 of record DASWIG010000761.1, read on the forward strand.
CGGAGAGGATCCGGTGGTACGAGCTCTCGAGCTCACGGACGGCGTCGGCGTGGACTGCGTCATCGAGGCGGTCGGCCACTATCACCTCCCCGAAGGGCAGGAAGCCCCGCTGGCACAGGCCGTCAAGATGATCCGCAGCGGCGGGCGCGTGGTCACCACCGGGTTGGGCGAGCAGCTTTCGGCGGTCCACTTCAAGACCCTGGTGCTCAAAGAGGCCGAGATCATCGCTTCGCGCGTCACTCGCGGCGAGTTCCCGCGCGCTCTCCGGATGATGAGCCGCGGGCTGCTGCACCCGGATTTGCTGATTACGGACGTCAGGCCCCTCGCCGACATCACCGCGGCCTTTGCACAAGCCGACCGAGAGGAGCCTGAAACGATCAAGATCGTCCTGGAACTCTAAGGCGGCGGCCGTACGACCCGCCGCAAAACCCTAGCGTATGGGATCCGCGTTGTCGGCTGGAATATTGTCTGCTTTCGCGCTCACGCGATGACCAGACCGTGTTTGGCAACTTCATATGCGAGCGTGTTAGGTACAGATGTAGCCTCCGCGAACTCGCTATCGTTGCAGTACACAACGTCGGCATTCACCCGGGTCAGCTTTCGCAGACGCCACGGCGAAAGCGAACTGTAGACGTCCTCCTCAGCCACGTTGTCAGGCAAGACCACAAGAAGGTCCCAATCACTGTCGTCGCGGGCCTCTCCCCTGGCCCGGCTGCCGAAAAGCCACACCGACACGGGTCTGCACCTCTCCACGATCAAGGAGACCAACGCCCTGATTGGAGACGTGTCGACGGGGAGCCTTGAGGCATCAAACGCTGTATCCTCGCTCAACCCTCTGTCCCTCATCGCCCTGGGCAGGTGCCTGGCCGTTTGAGCTGAGGCGATCCTCGGCGCCCTGCGGAGGCCACCACGCCCGCGCCGGATGAGTATAGCACCATGGGCGATCTTCTCCGGATAACCCGGCCCTGTGCCGGCGGGGGTATCCGAGCGGGCGAGCTCGGACGTCTGATGCCGGGGATGGCCAGCGCGCCCTGCTTCCGGCCGCAGAGCTACTACGAGAACGCGGCCCGGCGCGGCACCTGACCCGGCAACGCCTCCGCCGCCCGTCGACGCCGACCGTGGTAGCGAGAGGAGCTCTGACGACGGCTCTACAAGCTCAATGTGGCGCTGAAGAGGACGGGAGGGCGTTCTGGGGCTCCGAGACGCACTTCGGAGAGACTTTCAGCCCGACGATTCGCCCGTACGCGAGCAATCGGGAGTCTCGATTGCTCACGTGCGCGCCGATCGTCGCCCTGAAAGTTCCTCCGAACCCGACGTTGCGGCCGCTTGACGGCGCCGTCGTGGCACGCACGAGCGCCGAGGAC
>DASWIG010000762.1:0-2834 GCA_036397835.1 Thermoanaerobaculia bacterium
GGTGTCGCGCGACGCCGGCGAATACCTCCACTTCTCGGGCGACGCCGCGAGGCTCTTCTGGGCGCTCGGCCCGGAGCTCTTCTCGCGCGACCTCAAGGACGCCTTCGCCTTCCTCGAAGGGTCGCCCGAGGAGCTGCCGGAGCCGCCCGAGAAGGGCGTGCGCCTGGGCTTCTCGGTGCCCACCGACCGGCCTGGCGGCAAGGTGGCCCTGGTGGGGGCGCGGATCGTGACCATGAACGGCGACGAGGTCATCGAGGACGGCACCATCGTCGTCGACGGGGCGCGCATCGCCGCCGTGGGACCGCGCGCCGAGGTCGAGGTGCCTGCCGACGCCTTCCGCCTCGACGTGGCCGGGCGCACCGTCATACCCGGCATCGTCGACGCCCACTGGCACGGCAGCCAGGGCAGCGCGGAGATCGTGCCGCAGCGCAACTGGTTCAACTACGCGGCCCTGGCCTTCGGCGTCACCACCGTCCACGACCCGTCGAACGACACCAGCACCTTCTTCGCCGCCGGCGAGATGGCCCGGGCGGGGCTGATCACCGCGCCTCGTCTCTTCTCGACCGGCACCATCCTCTATGGCGCCGCCGGCAGCTTCAAGGCGATCGTCAACAGCCTCGACGACGCGCGCTCGCACCTGAGGCGCATGCGGGCGGTCGGGGCCTTCAGCGTCAAGAGCTACAACCAGCCGCGGCGCGACCAGCGCCAGCAGGTGATCGCGGCGGCCCGCGAGCTGGGAATGATGGTGGTGCCCGAGGGCGGCTCGACGCTGCAGCACAACCTGACCATGATCGTCGACGGCCACACCGGCATCGAGCACAACGTCCCGGTGCCGGCGATCTACGACGACGTGCTCCAGCTCTGGGCCGCCAGCCGTTCCGGCTACACGCCGACCCTGGTGGTCTCCTACGGCGGCATCAGCGGCGAGCGCTACTGGTACCAGCACACGGACGTCTGGGCCAACGAGCGGCTGCTCTCCTTCGTGCCGCGCGAGGTGGTCGACCCGGCGTCCCGGCGGCGCACGATGGCGCCCGAGGAGGAGTACCACCACGTCGACGCGGCGCGGGTGTGCAAGCGGCTCACCGACGCCGGCGTCAAGGTCAACGTCGGCGCCCACGGCCAGCGCGAGGGGCTGGGAGCGCACTGGGAGATGTGGATGCTCGTGCAGGGCGGCATGACGCCGCACGAAGCGTTGCGGGCCGCGACCTGGAACGGCGCCCATTACCTCGGCCTCGACGGCGACCTCGGCTCGCTCGAGGTGGGCAAGCTCGCCGACCTCGCGGTGCTCGACGAGAACCCCCTGGAGGACGTCCGCAAGTCGGAGTCGGTGCGCTACGTGATGGTGAACGGCCGTCTCTACGACGCCGCCACCATGAACCAGATCGGCAACCATCCCGAGGAGCGCCGCAAGTTCTTCTGGGAGGACGCCCAGGCCGTCGAGCTGGGCTGGGAGCGGTGACGACGGAGCAAAGGCCGGAGCGCGTCCGGCCTTGCGCGAACGCCTGCTCTAAAGATGTGCCTGCTTGCGAGCAAATCCAACGATCTCGATGAAGACCGGGACTCCGGCGACGCTTGCAGGCAACGCCACTTCTGGTGCGGGCTTGTTCTCGAGGTTCACCTTCACGCCGTAACCCCCGTCTATCCGCGTGATGCCCACCCCGACGACCTTCGCCAGCCCGTTGAAGAGATCCAGGGCCTTCGACTTGGCGGCGCGTGCCTCCTGCAGAGTAGGGGGGGTGTGCATGACCTTCAGGATAGCAGATCGACGGCCAAGGTGTCCAACGTCAGCGCCAAAGGGTTCGCGTAGGTCAGCCCCTCTCCGCTTGCGCCGCCGAAGTCCGTACCTGCGAAGAGCAGGCCGACGGCGAGGCACCCCGCATCCACGATCAGAGATCCGCTGTCGCCTGCTCGGCTGAAGGGCTCACTGCCCACGCCCTCGATCTCAACTTGGCGGTCAAACCGCAGGTATCCTTGATCGAACCAGACTCCGACGTTGTCTACCTCGAATGCGGTCACCCGCCCTCGCGAGATGCCGGTAGTACGGCCGATCTTGGCAACCTCGGTGCCTTCGTCCAGGAACGGCTCGCCAAGGCCGGCCAGCCGGCCGTGTTCGGTCAGAGTGCAGTGGTCGGACTCCACGTCCTGGAGCGAGGCCAGGGCGGCGTCGACGTGGTTGACGCCGTCACTGGCAAGAGAGATGAAGCGCTCTAACCTGCCGACAGTGTGCCGCGATTCCCTGCCGCCATCGGCCCGTGCAGGCTGCAGGATTGCGTCTCCTGGGCTTCCCAGGTTTTCGCGGGCCAGCACGTGGTTGTTGGAGAGGACGAGAACTTCTTGCGTGGCGCGATCCCGGACGAAACAGCCCAGCGTTCCGGCTTCCGCCGCCGAGTGACCGAGGGAGCCCCCGATCAAGAGCGGCCGGTTGGCCCGCCGGAACCAAGGGCCTGACCTCCTGACGATCCGGCCGACAAAGCGTACGTCCACTTCGGCACACGCCTGCCGGCGGATATCTTCGATCCTGTGCCGAGCGCGCTCACTCCGGGATTGTACCCGCACCGCCAGAACGTACTCTCCATGGCGTTGCCGCGTGATACCGAGAGCAATGGGGGCATTGTCCGCCGCCGCCACCGGTGGCTGGGGTTCGCGAGGAATCCCCCGCGTTCGCACCACGACCCGCCCCTCTGTGTTCGGAGCCGATTCCAGAAGGGCCTGCTTCAGTTCTCTCGCAGACTCGAGAAGCACAGTTCGACACTCTCCTGCGCGACATTGAATGGCCGCGCCGAGCTTACAGAGAGTCTGCGTTGGCGTCAAACACACGCAATGATCGCCGCGCC
>DASWIG010000763.1:0-3951 GCA_036397835.1 Thermoanaerobaculia bacterium
AAGAGTACCGAGCCACGGGCCGACGGGTTCATGGCGCGAGCAGGATCTGGCAGCGCTTCAGCGAATTCCAGAGCCATCTGAAGATCGTTCTGAACGAGCTCGGATTTTCGGCGCAGGAGATCGAGGACTTGGAGGTGGCCGAATTTACAGAGTACGCTCGTGAGTGGATCCGTGGGCAGGAGGGCTGATGTCGCCCCACAACATGGCGGGAGCGCGGCTATAGTCGGATTCGGAAGGAACCAACAGCATGTGCCGCTTCGCCCTCTACCTCGGCGACGAGATCACGGTCGGCTCGCTCGTCACCGATCCCGAGTACTCGATCCTCCACCAGAGCTTCCACAGCCACGAGCGCTCGGAACCGTTGAACGGCGACGGCTTCGGCATCGCCTGGTACCCCGACCGCTCGACCGAGCCCGCGGTCTTCAAAGAGGTCTATCCGGCCTGGAACAGCCTCAACCTGCGCAACCTGGCGCGCGTGACCCGCGCCCGTTGCGTGCTCGCCCACGTGCGCGCCGCCACCCCGGGGCTGCCGGTCACCCAGCTCAACTGCCACCCGTTCTCGTGGGGGCCGCTCACCTTCATGCACAACGGCCACGTCGGCGGTTTCCTGAGGATCAAGAAGCGCCTCGTCACCGAGCTCCGGGAGCAGACCTTCCTCGAGCTCCAGGGCTCGACCGACTCGGAGCACGTGTTCGCGCTGGTCAAGGAAGCGTGGACGGAGGCGGCGGACGACGGCCTCAGTCGCCTCACGACGGCACTGCGCGCCGCCATCGAGCGCGTGGAGACCATGCGGCGTTCGGCCGGGATCGACGAGCCCTCGCTGCTCAACCTGGTGCTCTGCGACGGCGCGCGGGCGGTCGTCTCGCGCTACACGAGCGACCCGCGCGAGAGCGCCAACTCGCTCTATCTCCACGTCGGCCGCGCCTACGTCTGCGAAGGCGGCGTCTGCCGCATGGTCGACCCGGACGTCGGCACGGGCGCCGTGATCGTCGCTTCCGAGCCGCTGAGCAGCGACCCGGGCTGGGAGAAGGTGCCGGAGAACCACCTGGTCACCGTCGACCAGGACCTGCGGACGGCGGTCGTCCCGGTTTGAGAGGAAGGATTTCCCATCCCGCGGCCCCTCTAACCTCGCGCCTCCTCGCGCGTGAGAGCGTACTATCGACGGACCTGACTCGGAGGAATCACCATGACCGGACGCCTGATCACCCTCACCCTCCTCGCGATCGGACTCGCCTCGCCGCTCTCGGCGGGCGAGGCGGTCGAGCTCCGCTGGCTCGACGGCCGCGACGGCAATCCGCGGCTGACGCTCGCTCCCGAGCTCGGCGACTCGTGGAACGACGTCCGCGTCGGCCGCCTGGTGGCGCGCTCGAGCGAGCGCCAGCGCAGCCTCCCGGCCGCCGGCGGCGGACGCGAGCTCGCCCTCGACCTCGACGCCGGCTGCTCGCTGGTGCTCGTCGACGTCGCCGGGACCGCCAACGGAACAGGGCGGCACAGCGCCAAGATCGCCTATTGCCGCGAGGCGTCCGACCCGGCGGCGGCGCTGCGCGAGCGTCTCGCCGTCGCCGGCCTGATGACGGGCAAGGCCGGCGGACGCGTCGAGATCCGGCCCCTGCGCAGCCCCACCATGATCGGCCCCGGCTCCGACCTGCCGGTGATCGTCTACCTCGACAACGCGGCCCAGTCCGGCGCCGCCGTCGAGGCCGTGGGACCCGACGGCCGGCGCCACGGCGCCGTGACCGACGCGGTGGGCGCCGCCACCTTCGCGATCTCCGCGAGCGGATCCTGGACCGTGCGCTACCGCGCCCGCCACGGGGGCGAAGACCTGGTGGCCGAGCTCCAGTTCGAGGTGCCGCCGCGCGCCCTCTGGGACGCCATGCCGCCCCTGATGCCCGCCGCCCGGCCGCGGGCCAAGGCCGAAACCGACGAGTGGCGCGAGCTCGGGCCGGCGCCGCTCATCTCCTTCGGCCGCAACACCGGACGCGCCGCCGCCGTCGTCGCCAGCGCCGACCGCCGCAACCGCTACTACGTGGGCGGCGCCTCGGGCGGCGTCTGGGAATCCGTCGACGGCGGCAACGCCTGGACCTTCCTCGGCGAGACGCTGCCGACGCTGGCGATCGGCGCCATGGCCCTCGATCCCAACGACGACAAGGTGATCTACGCCGGCTCCGGCGAGGCCAACTACTCCTACCACAGCCTCTACGGCCTCGGCCTCTACCGCAGCTTCAACCGCGGCCGCACCTGGCGGGTGCTGGCCCCCGAGCTCTTCTCCGGCCGCGCCTTCTCGCGCATCGTGGTCTCGCCCTTCGACGACCGCGTGATCTGGGCCGCCGTGGCCCGCGCCGGCGGCACCTTCACGCGCATCGAGGGCGCCCGCGAGCACCCCGAGCGCGCCGGCCAGACCGGCCTCTTCCGCTCCCGCGACCGCGGCGTCACCTGGGAGCACCTGCGCGGCGGCAACGGCCTCGCCGCCTTCCCCGCCAGCGACGTCGACCTCGACCGGGTCGACCGCAACCGCGTCTACGCCGCCATGGGCGACGTCTACGGCCGCAACCTCAACGGCGTCTACCGCTCGACCGACGGCGGCGAATCGTTCACGCCGGTGCTGACCCAGCTCTCGACCGGCCGCCCGTTCGGCCGCGTGACCGTGGCCGTCGCGCCTTCCGACCCCGACCGCATCTACGCCCTGGTGACCAACCCCGCGTTCCGCGGCCTGCCCTACGGCTTCGCCCCGGGCGAGGCCTTCGTGCAGGCCCTCTACCGCTCCGACGACGGCGGCTCGACCTGGACGTCCTTCCAGCCCGAGAACTTCATGGGCCAGCAGGGCCAGTACAACTCGACGATGATCGTCGCCCCCGACGACCCCGACACCGTCTTCCTCGGGGGCGTGCTGATGCTGCGCTCGACCGACGGCGGCGCGACCTTCACCGACGTGACCCCGATCCACGTGGACCACCACGACCTGACCTTCGACGCCATCGGCCGCCTGCTGGTGGCCAACGACGGCGGCGTGAACCGCTCGGACGACCTCGGCCTGACCTGGAGCGCCCTCAACGAGGGCCTCGGCATGGTGCAGATCTACGCCGGCCTGTCGCTCCACCCCTTGCTCCCCGACGTGGTGCTCGCCGGCATGCAGGACAACGGCACCAACCTGCGCTTCGCCGACGGCCTCGAGTGGGTCTCGATCTTCGGCGGCGACGGCGGCTACACCGCCATCCACCCCGAGCAGCCGCGAATCCTCTTCGTCCAGTTCCAGGGCACCGACAACCTTTTTCGCTCGACCGACGGCGCCTTCAACTTCAACGAATCGTCGACCGGCATCGCGGCGGGCGACCGCAACTGCTTCCTGCCGCCGTTCGTCTTCGACCCGGGCGACCCGAGCCGCATGCTCTACGCCACCCAGCGCGTCTACGAGTCGACCGACACGGGGGTGACCTGGCGGCCAATCTCCGCCGACCTGACGGGCGGCGCGCCGTTCGCGGTGCGCTCCCTGGTGATCGCGCCCTCGAACGCGAACGTCGTCTACGCCGGCACCAACGACGGCCGCGTGCTGGTGTCGTCGAACGCGGGCGCGGATTTCGACCTGGCGCTCGAAGGCATCGCCGGCTGGCCGCGGGTGACGCGCCAGATCGCCGTCGATCCGGAGCGACCATCACAAGCCTACGTGGCGGACATGGGCTTCGGCGGCCCCAAGCTGTTGGCCACCCGCGACCGCGGCGCCAGTTGGCGCGAGATCGGCGGCGGCCTGCCCGACGTGCCGGTCAACACGGTGGCCGTCCACCGCGTCGGCCCGCGGCGGTGGATCTTCGCCGGCAGCGACGTCGGGGTCTTCGTGAGCTCGGACTTCGGCGAGACGTGGGAGCCTTACGGCACGCTGCCGCGGGCGCCGGTCAACGACCTCGTGGTCGACGCCGACTTCGGGCGGCTGGTGGCGTCGACGCTGGGGCGCGGGGC
>DASWIG010000764.1:0-3005 GCA_036397835.1 Thermoanaerobaculia bacterium
CCTCGAGCGCCACCGCGACCTCCTGCGCCGCGGCACCGTGCTCGTCGACGAGCGCGACCCGGGCGAAGCGACGCGCGTGCTCTTCTACCTCGAGCACGCCGTGCAGGACGCCGGCCTGACGCGCAACGGCGACCGGCGCGCCGTCTCGCGCCGCATGCTCTACGTCGAGCTCGACGAGGCCGCGAACGTCCGCCACCTGCACTACGCCCCCTATCTCGACTACCGCCCCCTCGGCGAGGACGAGCCGACCATGGCCGCGGTCCTCGAACGGCCCGAGTGCGACTGGATCAGCCGTGACCTGGAGCAGAAGGCCCTCGGCCACGCCATCAGCCGCCTGGTGCCCGAGCACCTCGAAGAGGTCCGCGGACGGCGTCTCGAGTGGATCCGCAAGACCCGCGCGGCGGTCAAGGAGCGTCTGACCAAGGAGATCACCTACTGGGACCACCGGGCCGAGATCCTGAAGCTCCAGGAAGAAGCGGGCCGGCCCAATGCCCGACTCAACTCGCAGGAAGCGCGCCGACGGGCCGACGAGCTGCAGGCGCGCCTGCACAAGCGCCTCGAAGAGCTCGACCTCGAAGGCCAGATCTCCGCGCTGCCGCCGGTGGCGTTGGGCGGGCTCGTGGTGGTGCCGACGGGGCTACTGGCCAAGATGACCGGTCGCCGGATCACCCTCGTGCCCGCGGTGGACACCCAGGCGGTCGCCGCCCGCGCTCGCGCCATCGTCATGGAGATCGAGCGGGGTCTCGGCTTCGAGCCCGTGGATCGGGAGTATGAGAAGCTCGGCTACGACGTCGAGAGCCGCGTGCCGGGGACGGGACGCCTGCGCTTCCTCGAGGTCAAGGGACGGGCCACGGGCGCCGAGACCATCACCGTCACCAAGAACGAGATCCTCTACTCGCTCAACAAGCCGGACGACTTCATCCTCGCCATCGTCGAGTTCATGGACGACGTCGCTCACCGCGTCCACTACGTGCGCAGACCCTTCCACCGCGAGCCGGACTTCGGCGTGACGAGCGTCAACTACGACTTCGCCAAGCTCATCGCCCGGGCGGAGGAACCGTCATGACCACGCCCGAGCAGTTCCAGGTGTTCCTGGCCGGCGCCGAAGGCCGGCGCCTCGAATTCAAATCGGCTTCCGGAGGCTTTCATTTCGAGGAGCTCGTCAAGTACTGCGTGGCGCTGGGAAACGAGGGTGGCGGAACGATCCTGCTCGGCGTGACCGACAGGAGACCGCGCCGGGTCCTCGGTACGCCGGCCTTCGCAGAACCCGGTCGAACCGAGGCGGGCTTGTTTCAGATTCTTCGCCAGCACATTCCTGTGGAGGAATATCTCCACGAGGGCAAGAGAGTCCTCATCGTCCACGTCCCTTCCCGCTTGCCCGGCACGGCCTGGCAATACAAGGGATCCTTCTGGATGCGTGCCGGCGACGCTCTCGTGCCGATGACGGACGAGCAGTTGAGGAGAATTCACCAGGAGACCGGGCCGGATTTCTCGGCCGAGCCTTGCGACGCCGCGAAGCTCGATGACCTGGAACCGGCCAACGTCGAGATCCTGCGCCGGCTCTGGCAACGCAAGTCTCCCGACCAGGACATCGCCTCACGACCCCTGAACCGGCTGTTGTCGGATGCGGAGCTGGTGATCGGTGGGCGGGTGACCTACGCGGCATTGATCCTCTTGGGGACCCCCGAAGCCCTTGGCCGACATCTCGGCCAGGCCGAGGTCGTCTTCGAATACCGTTCGAGCGAAGCGCCGGGACCCGCAGCGCAGCGCCGGGAGCTCCGGCAGGGGTTTCTCCGGACTCTCGATGGAGTCTGGAACCTGATCAACCTGCGCAACGACCTCCAGCACTTCCAGCAAGGACTTTTCGTCCTCGACGTGCCCACGTTCAACGAAAGGGCGATCCGCGAGGGTGTGCTCAACGCGGTGAGCCACCGCGACTACAGAAGCGCGGGATCGGTGTTCATCCGTCAGTTCCCCCGGCGGATCGAGATCGTCAGTCCTGGCGGCCTTCCGGCCGGGATCACTCCCGACAACCTGCTCTGGCAGCAGAATCCGCGCAACCGTCGTGTTGCCGAGGTACTCGGCAAGTGCGGCCTCATCGAGCGCGCCGGTCAGGGGGTCGACCTCATGTTCCGCGAGTGCATCCGTCAGAGCAAGCCGCTCCCCGACTTCACCCGCACCGACGCTCACTCCGTCTGGCTCACCTTGCACGGCGAAATCAGCGATCCGGAGTTCCTGCGCTTCCTCGAGGAGATCGGACGACAGCGACTGGCAGCGTTCGGCACCGAGGATCTCCTGGTCGTCGATCGCGTTCACCGGGAAGAGCCCATCCCCGAGATGCTACGGCCCAGGATCGAGCCGCTGCTGGCAGAAGGGATTCTCGAGCGTGTAGGGCGTGGGCGGGGCTCTCGCCTGCTCCTCTCGCAGCGCTTCTACCGGCACCTCGGGAAGAGTGGCGCGTATACGCGCAAGCGCGGGCTCGATCGGGAGACCAACAAGCAGCTTCTCCTGAAGCATATTCAGGACAACGAGGCAAAGGGCTCGAAGATGGAGGAGTTCCGCGAAGTGCTTCCAGCGCTGCGCCGGAGCCAGATCCAAGTCCTGCTGCGCGAATTGGCTAGTCAGGGGAAAGCCCATGTCCGCGGTGCCACACGCGCCGCACGTTGGTATCCTGGCTCTGCCTCCGCCGATTGCAACCGTACGAGGGCTTAGTTGCAATGTGCGGGCATGCAATACTACGAGAGCGGGCGCTAACCGTTTGTTCTCAACACCTTGCGAGTACGTCGCCATTGCAACCAAGAGCAGCTTGGTTGCAATCCAGGCCCGTTCTCCGGTGCAATAGCCGGCTCCCCGACGGAGTCTGAGAGCCCATGACCCCCAAGAAGAAGCTCATCGAAGTCGCCCTCCCTCTGGACGCCATCAACAAGGCCTCGGCGCGCGAGAAGTCGATCCGCCACGGCCATCCGTCGACGCTCCACCTGTGGTGGGCGCGGCGTCCGCTGGCC
>DASWIG010000765.1:0-2700 GCA_036397835.1 Thermoanaerobaculia bacterium
GGCCAGCGGACGCCGCGCCCACCACAGGTGGAGCGTCGACGGATGGCCGTGGCGGATCGACTTCTCGCGCGCCGAGGCCTTGTTGATGGCGTCCAGAGGGAGGGCGACTTCGATGAGCTTCTTCTTGGGGGTCATGGGCTCCTCGTCAACCGACCATTCCAGCCTTCATGGCTACCCAATGACCATAAGACCTCGTTGCTGAGTGCCGGCATCTCTTACCTCTGGTGGTGAACGGTTGATTCAAACGGAAGAGCTTGTGAACCAGGAAGCTCTTGTTGAACCGGCCTTGATGGGACAGGCTCGCGTCCGAGCCGCTGGATCTCCGGCCAACTCTGCACCAGAGCATTGTACGCCAACGCCTCCGGCGCTCGCTTTTTGCGCTCACAGAGAGTGTAGAGCCGGTAGGCGAGCTCACGAGCGACCTCAGCCCGACTGGCGAGCTTGGCCACCAGGTCCGCGGCCGCCCGCTCTCCGCCTGTTTCAAGCACACGGATGAGTTGATGAACTGCTTCCCATACGGTCAGGCGTGAATCGGTGGTCGGGTCCCATTCCGCCGGCAATTCCTCGGGCCGCAGCAGCCGCGCTTTGCCGCCACCGGAAGCGAGGATGCCCGCTTCGACCAGGCCGGAGACGCTGGTGTTCTTGGCCTTGGAGAGGGTCTCGGCCACACCATACTCGCCTTCTGCGAAGCCCGATTGCTCGAACCAGGCCAGTGCCCAGCGCGTATCGGCGTCAAACTCGCCCTCTTGTTCGGCGAGCACCTCGTCGAGGGTGTAGTTGATCAGCGCCAGCGCTTCTCGCACCGACACAGGCTCCCCCTCGGCGTCGAGCACCTGGGCGTAGCGACTGTACACCGCCATGCCAGGGCCGATGGCTGACTGCGCAAGATCTACGGGGGCGACGTTCCCGCGCTGAAGATACGCCAGGGCCTGAGGCAATTCTGCCCTGAGCGCCGCAACGAGCTCGCGCCGCGTGACGGTCGGCGCACCTTGGGCGCGCGGCCGGCAGACGAGGAGGATGCTGGAAGCGAGCGCGTTGCTGCCGATGCCACGGCTTCGAGCCGCACGCTCGGTCCGCAGCGGCCACGTGCCGTGGATCGCAAAGCCCGCGCTGATGACGGCGCCGAGGAAAGTCTCCCAGCCGGTGCTGGCGGTTCCGTTCTCACCGTCGTTCTCGGACTGCTTGAAGGCGTAGTAGATCGTGACCGGAAGCGCCGGATGAGCCTGCTCCGCGAGCCGCTGCATGGCCTGCGTCATGCCCACGAGAAAGTATGCTTCGGCCTCTTTCTTGCCGCCGTGCCGGCCGGCGGTGGCCACCAATTCCTCGGTCTTGGGAGTCGCCAGCGTCGCAAAGAGGTCAGGGATCACGGGCCTCAGCGAGCGGCGTAGCCACATGTAGAAGAAGTCTGAGAGGTCGGCGTAGCCCACGTTGTCGTAGTACGGCGGATCGGTGGAAACGAGCTTGTCTCGGCTGACCGTCTGATTTCGCGCGTCTGCCTGAACTGCCTCACCTTCATTCGCTGCGGAGAGGTTCCGCAACACTCGCTCGATCCACGCCATGCACGTCGACATCCAGTTACCTCCCGACGCCGAGAACGGGTTTGCCTCAGCGAAATCCCAAACCATTGAAATGGTCTGCCGCGTAAAAGCGTGCGCGACGAATCCGCCGCCAGGTTCCCAGGTGGCGTTGGAATTCCAGTAGTCGCAAGCCCGACTGACGCCGCAGGCGAGGTAGACCGCGACAGCGTCAGCGTAGGTGATGGCACTGCTTCCGGTGCCGGCAGAGCTCTTTTCGGACGCGCACCGGACCTGCTCGCGCGCTTCCCCTACGAGGTCGGAGAAGACCTCCAGCGCCGAGGTTTGGCGCTGGGTGAAGAGGCTGCTCCATTTCGTCATCCCGTACTTGCCGACGCGAAAGCCGAGGGCCTGCTGGAAGAACTCGACGTCCGGCGCCCAGCTCGGGCGCGCCTCATGCGCTATCGCTTCCATCTCGGGAGTCGGCGGCAGAAAGACCCGGCCGTGCGCGTCCTCAGCGATGATCGCCGTCATCCGGGCGCCCATTCGCCCAGCTTGTCCTTCGACGCTTATGTAATCCCCGGAGATCGGCGTGCCGGAGAGCAGGCAACGAAAATTGGCCCGTGTGAGCTTTGTGCCGCTGCCGGCGGCCGCGACGTCCGCGGGCTTACCCATCCTCACCACGAAGCGATATCCGCCGCTCTCGATCAGTGGCTCTATGTAGGCTTCATTGCCTTTCTTCGTGGAGAGCATGAACGTGGAGACGAGCGGCACGTCGACCGTGGCGAACGCCGGGTCAGGGCTACTGACCGTGTGGGCCCAGAGCCACGCGATCACCGTGAGCTTCCGGCCCACGAGGGGCTTGAGGTCGGGCCGTCCGTCCGCCATCTCAGCCGTGATTCCGACCTGCGGGTAGAGGTGTCCGATGCGTTTCTCCGCTTCGTCGCGCATCCACCCGCCGTAGTAGCGCACGTCCTCCGCCAGACCTTCGGCTCCCTTCCATTTCCGCGTCGCCAGCTCCGCAGCCGCCCGCGCTTCCGGGTTGACCGGCGGACGCCCCGCGAACTTCGGCGGGATCTCGATCATCGCCTTGTTGATGAGCACCGCCACCGGGTTGAGGTCGCTGGCGTACGCCTCGAGCCCGAGCCGCTGGGCCTCGAGCGGCAGGGAACCGCCGCCGGCGAAA
>DASWIG010000766.1:0-21360 GCA_036397835.1 Thermoanaerobaculia bacterium
AGCGCGCGCTCGACGTCTTCCGCGGCGTCGTCGCCGGCGACGCCTGGGGGGCGTTCGGGTTCATCGCGGCCGAGGCCGAGCTGGCCCGCTTCTCGTCGGCGTTCGCGGGCGCGGACGCACGCTCACTTCCTTGAAGCGCCGAGCCGATGCGCCAGCGAGGAGTCCGCCTCCCCCCTTTGAAAAAGGGGGGACCGAGGGGGGATCTCCGCGGCGAAGCCGCGGATTTGCCGGCCATTCGGGGACGACGTCTCAGGTCCGCATGGACGAGTTCATGAAGCGGGGCAGAGAGCTCTACGAGCGCGTCCGAAGCTTGACGACTTTGTCGACCCGGCGGGGTCCGGTCTCGGCGTCGCGGAGCATTTCCCGCAGCTCCTGCTCGAGAAACTCGTAGCCAGCCGACCAGTCGATGACCGTGTAGAGGTCGGGAGCGAAGAACTCCACGAGCTGGGGAAAGAATCGCCCGGAGACTTCCTTCCACGGGCTGTCGTAGTCGTCCGGCGGGGTCGGTACGGTGCCCATCGGAGGCTTGGTGATGTCATCAGCGGCCATGCCGAAACTCTCCCACGGGTCTTCAATGAATTCAATGGATCGTTTCTCGATCGGAGCCGACGGAGGCGGCGTTGCCGAAGCCGGCCAGGGCAAGCACGCCGTAGCCGCCGCCCGCCGCCGCCAGCGAGATCAGGTACGGGTGCTCCCAGGCGAGGACGTAGGCGCCGAGGACCCACGCCGCCGTGCCCGCCCCCAGCGCCGCGTAGGCCGCCGGCGGACCGCCGCGGACGCGAGCGAGGCCGGCGACGACGACCACGAAGATGCCCGCGCTGGCGAACGCCGACGCCTCCTCGACCAGCGCGTACACGCCCTCCGCGTGCCAGGCCAGCCCATAGGCGGCGAGGCCGAAGAGCACCACGCTGGCGCGCGCCAGGCGCAGCCGCCGGCGGTCGTCCACGTCGCCGCCGAGCCAGCGTACCAGCAGGTTGTGCGAGAACAGCGAGCCCGCGGCCAGGAGCGCGCTGTCGACGGTCGAGAGGATGGCGGAGACCAGGGCGCCGGCGAAGAGGGCGAAGAGGGGAGCGGGCAACAGTGTCTGCGCCAGCCGCGGCAGCAGTTGCTCGGGGTGGTCGAGGTCCGGGAGCAGCGCCGGGCCGACCAGGCCGAGCGTCACCGGCACCAGCCCCACCACCAGGTAGACCGAGCCCGCCGCGAGGGCCGAGCGCCGGGCCACCGCGGGGCTGCGGCAGGCGATCACCCGCGCCACCAGCTCGGCGGCGAGCACCGAGCCGCAGACCGGGATCGCCCAGGCCTCGAGCACCGTCCACGGCGAGGTGCCGGGCGGCCCGGCGAGGCTCAGCCGCCCCGGCTCGAGGGCCGCCAGAGCGGCGCCGGCCTCGGGCCGCGCCAGCACCGCCGCGGCGAGCACGCCGAGCCCGGTGAGCAGGGCGATTCCCTGCACCAGGTCGGTCCAGGCATCGGCCAGCAGGCCCCCCATCATGGTGTAGACGATCACCACCGCGGCGGCCAGCGTCAGGGTCACCTCCACCGTCCACCCCGAAGAGACCGCGAGCACCTGGGCGAACGCCCGCACCTGCGCCGCCGCCCACAGCACCGAGGTCGGGATCATCAACATCACCGCCAGTTGCTCCACGCCGGGCGAGAAGCGGCGGCGGAAGAGGTCGCCGAGCGTGGTCAGGCGCAGGCGCCACAGCGGCACCGCGAAGACCAGCCCCATCAGCAGCACGCAGAGCCCGTAGCCGAAGGGATCGGCCGTGCCGCCGGCCAGCCCCTCGGCATAGATCGAGCCCGCCGAGCCGATGCACGACTCGGCGCCGAACCAGGTGGCGAAGATGGTGAACGTCCCCAGGCCGTAGCCGAGCGTGCGCCCGGCCACCAGGTAGTCGTCCTCGGAGCGCACCCGGCGTCCGATCCAGGCGCCGATCGCCAGCGACGCGAGCACGTAGACGAGCACGGTGAGGGTGGTGGCGTTCATCGTGCGGCGCGACTCTATCGCCTGCGCCGGCGAGGACGCCAGCACAGAGAAATGAGTCATCCCTGTTTCAACGCCGACGTGGTACAGTACGCCACCGAGTCAGCTCCCAAGCTGCAGCACCACGAGAAGCCTCAACGCACCCGCGGGCCGGCTTGCGTTCCCGGCCTGCGAGCTCGGATGTCCACCCGAGGTCCGGAGGTGGTCTCCGGCGCCTCAAGCCAATAAGGAGGACGACCGATGGGACGTCTGAAGCTACTTGCGCTCTCTTGCACCCTGGTTTGCACCCTGGCGGCGCTCACCGCGCTGCCGGCCGCCGCGCAGTTCGCCAACGCCGACCTCGGAGGCGTCGTGACCTCCTCCGACGGCAAGGCCCTGCCCGGCGTGACCGTGACCGCGACCGACGAGGCCGCCGGGCTGACCCGCACCACCGTCACCGCCGTCAACGGCACTTACGCCATCAACGGCCTGCGGCCCGGCAGTTACCGGGTCAGCTTCGAGCTCGACGGCTTCCAGACCGCCGAGCGCACCGCCGTGGCGCTGCGCGTGGGCCAGGAGACCCGCCTCAACGTCGCCATCGGCGTCGGGGCGGTGGAGGAGGCGATCACGGTCACCGGCGCCGCGCCCCTGGTGGAAGTGACCTCGAAGGAGATCGGCGGCACGCTGACGGCCCAGGACTTCGAGACCCTGCCGACCCAGAACCGCAGCGCCCTGCTCTTCGCCAGCCTGATGCCGGGCGTGATCCCCTCCACCAGCACCGAGTCGACCGCCTCCGACGCGCTCTTCATCAACGGCCAGGACGACAACAACAACTCCTTCAACTTCGACGGCGCCAACAACGACGACGACGTGATCGGCGCCCGCGCCGGCGCCCAGGCGCGCACGCCCATGGAGGCGATCCAGGAGTTCCAGGTGCTCAACACGCAGTTCGACGCCGAGTTCGGGCGCGCCGTGGGCGGCGTCTTGAACGCCGTGACCAAGAGCGGCGGCAACAGCTTCACGGGCTCGGTCTTCTATTTCCTGCAGGACTCGAGCTTCGACGAGACCGATTTCATCGCCGAGCGCTCCGGTGCCGGCAAGCCCGAAACCACGTTCACCTCGCGCGGCTTCACCATTGGCGGCCCGCTCCTGCGCGACAAGCTCCACTTCTTCCTCAGCTACGAGGATCTGCTCAACGAGGAGGGCCAGGCGCGCAGTTTCTCCACCCGCCCCGACCTGAACTTCTCGACGACCGAGGACAACGACATCGACAACTACCTCGGCAAGCTCGACTACCAGCCGGTTCAGAACCATCACCTGGCGTTCCGCTATTTGCTCGAGGACTCGCCCCAGTTCAACCAGATCATCGGTCCGGTGACCCTCGAGGCGGCGCGCGAGGAGGCCGACACCGACTCGAGCTGGGTGCTCTCGCTCGAGTCGGTGGTGAAGAACAACTCGTTCAACACCGCCCGCGTTTCTTTCACCAAGGAAGACGTCGCCTTCGCCAACCCGGGCTTCAACAACAACGGCGGGGACTTCGCCGCGCAGCGCAATCAATCGCCCGCCGAGGTCCACCCGGGCTTCACCGGCGGCGCCAGCACCGTGGCCCAGGCGCGCATCAACCGCTCGACCCAATTTGACGACACCTTCTCGTTCTTCATTCCCGACCTCAAGGGCGAGCACGAGCTCCGCGCCGGCTTCCAGTACTCGGAGCGCGAGGAGGTCTTCACCGACTTCGGTTTCCTCAACGGCCAATTCGACAACTTCCAGACCGACCGTCCCTTCGACGCCGCCGACCTCACGACCTACCCGGGCGCCTTCACCCTGCGGGTGCTCGGCGGGCTGACGGCCGAAATCCCGAAAAACGAAACGCTCGGCCTCTTCGTGCAGGACGACTGGCGCGTGACCGACACCCTGACGCTCAACCTCGGCTTTCGCTACGACAAGGAAGACATCATCTCCGGCGGCTACCTCGCTCCCCGGCTCGGCTTCAGTTGGGATCCGCTGGGCCAGGGCAAGACCGTGGTCCGCGGCGGTTGGGGCCGCTTCTACGACCGCTTCCACCTCGGCTACTTCGGCAACTACTTCCTCGACTCGGTCAGCCTGTCCCAGGGCTTCGCCCTGCGGTTCCCCACCGCGGGCGTCGACGCCCAGGCTCTCTTCGAGCTCGCCCAGGCGAGCGGCGTGACCACGCTCGCGGGCCTGCGCGACGTGCTCGCCGCCGTGCTCGAGGGCGGCGCTCAGGCGCCGATCAACGGCTTCCCGACGGTCGAGAACCCGGACCTCGAGCAGGCCTACCTCGACGCCGTGACCCTCGGCGTCGAGCACGAGCTGCGGCCCGGCTGGGCGGTGTCGGCGGACCTCATCCACAACGAGGGCCGCGACCAGTTGCTCCTCGTCGACCTGAACCCGTTCTCGACCGCCCAGGGCGGGCGCCCGAACGTCAGCGTGCTGAACGGAGAGCAGGTCGCGATGGGCTCCGTCAGCACCTGGGTCAACGCCGGCGAGACCGACTACGACGCGCTCCAACTGTCGATCCAGAAGCGCTTCGACGGCCGCTTCGGCGGCCGCCTCTCCTACACCCTGGCCGACTCGGACGGCAACACCCGCGGCGGCGTCGCGGCCACCGACGTGGCCTTCTTCCAGACCCGCACCGAGACCGGATACGACTTCGACCGCGGCGTGATCATCGGCGAGCCGCTCGACCTCAACCTCGACGACGCGCGCACCAACGGCATCCCGGTCAACTGGCACCGCGAGCACAACTTCGTGATCTCCGGGACCTACCTGGTGCCGAGGACCTCGTGGCGGGACAACGAGGGTCTGTTCGTGGCGTGGGTCTACCGTTACATGACCGGCGCGCAGACCACGCTCTTCGACAACGTCGCCCGTCTCGACAACGGCAACCGGGCGCCGGCGGCGCCCGGCAGCTACCAGGGGGCGACGGACATCGGCCAGGGCGTGTCGTACGACGGCAAGCTCGACGGCGCCGAGAACCCCGACTTCTCGCGCCTCGACGTGTCGCTGCGTTACAACGTCCCCATCCGCGACCGCTTCACGGCCTCGCTCATGGTGGAAATCTTCAACGTTTTCGACGAGACCAACTTCGACAGCGTCGGCGGCACCATCGACGGTACCGGCACCTTCCTCGTGCCCAACCTCTCGCTCAATCCGCGCCAGTTCCAGCTCGGCGTGCGATTCGGGTTCTGAGACGCGACAGCGGGGGCGGACGGACGTCGGCCCCCGCCTCCCTCGGGGCGGGAAGGTCAAGCGCAAGCAGGCGTCTCGATCGCAGGTCCTGCTCGCGGGCGGCGGCGGCGTCGGCGCCGCGACGCTCGGCTACGGGGTGGGCAACTGGCACTTCTACAACGACGACGTCGAGCGCGCCCTCGAGGTCTTCCGCGCCGTCGTCGACGGCGACGCCTGGGCCGCCTTCGGCTTCATCGCGGCCGAGGCCGAGCTGGCCCGCTTTTCGTCGGCCTGAGCCGTCTCGAGGGGCGCCTCGGCCGCGGCAGCCGAGTCAGCTCAGAGTGTCTTGACATGCGGCGTGGTCGTTTGTATGCTTGCGGAACATGCGAAAGGGAGACGATCATGTCAAGACGCCCGCTCCTCGTTCTCTGTGCCAGCCTCGCTCTCTTCGTGACCGCCGTCCACGCCGAGCCCGCCCGGCTGGTCCGCGATCTCGAGACCTCGGCGGTTAACGAGAGCTCGTTTCCCACGGATTTCGCCGTGTGGCGAGGGCGGGCCTACTTCTCGGCCATCGATCACCGCCGGGGACGGGAGCTGTGGACGACCGACGGCTCCCGCCAGGGGACGCGGCTCGTCAGGGACGTCAGCCCGGGTCCGATCAGCGGCGCGAATCCGCTCATCGGCCCGGACAGCCTGGCGCCGGGCGAGGATCTCCTCTGGCTGGTGCTCGACGACGGTGCATCCGGGCAGGAGCTGTGGGCGAGCGACGGGACCGCGGCAGGGACGCGGCTGGTCCGGGACCTCTGCCCGGGACCGTGTGACGGGCGTCCGTCGGGGCTTCTCCCCTGGCGTGGCGCGGTCTTCTTCGCCCACGGGGGCGAGGGCCTGGGCAGCGAGCTGTGGGTCTCGGACGGCACTAACGAGGGCACGCGGCAGGTCCGCGACGTCTGCCCCGGCGAGTGCAGCTCGTTCCCCGAGGTCCTGGCCGAGCTCGAGGGCTTCGTGCTCTTCGCGGCCGAGGACGCCGAGCACGGCCGAGAGCTGTGGCGCTCGGACGGCACCACGGCGGGAACGACGCGGGTCGTCGACCTCTGCCCGGGCCCCTGTCGCGGCTTCTCCTTGTCGTCCGGCACGGCGCTGCTCGGCGGCGAGCTGTTCTTCGTCGGTTTCGACGAGGCCCATGGCTCCGCGCTGTGGAAGACCGACGGTACTGCCGCCGGCACATGGCTGGTCTGGGAGCTTTCGCCCGGCCCCGGCGACGGCGGCGTCGAACCCTACGTCTTCGGCGACGATCTCCTGCTGGTGGCCGACCGGGGCCGGCAGCTCTGGAGGAGCGACGGCACGACGCACGGCACCGTCCGCCTCCTCGATCTCCCGGCGGGCGTCACGGTGTTCTCGCCGCCGACGTCGCTGGAGGGGCCTGCCGGCCCTCGGGCCTTCTTCTTCACCCGTTCGACGGCGGGCGGCCGGCTCTGGACGACCGACGGCACCAGCGCCGGAACCCGGCCGGTGGCCGACGTCGCGTTCCCGTGGCCTTTCGGCGCCGTGGCGGGCGGGCGGCTGATCTTCGAGGCCGGCCTTCCGCCGGACTCCGAGCCCTGGGTGAGCGACGGCACGCCCGAGGGGACGCATCGGCTCAGGGACCTCCGGCCGGGGACGGCGAAGGGGTCGTCCCCGGACGGCTTCGCCGCCTTCGGCCCGTCGCACGTCCTGTTCAGGGCCGAGACGGGGCGGGGCCACGAGCTGTGGATCACCGACGGCACCGAGGCGGGGACCCGGCTCTTGAAGGACGTCGACGGCCCGGACCGCTCGTCGGATCCGACGGCGCTCACCGTCTTCGACGACCGCCTCTACTTCGCCGCCGCGCGCGCCGATGACGGCCCCGGCCTGTGGGCCAGCGACGGCAGCGCCGAGGGCACCACGCTGGTGGCAGCCGGCCTGCGGGTGGAAGAGGCCGTCGCCGGCCCCGACCGTCTCTTCTTCGCCGGCGGCGACGCGGAGGCGCCGCGCAAGCCCTGGGTGAGCGACGGCACCGCCGCCGGCACCGTCATGCTCTCGCCGCTCGAGGTGGGGGAGCCGATCTTCTCGGAGGGACCCGCCGAAGCGTTCGCCCACGAGCTGGTGGTCCTCGGCGGCACGCTCTTCTTCGCCGAGGGAGGCCAGCGCTTCGGGCAGCGCCTGTGGGCGAGCGACGGCACGCCCGCCGGCACCAGGGTGGTCAGAGACCTGAATCCCGATTGGGGCGGCGCGTGCGCCGGTCTTGTCTGTCCTCCCACCGACTATCCGCGCGCTCTCGTCGCCGCCGGCGGCCGGCTCTTCTTCGTAGGCAGGGACGATGAGCACGGCGCCGAGCTGTGGACGAGCGACGGCACCGAGGCGGGGACGACGCTGGTCGTCGACCTCCGTCCAGGGCGGGCCTCGGCCGAGCCCGCGGATCTGACGCCGGCCGGACGGCACGTGTACTTCACGGCGGCCAAGCACCGCCGGCTCTGGCGCACCGACGGCACCGCCGCGGGCACCGTGGGCGTCCGCGGCCTCGGCAAGGCCGACCCCCGCGAGCTCACCGCTCTCGGCGAGCGACTCTACCTTATCGGCGCCCGCGGCTCCGGCGATAGCCTCTACGCGTGCGAGCCGGGCTGCGAACGGGCGGTCCGGCTGCGGACGCTCAGGTCCCGCGGCAGGCCCGGGTTCGCCCGCGACCTCACCGCGGTGGGGGAGCGCCTGTTCTTCGCCGTCTTCACGGATAGGACCGGCGAGGAGCTGTGGACGAGCGACGGCACCGCCGCCGGCACACGGTTGGTCCCGCAGATCGCTCCCGGCGCCCGCGGGTCGCATCCGCAGTCGCTGACCGCGGTCGACGGTCGCCTCTTCTTCGCCGCCGACGACGGTGGGAAAGGTCTCGAGCTGTGGACGAGCGACGGCACCGCCGAAGGCACCTGCCGGGTCGACGACGTCGCGCCGGGCTCCCTGCCGTCCGCGCCGGCGGAGATGACGGCGCTCGGCGACCTCGTCTTCTTCGCCGCCGCCGGCGGCGCTGTAGGCCGTGAGCTCTGGTCCGTGCCGCGCCAGGTCCGCTGCCGGCGCTGAACGGCGGCGCGTCAGCGGGTCGGCCTGAGCGCCAAGACGCCGTAGCCGCCGCCCGCCGCCAGCGAGATCACGTACGGGTGCCAAGGGCAGCTACAAGCTCGATTCAAAGTGCCGATCCAGGGACCTTCATCTCTTTCTCTCCGGCGTGAGCCGTCGCGACGCCCGCAGGGCCGCCGCCGCCAGCAGCAGCGCCAGCAGACCCCACCCCCAGGGCGACAGCGTGGGCACGTCCGCGGCGGGCGGCGGCGGCGTACCGCCGGGCGTGAGCACCACCGTCGCCAGCGACGGCGTGCCGAGCACGGCGCCGGAGGCGGCGGTGAGCTGCACCAGCAGCACGGCCTCGCCAGCGAGGTCCCGAGCGGCGGGTAGGAGCGGGACGTCGACGAAGCGCGGCGAGAGGTCGGCGGCGCCCCACTCGAGAGGCGTCTCGACGTCCATGAAGTGCTCGCCGGCACGGGCTTCGGCGCCGACCGTGCGGAAGAGGACGGACGCCGCCGTCGTGGCCGGGCCGTCGCGCCGGACCTCGATCCGCGCCGCGGGTGCACCGGTGGACGTCACGAAGCGCTCGGCGGCCAGCCTGACGACGCCGAAGAGCTCGACCGCGCTGACGACCGTCACCCTGACCGTGGCGGCGGCCGTCTCGCCGTCGCCGTCGGTGGCGGTGAGGGTGAAGAGGTGCTCGCCGGGCGCCAGACCCACGACCACCGTCGAGTCGCCGCGGCCCACCTCGGCGCCGACGCCGTCCGTCCAGGCGAGCGCGTCGCCCGAGAGGAAACCGTCCTCCGGGTCGAAGGCACCGCCGCGAAGGACGAGGAAGTCGCCCGCCGCCAGCCGCGCGCCGTCGGCCGGCGCGTCGATCCGTACCCGCGGTCCCTTGCTCGGCACGTGGAAAGGCTCGGAGGTCGCCGTGGCCGTCAGCACGCCGTCGGTCGCGCGGATGCGAAAGCGCGCGCGGTCGGTGCCGGGGAGAGCGGCGAGATCGAGAGCGAAGCGCCGGGTGGCGAGGTCGATGCCGAGGGTCGTCCAGGTGGCGCCGTCGTCGGCGCTGAAGTGCACCATGAACGCGAGCTCGTCGCCGTCCTCGTCGCCGGCCTGCCAGTCGAATCGGGCCGTGTCGCCGTCGATCGCGGGCGGCTCCAGGTCGAGCGTCGGGGCGTGCGCGCTCACGTCGCGGGCCGCGAGGAGCGCGTCGTCCTGCCGCAGCTCGATGCGGGTGACGCCCGCGGCGTACGGCACGATGGCCGCCAGCGGCGCGAGGAGGTCGCCGCCGGCCTCGGTGGAGACCGGCTCGACGACGACGGGGTGCGCCGCCAGGAGCGTCGAGCCGGCGAGCAGGCGCAGCTCGAATTCTCCGGCCGGCGCGGGCGCCACCGTGCCGGGCGTGGGGTCGTGGTAGAAGGGGGAGAAGAAGGCGGTGCCGGCCGTCAGGTTGACGACGGCGCCGATCAGCAAGGTCTCGGTGGCCGTCAGCACGCGCTGCCCATCGCGCTTCTGCCGGACGAACGTCCTCGCCAGGACGTGGCTCCAGGTGAGCCGCGAGACCCAAGTGCGCGGGCAATACGCCATCACGTCGAAAACCAGGTCCTCGGGCTCGGAACCCGGAGGAATCACTCGTCCAAAGTCATTGCCGTAGTAGGTTTCGAGCTCGAAGGGCTCGTGGGTGCCGGAGAACCGCCCGTCGGGGAAGTGATCCGACTCGTCCTCGTGAGGCGGCTTGGCTTCTCTGCAGCGCGCCTCGGCGTTGAACGATCGGATGTGTTCGAGCCCGAATTGATGCCCGAGTTCGTGGAGCACCGTCGAGATTTCTCCTTCGCCGATGGCGACCAGGCCGCGGTTCATTCCGACGACTTGCAGGCTGGCCGAAGAGGCAGTGCTACATTTTTTGAAGGTGATCCCGTAGACGTGGGCGTCGTCGGGAAGCGTCCCGTCCCGGCGGTCTTGCTCCGCGGCCAGGAGCACTGCGAGGAGCACGGACGAGCTTGCAGGCTTCTGGCAGAGGTCCTCTCCCGCCAGCACGGCGGGAAGGGCGAGCTCGTGGAAGGCCGTGTCGCGGGCGCCCGCGGTGGGAAGGATGCGCCCGGCGTCGCGGCGCAGGCGTCCGGCGAGCTCCTCGGCGTCTTCGGCGAGGGTAACCACCTGGCCGGCGTTGTTCATGAACCCCAGGCCGCGCATGTGCAAGTCGAGCGGACGGGTTTCTATTACGCTGACGCGCACGGTGCGGCTATTCTCGTCCTCGCCGCACGCGGCGTCCGGGCGCTCGCAGTCGGAGTTGACCTCGACCTCGACCTCCCAGACGTCGAAGTCGTCCGCTTCACCGATCCGCGTCTCGTTCTCGAAGTACGGGATCACGGCGGCGTGCTGCGAAGCTGAAACCTCGAAGATCTCCGGGGGCTCGCCGCGTTCCTTGCCGCTGGGCCTGTCGTCGGTCGGCTGGACCAGCGCGGCGATGGGAGGCTCGAACTTTCCCTCCGTGGTCAACCCTCGATCGCCAAGAAAAACCGTCCTCACCTGACCGCCGACGCGCGGCACGTCGCAGTGAGCGCCGACTCGTCCGTCGGGATAGCGAGCCTGGATAAAGGTCCGTATCATGGTTTTCTTGGCGGACGCGAGCGGCAGGTCATTGGCCAGGTTCTGGGCGGCCTGGTTCACCTCGACGCCGGTGATCACCAGGTCGGGCTGGCGCGCCTCGAGAGAGTGGAGGAATGGGAAGTCGAGGGAAGCGAACACGGCGTTTCCCGCGAGGAGGATCCTCGCGGGAAACGCGTCGCGGTCGAGCTCGAGCACCTTGCAATCGAAGAAAGTCAGCAGGTCGAGCTCGGCGGGTCGGCGCCCGGGCAGCGCCGGAATCGTCCAGCGCACCCGCCTGCCGTCCACCGCCACCGGGCCGTCCGGGCTGCGCGGATCCTCGAGGACCTCGAGGTGATCGGGCACGTCGAGATCCACCCGCAATGGCTCGGCCAGAGGCGGGAGCTCTTGCGCGGCGCCGATCAGCACCTTGTACGCGATCAGCTCGCCGGGATATACGTCGGACGGGTCGAGCAAGCCCGCGGGATGGACGACCGCCACCACCTTCACCGCCAGCGGCACGGCGCAGTTCGAGAATTCTGAAGTGTTGCCGGCGGGATCGGTGGCGGTGGCGGTCAGCCGCTCCTCGCCGACGTCGATGGCCAGCCGCACGTCGAAGTCGAGGCGGCCATCGGCGCCGCTGCGGGTGAAGGGATCACCGAAAAAGGTCCCGAGGTGGACACGACCTTCGCCGAAACCAGACGGGTCGCACTGAGGGCTGGAGTAGAAGTCGAGCCTGTAGAGGGTATCGGGACTTCCAGTCAGGCTGCCGAAGAAGTCGGTGGCGCCATCGGGTAGGCCGACGCCGCCGAGCACCGGCGCGTTCTGCAGCTCATTGGCGCCCGAATCGCCGTCGCCCTCGTCCGCTTCGTTGACGCCGTCCGCGCGGACGCCGTCGCGGCTCAGGTCGATGCCGAGGCCGCGGTTTGCGAAGAGCACGTTGCGCAGGATCCGGTTTCCGGTGCCCGCCAGCACCGTGACGCCGGCCCCGGCGTCAGGATCGGTCGAAGCGGGGTCGCCGTTGAACCCGATGACGTTGCCGTCGTTTTCGTCCTCGCCGCCCACAGTCGTTTGCGTGGCGCCATCGATGAGCACCCCGCCGCGGAGGTTGCCGAGCGCGGCTCCCGACCGGGAGAGGCCGACGACGTTGTCGACGACGACGTTGTCGCGCGCCGCGTCTCCCCGCACCGCGACGCCGACGCCGCCGTTGGCAGAGATCTGATTGCCGTGGATGGTGACCCGGCTCGCGCCCTCGACGGCCACGCCGTCGCCGCCGTTGGCGCGTCGCGAATCGCCGTCGGTGCCGATGCGGTTGCTCTCCACCGCCACGTCGGCCGCCGCCGCGCCGGCTACCCGCACCCCGTCACCCTCGTTGTCGACGACGACGTTGGGTTGGTTGGGCAGGATGCCGCCGACCGCGACCCGGCTCACGTTCGCCACCACCACGCCGTGACCCCCGCCGCGCAGGGTCTGGCCGAAGACGGCGCTGTCCGGCTTCTCGATCGTGTAGACGTTCGGCTTGCCGTCCTTGCGGCCGGACGCCAGGGTCGTCACGGCACCGTCCGGCGGCTCGACGAAGGTCACCTCGGCGCCGTCGGTCGAGCGCACGACCAGGCTCTTGTGGACGCGCACGGCCTCGCGGTAGAGGCCGGGACAGACGTCGATCGTGTCGCCGTCCTCGGTCTCGTCGTGGTCGACGGCGTCCTGGATGAGCGGGCAGGCGAGGCCCGTGGGGGTGATCACGCAGGGGTCCTCCACCTTGACGGCCGCCGCCGAGGTGGTGACGGCGCCGCGGTTCAGCGCGCAGCCCAGCACCAGGGAGTCGACGAAGAACGGCTCCGGCGGCACCTTCTCGGAGACCGGGACGCTCAGCGGCACGGCGGCCACGTCGGCCACGCCGACGGAGACGCCGTAGGTCTTGACCGGGTCGAAGGAGCAGGGCGGGGTGGGGAAGGCGAAGCGGTAGAGGAGCGTCATCGGCAGACACTCGCCGGCGCCCACCACCTCGCCGAGCGAGAAGGTCACGTCGCCGTCGTCGCCGCTATAGGCGCCCGTGATCGTGCGTCCGGCGACGTCGAGCTCGACGCTCGCGAGGTCGGCCGCCTCGTCGCCGGTGCCGAAGCCATGCAGCGTGATCGCGCTCACGAGCCAGCCGTCTGCCTCGTCGGCGCAGGTCTGGAGCGCCGCGACGGCCACCCGTTCGGTGGGCTGCGGCGGGCAGCGCAGGTCGGGCCTGGGTGCGGCGCCGAGCGTCAGCACGGCCAGGATGCCCTCGCCCGTAGGGATCCGTGTGAGGTAGCCGCCCTTGCTGCCGAACACGTATCGGATCGACGGCACCGCGAAGCCGCTGATCGACGCGATCAGGGTCTCCCCGTCGTTTTCTGCGACGGCGATCGTGCGCGACTCGGGCAGCTCGTGGACCGGCCCGCGAGCGAAGCTCCCGGCGTCGTGTCGAAAGGCGTGCAGGCTGCCAAACGGCACGCCGGCGATGAGCGTGCCGTCGCCGAGCGCCGCCAGACTCCAGGCCTCGCCGGGGCTTGCCAGGGTCGCCCCGGCCCGCGGCTGCGAGGGATCGGAGACGTCGACCGCCGTCAGCTCCCAGGTGCCGCCGACGCGGTTCGCCGCGACGAAGACGAGGTCGCCGGCGGACGCGAGGGCGATGGCGTCGCCCTCGATCGCGAGGGACCCGAGTAACGCGGGCGCCGCCGGATCGGCGAGGTCGACGATCGACACCGTGGACGACGAGCCCCCGGTGGAAGCGTAGACGCGCTGGCGTCCGGCGTCGAAGAGGAGGGTGCGCCCGAAGCCGGAGAGCGCGAGCGTGCCGACCCGGCGCGGCGCCGCCGGATCGGCGGCGTCGATCACCTCGAGCTCGCCGGTGATGAGCAGCAGGACGATGGTCGTGCCCGCGGCCGCCATCTCCTGCGGGACGGCCGCGGCCCGGTAAGAGCCCAAGGCGACGGGACTCGCCGGGTCCGTGAAGTCGACGACGTCGAGGCGGCCCGCCTGATCGACGGCATAGAGCAGGTCGCCCGCGGCGGCGACGCGGTAGAGCGGCTCGCCGCCGGGCGCGGCGAGCGTGCCCAGCAGCGCCGGGGCGCTCGGGTCGCCGGCGTCGTATCGCCAGAGCGTGTCCGGGGAGGCCACGTACAGGCGCTCGCCGGCCAGGGAGACGTCGCTGAGCTCCTCCGGCGCGGCGGAGGGGTGGAGCAGCTTCGGCAGCGTCGGGTCGGCGACGTCGACGGCGTGGAAGCGTCCCGACACGGTCGCGAAGGCGGTGCCGCCTACGACGTCGAGCGAGAGCGCTCCGCCGATGCCGGGAAGCGTCACTGCGCCGAGCAGCGCCGGCGCCGCCGGCTGCTCCACGTCGACCACGCTCAGGGTCCCGTCGCGCCCGAGCAGGTAGGCCGTGTCGCCGTCCGCGAAGAGGCGGTCGAAGGTCGCCGCGCCGTCCGCGAAGGTGCCCGCGACGACGGGCGTGCCGGTATCCGTCACGTCGACGAGGGAAAGGCCGCGGTTGTTGGCGCCGCCGACGTAGGCGCGGCCGCCGTCCACGAACAGGGCGCGCGAGCCCGCCGGCACCGGCGTCCGGCCGCGCTCGACGGGATTCGCCGGATCGCCGGCGTCGAGGACGACGAGGAAGCCGTCGACGGTGACGGCGTAGACCGCCGTTGCGGAGGCGAAGACGGCGCGGGCGGACAGCGCCAGCTCGGCGACGGCGGCGGGCGTCGCCGGATCCGCGGCGTCGACCACGCCGAGCCCGCCGTCGCCGAGGGCGAGGTAGACGAAGGTGCCCGCCGTCGCGAGGCCGGAGATGAAGCGGCCGGCGAACGGCTGCGCCGTGGCGACGCCGGAAGGGAGCGAAGGCACGGCCACGTCGACGACCTCGAGCTGGTCGCCGTAGGAGAGGAAGGCCGTGTCGCCGGCGAGCGCGATCGACGACGGCTCGTCGTCGAATCCCAGGAACGCGACCTGCCGCGGCGCGCCGCCGGCCAGGTTCAGCACCGCCAGCACGTCGGCGCGGCAGACGAAGGCGAGGTCGCCGCGCACGGCGGCGGCGTTGACGAATCCGCCGAGGTGCCCCACCGTCTCGAGCGGCGGAAACTCCTGGGCGGCCGACGGCGGAGCGGTCAGGATCAGAACCAGCAAGGGGACGAGCGTCAGACGTGCCACGCGTCGTGCTCCTCTCGAAAAAGGGATGTCCTCCGCGCGCCGCGAGGAGGACCGCCTCCCTGCGATTCTACAACAGACGCTTTTTCGATCCGAGCCAGCGATCCTGCCGATCCAAGGTACGCTTAGATGCTCGCTCTGCTCGCCGAAGAAGGCCTACGTCATGGCGAGCGCGATCCCGTGGGCGAAGAGCCCGAAGATCGCCACGCAGAAGATGCTCGAGCGCCGCGGCCAGGTCTCCGTCTTCGTGCCGCAAGAGCTCAGAAATCGACCGAGAGCTCCACGAACAGGTTGCGGGGCCGCGCGTACATCTTCTCGGCGTAGCCGAGCGTGGCGAACGAGGCGTTGGCCTGAACGAGGTAGCGCTCGTCGAGCAGGTTCTGGACGCCGGCCGTCAGTCGCCAGCGCCTCTCCGTGTTGGCGAGCGTCAGAGAGGCGTTGCCGACGAAGTAGGCGTCCTGTTCGATGATCGGAATGCTTCCCGTGATGAAGGTCAGGCTGGAGGTGTAGCTGCCGTCGACAAGTGGTGTCAGGGTGTAACGGTCGTTCAGCTCGATCGGAACCGAAAGGCCGAGGTTCCCCTGAAAGGACGGAGTGAGCGGCAGCTCGTCCCCGGGCTCGACGGTGGCCGTGGCCCCCGGGACCGGGGTGATGCTCTTGATCTCGTCGTCGAGCGTGCTGAACCCGCCCTCGAGGGTCACGCCCGACCTCGCACGATACCGAAAGTCGGCCTCGACGCCCTCGATCGTCGCCTCGCCGGCGTTGAAGAGCAGCGGCACGACGCCCTGCCGGAAGATCAGTTGTATGTCGTCGTAGTCCGCCCTGAACGCGGCGAGGTTCAACCTGAAGCCGCTGCCGACGCCGAGCTTGGCGCCCAGCTCGTAGCTGTCCACCTTCTCCTCGTCGAAGGGCACGGGCACGAAGTCCGGCGGCGGCGCGTTGTAGCGGGTGTTGAAGCCGCCGGACTTGAAGCTGCGCGAGTAGGAGGCGTAGGTGCTGACCGAGCGGCTCCAGCGGTACTGGATGCTCGCCGATCCCGTCAGCGCCGAGAACGTGTCCTCGAACGGACGGTCGAAGATGAACAGCGGCCCCCCCTCGGGGATCGCCTGTGTCGGGAGGGGATCGGGATCCGGAGCTGTGGAGGGGAAGAGGTTGAGCACCGACCCCTGATAGGTCTTGCGATCTCCCGTGTAGCGCAGGCCCCCGGCCAGCTCGAGCCCGCTGGTCGGCCTCACTGAAACGTGGCCGAAGGCGGCCCACGAGTCGGTCTCGAGATCCGAGAATTGCAAGTCGCGCGAGCCGGGCCCGCCGGCAAGGATCGAGGCGATGATGGGCGGAGCGGGCGGGAAGGAAAGGGGTACGCTCAGGCGCTCGTCGGTGGCCTCATTGAAGTAGTAGCCTCCGATGATCGCGCGGGCCTTGTCGAAGTCGAGCTGCGCCTGGATCTCCTGACTGAACTGCTCGGTGTCGGTCGTCAGGTCGGTGTTCAGGATTTCGAACGGGGTGTTGTCGGCATCGCGCACGCCGCGTGAGCCCGTCGACCGGTAGGCAGTGATCGACTTGAGGAAGACCCGGTCGGTCATCTGCAGGGAGGCGGTGCCGGCCACCCCCCAGACCTCCGACGTGCTCACGACCGGTGTCGTGCCGCCGCTGGTGAAGTCGCCCAGCGCCTGGAGGTCGTTGGCGCAGCGGGGGTCGTCGATCAGCGGCACGTTGGGCGGCCCGAAACGGGGGTCGCCGGGGGGCAGGAAGGGCATGGTCGCGCCCGGGCACCCGGCGGCCACGCTGACGATTGCCGGAACCGGTGCGCTCTCATTGATGCCCGCAAAGACGAAGGGCGCACCGTTCTCGTCCCGCCTGGTGTAGTCGGCGCGGACGAAGATCAGCGACTTCTGCGACGGCGACCAGTTGAGGCTGCCGTTCACGCTGTAGCTGTCGTCGTTGCCGAGATCGCGACCGTCGAAGGCGCGGCTGACGTAGCCATCGCGGTTGCGGAAGCCGCCCGAAAATCGCGCCGCGGCCGTGTCGCCGAGCGGCAGGTTGACGGCGGCGAATCCGTCGTAGAGGCTGTCTTCCCCGGCGCGGAGGCGCACCTTGCCGCCGACCGTGCTGAGCTCGGGTGCGCGGGTTCGCACCAGGATGGCACCGCCGATCGTATTACGGCCGAAGAGAGTGCCCTGCGGCCCGCGGAGGATCTCGACTCCCTCGACGTCGCCGAAATCGATCAGGCCGCCGACCGCGCGCCCGACGTAGACCTCGTCGATGTAGATGCCGACGCCCGGATCGACCGCGGCCGTAGGGTCGAGTTGGCCGACGCCGCGGATGAACACGACGCTGGCCGCGGTGTTGCCCGAGAGCTGCCCGGCCGGCTTGAACTGAAGGCTGGGCGTGATCCGCTCGAGATCCTGCGTCTGCCGGGCCTGGCGGGCCTCGAGCGTCTCGGCGCTGAAAGGCGAGATCGCGACGGGTGTGTCCTGCAGGCTTTCCTCGCGCCGCCGCGCGGTGACGACGATCTCCTCGGCCGCCGTGAAGGTGCCGTCCTTCTCCTGAATCGCGGCTTCATCCTGCGGGTCGCGCCTTGGTTCGTCGTCCTGCTGGGCGTGCTGTTGTTCGTCGGGTTCCTGCTGTTCGCCGGGTTTCTGCGCCTGGACGGGGGTGGACATGCAAGCGGCCGCGAGAACCAGACCGCCACAGAGCGCCAACAACGTCGCGGATCGGAACGGACGGACTTCGCGCATCTTTTCTCCTCTCCCGGCGAGCGATACTTTCCGGTCACCGGGAATGCCACGGTGGAAGCTACATACATGCTCATGCTATTGGGGCCGGGATTCTCGGCACAAGTCACAGGGTGGGAAGGGAACAGGGGGAATCCGGGCCGAGTCTTTGTAGACATTCCGCCTACAGAGGATCCCGTGGGCAGCCCACGTCCGGGAGGGCGCCCGCTCACCACGCCTTTCGAACGGGCGGACTTCAGCAGACGATCACGTCGGGCCCGGGTGGATCGGCGAAGAGCCTGTGGACGAGGTCCACCCGCCGTTCCAGCACGGCACGCTGGTTGACGTACCCCTTGTCGGTCATCTCGTTGGCGTCGATCGAGGCTGGCTCCGCCATCAAGTGGACGCGCGCGATGCGCGCAGAAGCGCCGGGATGGGTTCGGTTGTGGGCTCCGATGCCCCGCCGGACGGCCTCGAGCACCTCCGGGGCGCGGGCGAGGTGGACAGGATCGGCGGCGGCGCCCCCGCCGATCAGATCGCGGCAGGCGCTCACGTTCGGCCACGCCAGGATGCCGACCTGGTCGCGGTCCTCTCCGCAAACCACGAGGTCCTGGAGGACGGGGGCGCAGGCGGCCAGGACGGCCGTTCTCAGAACTCCCACGTGCACCCAGGTGCCGGTGCCGAGCTTGAAGTTCTCCGCCAGCCGGCCGTCGAACACGAGCGCCTTCCCCGGTGCCTTCGGATCGAGGAGCCTTCCGGCATCGCCGGTGCGATAGAAGCCTTCGCCGTCGAAGGCTTCGCGAGTGAGGTTCGGTGCTCTGTAGTAGCCGGGGGTCACGTTGGGGCCGCGGACCCGCAGCTCCAGCTTGGCGGCCACGGGAGCCAGCTTGACCTCGACCCCGGGGACCGGCAGGCCGATCACGTCCGCGCGGTCCACCGGGAAGTGGGCGGTGGTGGCGAGCGGGGCGGTCTCGGTGGAACCCCAGCCCGACGTCAGGGGGATGCGCCTGCCGAGATGGGCGATCGACAGGCGAGCCAGCCGGTCCCAGACGTCCTGCGACAGCGCGGC
The DNA here is from genome assembly GCA_036397835.1 of Thermoanaerobaculia bacterium. Classification (GTDB taxonomy): domain Bacteria; phylum Acidobacteriota; class Thermoanaerobaculia; order Multivoradales; family J023; genus DASWIG01. Next base: position 18,755 of record DASWIG010000766.1, read on the forward strand.
GGCGGCGTAGAACACGAGCCTGAGCTCTCGCAGGAAGGAGCGCGCCAGCTCGTCGTCCTTCTCGAGGTAGGGCAGGAGCATGGCATAGCCGGCCGGCACGCTGAAGTACATGTTGGGCGAGACCTCGCGGAGGTTCGCGACCGTGCGCTCGATGAGCGCGACCGTGGGCCGGCCGTCGTCCACGAACAGCGTCCCGCCGTTGCGCAAGACCATGTTGAAGTTGTGGTTGCCGCCGAACGTGTGGTTCCAGGGTAGCCAGTCCAGCAACACCGGCGGCGTATGCTCCAGAAACCGCCAGCACTGCCTCAGCATCTGCTGGTTCGACGAGAGCATGCGGTAGGTGTTGACGACCCCCTTGGGCAGAGCCGTGGATCCCGACGTGAAGAGGATCTTGGCGACGTGATCGGGAGACACGGACTCTGCGCGGCGTCGGACCTCGGGCGTGTGGACCGTGGCCAGCAGCTCGGAGAACGGCGTGCCCGCTCCGCCTTCGGGCAGCCCCGACGAGCACACCAGCTCGGCGCCCGCCACGCCGAGTGCCTCCAGAGCCGGCCGGAAGTCCTCGCAAGAGGCGACATAGAGGAGCGCGGGCTCGATCAGCCGGTAGATGTGCTTGAGCCGTCCGTGGTCGGCGCTGAGGAGGGAGTAGGCGGGCGATACGGGACAGATCGGCACTCCGGCCAGGAAGGCGCCGAGCATCATCAGCGCGTGGTCGATGCCGTTACCGGACAAGACCATGACCATTCGGGACTGGTCGAGGCCGCGGTCGATCAGGGCCTGCGCGACGGAAGAGGAGGCGCGGGCCGCTTCGGCGTATGAGAGCCTGCGCCAACTGCCGTGCGGGTCGCGCTCCGCCAGGAAGACCTGCTCCGGAATCGTCGCCGCCCAGTGAAACAGGAGGCAGCCGAGGTTGGTCGGATACTCCCGGAGCGGCTGCGGCGAGCGAAGGATCACGGACCCGTCGCTGCGCCGCTCCATGGACACCGCCGGCGGCGCGAAACCTCCGCCGGCTGCAGCCGGCCCTTTGGGCATTCCCCCCACTCTCCGTGCGCGCTACAGGCTCTGAGGTAGGACCACAATAGGATGGCGGAGTCGTATCATCGCGGCGACCTCCAGCTTCGAGACCCGACGGCTCTGCCAGTTGGCGCGGGTGGAACAGAACCTACCGGCCCGCCAATGCCGGCACAAGTCGCAGGGAGGGAAAAGACGGAGTGCGGTAGCGGCCGAACCCGTGCAAGCATTCTGCCTATAGACGGGTCCCGGACGCGCCGCTAGACTGCGAAACCGAAAGCCCCCTGGCGAAGCCTGGAGAACCCCTCGAATGGCCGAGCACCACGCCCCGTCGTCTCCGCACGTGCCGCTCCTGTCGCTGCCGGAGTTCGTGCTCCTTCGAGCGGCGGTCGTTCCCGACAAACCCGCCGTGGTCGACGGGCTGACGGGCCGTGTGATCAGCTATGGCGAGCTGGCGGAGGCGGCGACCCGCACGGCGACCGGGCTGTCCGCGCGCGGCTTCGGCTACGGCGACGTGCTCGCCATCTGGAGCCCGAACCTCCCCGAATACGCCGTCGCCGCCTTCGGCGCCGGCCTCGCCGGCGGCATCGTCACCACCATCAATCCGCTCTACAACGCCTTCGAGCTTGCCCACCAGCTCCGAGACTCGGGAGCCCGAATGCTCGCAACAGGACCGCAGCTCGCCGCGAAGGCGGCAGACGCCGCACGACGCACGGCGGTGCGTGAGGTGTTCGTCTTCGGTGAGGCACGCGGCGCGGAACCGTTCAGCTCCCTGTCGGAGAGCGGTTGCTCCCTGGATCCGGTCGAAGTCAACCCGCGGGAGGACGTGGCCGCCCTGCTGTATTCCAGCGCCACCACCGGCCTGCCCAAAGGCGTGATGCTGACCCACTTCAACCTGGTCGCCAACGTCGTCCAGACGCAGGCGGTGGAGCGGATGGCCGCCGAAGAGGTCGTGATCGCCGTCGTGCCCTTCTACCACGTCTACGGGTTCAACGTCGTCTTGAACCTGACGCTGCATGCGGGTGCCACGCTCGTCGTCCTCCCGCGTTTCAAGGTGGAAGAGTTCCTCCGTGCCGTGCAGGACCATGGCGTGACGACCGCCTTCGTCGTGCCGCCCATCGTCCGCACCCTCGCCCACCATCCTCTGGTCGAACGATACGACCTCGGGAGCCTGCGCTACATCATGTCGGCGGCAGCTCCGTTGCCGGAGGAGACGGCCCGTGCCTGCGCCCGCCGCATGGGCTGCGTGGTCAAGCAGGCGTACGGCCTGACGGAGACGGGCCCCACGACCCATTGGACCCCGCGCGACGCCGTGCGGCTCAACTCCGCCGGCCCGCCGGTGCCCGGTACCGAGTGCCGCGTGATCGACGCGGCCACCAAGCGCGACCTGCCGATCGGAGAGCTGGGCGAGATCTGGGTCCGCGGTCCTCAGGTCATGAAGGGATACCTGAACAACCCCGAGGTGACGCGGCGGGTGCTCGACGAAGACGGCTGGCTCCGCACCGGAGACATCGGATACGCGGACGCCGACGGCTACATCTACGTGCTCGACCGCGCCAACGACCTGGTCAAGTTCAGGGGCCTGCAGTACCAGG
>DASWIG010000767.1:0-4311 GCA_036397835.1 Thermoanaerobaculia bacterium
AAGCCGAAGCTCGTCGAGCTTGAGGGCTCCTGCCCGACCTGCGGCCTCGGCCCCAACACCCAGCTCGCCTACGGCGACGCTGCCAACCCTTATCGCCCGACCCAGGAGATCGACGGCAAGGGGCACGTGACCCGCTTCGCCTACGACGTCAACGGCCAGGTGACCTCCCGAATCGAAGCCTTCGGCACCGCCCTCGAGCGCGAGACGACCTGGGAGTACGACGAGCCCGGCTTCCCCGCCTTCGCGACGACGATCGAGCGTCCGTCGACCACGGGCAACCCGTTCGACCTCCGCCGTACGAGCGTCGTCTACGACGCGGAGGGCAACGCCACCGAGACCACCGTCGAAGGCGTCGAGGGCGGGTTCGCCTTCTCGCACACGACGGTCACAGGCTTCAACGCCGCCGGCGAGCCGACGTCCATGAACCCGCCGGGCTTCGGCACGGCCGACGTGACCTCCTTCACCTACGACCCCACCCGCGGCAACCTCGTCATGGAGACCCGCACCGACCCCGTGGTCGGCACCACCACTTTCGGCTACGACGCCTTCAACCGGCGGACCTCGGTCACGGATCCGAACGGCGTGGAGGCCACTACCGCCTACGACGCCCTCGACCGGGTCACCGAGGTGCGGCACCTCGGTGCCGTCCCGGCCGACGACCTCGTGACGTCGTACGTGTACACCGTCTTCCGCGACCTCGGGCGCGTGACCTTCCCGCGCGGCAACGTCATCGAGTACGGCTACGACAGCGCCGGCCGTCTCGTCACGATCGAGCGCAAGCCCGATGCCGCGACCCCCGGCGAGCGGATCGTCTACACCCTCGACGACTTCGGCCACCGGACCCGAGAGGAGCTCCAGCGCTGGAACGGCGCGGCCTGGGTCGTCGACGCGGCGACCGACTTCGAGTACGGAACCCGCTGCCATCTCGACCGGATCCTCCACGCCGGGGGCACGGTGACCGAGTACGACTACGACTGCGACGGCAATCTCGAACGGGAGTGGGACGCGAACCACCCGAGCGCCGGCAAGACGAACCCGGCCACCCGCGTCTACGCCTATGACGCGCTCGACCGCCTGACCTCGGTCACCGAGCTCTGGGGCGGCGCCGGAGGGGGGACCGCCTTGACGAACTACGGCTACGACGTGCAGGACCACCTCGTGTCGGTGACCGACGCCGAGGGCACGACGACCACGTACACCTTCAGCGACCGGGATCTGATGACCGAGGAAAGCTCGCCGGTCTCGGGAGTGACGACGCACACCTACGACGAGCACGGCTCGCTCGCCTCGACCACCGACGCGCGCTCGGTGACCGTGACTCGCAGCTATGACGCCGCGGACCGGGTGACCTTGGTGGACTACCCCGACCCGGCGCTCGACACGGCCTACACCTACGAGGACGCCGGCGTGCCGTTCTCGAAGGGTCGGCTGACGGCGATCACGCGAGACGGCCTTACGGTCGGGTACGGCTACGACCGCTTCGGCCGGACCACACAGGACGGCGCGCTCACCTACGCCTATGACGAGAACGCGAACAGGACAGAAATCGGCTATCCTGGGGGCGCGGTGGCGCGCTACACCCACGATTTTGCGGACCGGGAAGCGACCCTCGAGTTCGAGCCGGCGGGCGGCTCGCCGGAGCCCGTCGTCCTCTCTGCGGCGTATCACGCCCGCGGGCCGCTCTCTTCGGTGGATCTCGGAAACGGCCTTACCGAGACCCGTCTCCACGAAGGGCGGTACCACCCGGACCGGATCACCGTGGCGCCCACCGGCGGTGGGGCCGCGCTCCTCGACTGGCAATTCACCACCGACGGCATGGGCAACCCGACCCTGATCGACGATCTCCTCGGCGGTATCGACCGCGCCTACCTCTACCAGGACGTCCAGTATTTCCTGACCTCAGGCGACGGTCCGTGGGGGACCCTCGACTGGACCTACGACCGCATCGGCAATCGCCTCTCCGAGACGCGAAACGGCGCTCCGGCCGGCCTCTACGGCTACCTCCCCAACAGCGGTGCTCTCGGCAACACGGCGAGGCTGACCTCGATCCAGCACGGCATGGGCGGGACGACGACCTTCGGCTACGACGCGGCCGGCAACCGGACGCAGACCAACGCCGCCGGCACGGTGACCGACTGGACCTACGACGACTCGAGCCGGCTCTCCCGCATCGAGAGCACGACGGGAGAAGTGGACCTCTCCTACGACGGACGGAGCTTCCTCAGACTCGCCGAAGGCCGCGGGGCGGACATTTCCGGCGCCGCGATCTTCTGCGACGGATTCGAGACCGGGGACACCTCCGTCTGGGGAAGCGGAGGGGGGACCTGCGTTACCGAAAAGGAGGCCGCCCCGGTCTACGGATCCGAAGGGGTGCTCGTGGCCAAGGACACCGCGATCGTCCTCTCCTTCGCGGGCCGGCTGGTCGCACTGGTGGCTGGCGGTATCCGGTACGTGAGCGTCAATCACCTGGGCACTCCGGTTCTCCTGACGAACGATACGCCCGCCGTGGTCTGGGACGGGGGTTTCGAGCCCTTCGGCGGGGACTACGCGGACGCATCGTCCGCCGGAGTATTCCTGCGCTTTCCTGGGCAATGGGAGAACGCGGCGTGGAGCACCTACGTCCCAGATGACGCGTATTACAACCTCCACCGCTGGTACGAACCGCAGACGGGGAGGTATGCGCGCGTCGACCCAGTTAATCTGGGGATCCTTGAGAATCTGGGTCGTCCCGGCGAGTTGCCCATCGACGCTGTGGATGCGTACTACCTCGCGATGCTCCGCGCCGGCAATCCCAAGTTCGAACACGCCTACGGGTATGTGGCGCAGAATCCGCTCCTGTTCGCGGATCCCCTGGGGCTCTTCGGGCCGGGGGCACTGGCGGCGGCCGGGGGCGCGTGCGTCGCCGTGGATGGGCCTGTGCCCGCCGGGGACGTCGTCGGCGTACCGATCCTGATCGCTGCGGGGGTATGGGCGGCCGGAATCGCCGTCGTCGATTGGTGGGACAACGCTGATACCGATACCTGCGACGAGTGCGACAAGGAGAACCGCCGTATTTGCAGCCGGCTCCTCGTCATGTGCCTGGAGAATCCCCGACAACCCCCGTCGAACAGGCGACTCTTTGGACCAAGCAAGGACTGCGGAGCCTGTTACCGGAACTGCGTCAAGAATGAAGGAGCATGGCCCTTCGATAAATGCCCACTTCCATGACAAAGATCAAAGCAAGCGACACCGAATGGCTGCAGTGGATCGAGATCCAGAAAGCGGCGACCGAGAAGGGGCTCGTGGGCGAGGATCTGCCTTCGGCTATCGAAATGCTGGACCGCTACCTGGCAGGCGACCTCCCTCATGACCTGAGACGCGAGGCTGTCGCCTTTCGAGCAACCCTCTATCAGGAGCAGGGCAACCTGGCCGCTGCCAAATCCAACTTTCTTTCCGCACTGGAGTTGGCCGTTGAGCTGGACCATGTGCGCTTCGAGTTGGAGGATTCACTCGCTGAGATCAGTAAGAAGCTGGGGGACACCGAGGAGGCAGACAGGTGGTACGTGGCATCTCTACGGACAGCCGCTGCGGACCCGAGAGTCGCCGGAGGTGGTTTCCTACTACGTCTTCTGAAGTTCCGCGGTGAACGCGGGCTCAATAATGAGGAGCAGAAGCTTGTTCGTAAGGTAGTTCACCAATCTTGGCACCTCCTTCGTGTCGAGGGCGAGCCAGACCTCAGCGATCTCGTAGGTACGGCGCGGAAACTGCGAAAGGCCCAACTGGGTCCGTTCTCTGCGGAGCGTCCGCTGACTCCGAAGGCGTACACGGGACCCTAATGTTGGCTCCCCGTCTCGCGGGCAATTATCTACCAGGCCATGCCTCCTCTCTTAGTTGCCGGATCGGCTACACTTGGTGCCCGATTTTCACCTCGGCCCGGGGAGATCGCCGCCGCGGCCCTGGCGCCGGAACCTACCATACGCCTTGTCCAGCCACTGGGCACGGTACCACACGGTAAGCCCAGCCCGAGGGCCCCCAGTATCAGCTCCGAGGTACGGAGAGGGCATCGGCTTCGGGCACTGGTCACAAGGCTCCGGCGACGTGCTCGCGCCGTCCCATCATGCTAGAGTGTGATCTCGCCAGAGGGACGAGGGGGTCGCCGCTCCATACCTGAAGGGCGCCACCATCGAGCTTGCCAGCTCTTGGGACGACAGATGATCGAGGAGCCGCGGTGAGCCGGGGGACGGGGGATGCCGTCGATTTGTTTCAGCGCTATATGCGCGACGTCCGCCGTCAGGCTGGCCTCGACGCGGAGGAGGAAGAGCGGCTGACCCT
>DASWIG010000768.1:0-2580 GCA_036397835.1 Thermoanaerobaculia bacterium
GTCGAGGTCGACGGTCAGTTGATCCCTGCTTCGGCCTGGCGCCTGCGCAAAGCGAGCGAGCTCGTGAAGGTGCTCGCAATCACGCCCGGCCACCGGCTCCAGCGCGAGCAGGCCATGGAGCAGCTCTGGCCAGATCGCCCGGCCGATGCGGCCCTGAACAACCTTCACCAGGCACTCCGTGTCGCTCGCACCGCGCTCAGCGTGACCGACGAGGCTAGCCACCGCATCCTCGTTCTGCGCGACGGCGTGCTCAGTCTCAGCCCAAACGGAGAACTCTGGGTCGACGCGGAAGCCTTCACCTCCGCCGTCCGCGAGGCCACCGTCGCGTCCGGGCTCGCCGGCCACCTCGCCGCCCGCCAGCTGTATCGCGGCGAGCTTCTGCCTGACGATCGATATGCGGATTGGGCGGAGGCGCCTCGGCAGTCCATCGCCCAGCACCATCTCACGCTCCTGACCCAGCTTGCCCAGCTGCTGGAGCGCGAGGGAAACCGCGAAGCCGCGACCGAGACGCTCCGCGAGTTGCTCCAGCACGACCCGGCCGACGAAAGCGCGCACAGAAGTCTGATGCGGCTGTACGCCGTTGACGATCAGCGGCGGATGGCGCTCCGCCAATACGAGCGTCTGCGCGCCGCGCTGGCGCGCGAGCTGGAGGTCGAGCCCTCCCACGAGAGCCGGCAGCTCTACCGCGAGATCCTCGAGGGCCGCCTCGGGCCGGCAGCCCCCACGATCGCCGTGAGCGCGGCGACCTCGAGGGGCACCACCCCCGACTCGCCAGCTGACCCGCTCGAGTCAAGCCGTCCGTTGGGCCACCGAATGGTTGGGCGGCGGCGGCACAACCTGCCCGTCCAGCTCAGCAGCTTCGTCGGGCGCGAGCGCGAGATGCGGGAGATCGAGCGGCTGCTCGTCAGTAGTCGGGCACTCACGCTCACGGGTCCCGGCGGCGCCGGCAAGACCCGGCTGGCGATCGAGGCCGCCGCGTCCCAGATCAGCGCGTACCAGGACGGTGTCTGGCTCGTGGAATTGGCCGCGTTGAGCGAGCCGGCGCTCGTCGTCCAGGCGATCGCCGATGTGTTCGAGGTGCGTGAACAGCAGGCCGTCTCGCTCGTCGAGCTGGTCATCCGCCATGTCGACGAGCAGCGCCTCCTCCTCCTTCTGGACAATTGCGAGCACCTCGTCGAGGCATGCGCATCCACCGCCCAGGCGTTGCTCACCGCGTGCCCGAATCTACGGATCATGACAACCAGCCGGCAGTCCCTCCGGATTCCGGGAGAAGTCGTGTTTCGCGTGCCCTCCCTTCCCATCCCCGATCCGGACGGCATCATGGACCCGACTGAGCTTGCCCCGATCGATTCCGTCCGGCTGTTCGTCGAACGCGCCCAAGCGATCGTTCCGACCTTCGCGCTCACCGCCCGGAACGCGGCGGCGATCGCCCGGTTGTGTCACCACCTCGACGGCCTACCGCTGGCGATCGAGCTCGCCGCGTCGCGCGTTGCCGTCCTGCCGGTCACGGCGATCGCGGATCGACTCGATGACCGTTTCCGACTCCTGGTCGGCGGAAGCCGTACCGCCCTGTCGCGCCAGCAAACGCTCAAGGCGACCCTCGACTGGAGCTACAACCTGCTCACGGAGCCGCAACGGCGGGTGCTTCGGGCGCTGTCGGTCTTCGTCGGTGGAGCGCCACTCCAAGGCGCCGAGATCGTGTGTTCCGGGGCCGGGGTCGGCTCAAGCGACGTCCTTCACCTGCTCGGCGAGCTCGTTGACCAGTCCCTTGTCACGCTCGACGACGCGGACGCGGAGCCCCGCTACCGTCTCCTCGAAACGGTCCGCGAGTATGGTCGCGAGCAACTGATCGAGCGAGGCGAGGGTGAGGCGACTGAGGCCGCGCATGGCACGTGGGCCCTCGTCCTGGCGGATCAGGCCGAAGCCGCCTTGCCAGGCCCCGAGTGGCAGGCGTCCCTCGCTCGGCTGGAACTCGACCACGACAACCTCCGGGCGGCCCTCGACCGGAGCCTTTCGGCCGACGCGGACCGCGCCCTTCGCCTCGCGGCGAGCACATGGCAGTCGTGGCTGTGGCACGGCTACCTCGCTGAAGGCCGACGGGCGCTCGGGCGGGCGCTTGACGGGCCATCGACGCCGACCGTGGAGCGCGCCCGAGCGCTAGTCGGTCTGGCAGCGCTCACCATCCGCTCGGGCGAAACGGCCGCGGGCGCTCGGCATGCGGACGAGGCGTTCGCGATCTACCGGGAACTCGGCGATCCTCAAGGGGCGTGCCGGGCGCTCCAGGTGCTCGGCGTGACCTCCTGGTCCGAGGACGACCTCGGGGCTGCAGAGAGGACCTACCGGCTGAGCTTGGAGATCGCGACCGAGGCCGGCTTTGGGCCGGGTCGGGCCGCGGCGCTTCATGGTTTGGCGGTGGTGCGCTGGTATGCCGGGGATCGTCGCGAGGCAGAGGCGCTCATCGACGAGAGCCTGACCCTCTTCCGCGCGTTGTCGCAGACGAGGGAACTGACGCCGCCGATGCTCGACCTCGGCGAGATCCTCGTGCCGCAACCCGAGACCGGCGCCGTCCGGATGGCCTTC
>DASWIG010000769.1:0-12926 GCA_036397835.1 Thermoanaerobaculia bacterium
CAAGCGGCGAGCGTCTGTCTTTGGTGAACGGGCGAAGTGCTTCGGCATCCGTGCTCTCTTGGAGCTTGTTGCGCTTCTTCCAGCTCACTCCGAAGTGAAAAGCGTACACGCTCGTCGGTCTGAGGCGGAGCCTCGTTAGTAAGACTGCTTCTAGTCTTCGCCGTGCTCTTCGCGTTGCTTGCGGTTTTCTCGAGCACGTCGATGGGCGTGTGGGCCCTCATTGGTCTACCAGCCACGTTGCTAGGTCTGTTCTATAACCATAGACAAGCTGGCAGCGGCGGCGGCCTGACGTCCTCGTCCCTCTTTTTTGTTGTCGCGCTTACTCTATACATCTTTCCCGTTTGGAGCGACTCGATCGCAGCCTGGCTACTGTGCCTATCGGCTGCATTGTTGCTATCTTGTCTTGTTTATAGTAGCAGTGCTCACTTTCTGAAGCGTCTTGTGAGACGCAACTGGAAGGTTCTCGCCTGCTTGATTGATAGCGGCGGTGTCTTCCTAAGAATTGATCCGTACAAGGAGCTCTATTACGGCCATCCAACACGCTTCGTGGGTCCTAACCCGCATCCTGAGGACGGTGGTGGCTGACGTGCTCAGGCAGGAACGCTCGGTGGTACGAAGGAGAGGATGACGTGAAGCTCAAGGTAGCCGCGGGTGGCAAGGTCAAGCGCAAGGACCCGTACAAGACGGTGACGGCCAAAGGCGCCCGTCCTCCGTCCTTGGCTCGGAGCGCACTTGGCCTTGCGCTCGAAGCTGGGACGTCGGACACGACGCGACGATCGCCGCGCAGCAGGCGGTACCACGCACGAACGCCGAGGACGCGCCGGCGTCCTCGGCTCCGCGCGCAAGGCCAAGTGCGGCTCGGGTGACTCGCCGAGACACGCCGCCCACGGTCGACTTCTCTTGCAGCGCGGCTCGGACTTGACCTTGCCACCCGCGCCCAAGACGTTGCGCATCAACCCCAGATGTCGTCGACGTCCTCGTCCGCGGCCAGCTCCTGCTGGCGCTCGGCCATCCAGGCGTCGAACTCCTCCTGGGTCTGGATGGTCATGAAGCCCCGCATGCTGTAGTGGCTGTTGCCGCAGAGCTGGGCGCAGGCGATCTGGTAGCCGAAGCTGGCGTCGCCCTTGCGAGCCTGCATCTCGGCGGTCGTCACCGTGGGCTCGAACCACACCGGGAAGAGCATGCCCGGAATCGCGTCCTGCTTGACCCGCATCTCGGGGAGCATGAAGCTGTGGATCACGTCCTTCGACGTCAGGTAGATCAAGGCCGGCTTGTTCACCGGCAGGTAGAGCTGGTTGATGGTGGTGACGTCGTCCTTGGCCATGGGGTCCTCGCGGTCGAGGCCGATCGGGTTGGCCGTCTCGTCGACCAGCGCCGGGTCGGTGCGTCCGAAAACGCCGTCGGGGCCCGGGTAGTGGACGTTCCAGGCGAACTGCTGGGCGACGACGCGCGCCAGCGTCGCCTCCTCCTCGGCCGGCAGGTCGTCGACGCGGTCGGAGTAGAGCGGGATCGAGAAGCCCACGAGGAGGATGACCTCGGCGATCAACACTCCCGCCTCGGCGTAGTTGGAGGCGTGGCTCTTCACGCCGCGGTAGTCGGCCTTGGGATTGCGCTTGCGCGAGAAGCGGAAGAGCATGTAGACGAACAGCGCCGACCACAGGACGAAGAGGACGAACATCAGCCAGTGGACGTACGAGTTGACGTTGTCGAGCGACGCCCCGTGGGCCGAGGCGATCTCCGGAAGTCCGAGGAATTCGTTCATGACGAAAGAGGCTCCTGGGGTGTCTGGTTGCGGCGCGCCTTGAAGCGCAGCGCCAGGAAGGCCGCGACGCCGCCGACGATCACGACGTACGTCACGCCCACCATGAACATGATCGAGAGCTCCGCGCCGCGCGCCATCGGCGAGTCGGTCTCGCCGAAGCAGACCGCGCACGCCCACACGGGCGCCGCCGCCAGCGCGGCGAGGCCGGCGGTGACGATCCTGGCGACGATCTTTCCGTTCACAGGTAGCTCACGTCCTTCATCTTCTTCAAGAACCAGCCGCCGTAGACCACCAGGCCCGCGGCGAGGGCGAGCGAGAGCGACCCCATGAAGAGACTCATCGCCTCCCTCGCGGTCGAATAGGCGTGGAGAGACCAGACGCCGAAGCCGGCCGTGGTCAACGTCGCCACGACGATGAACGCCACGTGAAAGGCTTTGAGCGTCATCTCTGCATTGTCCTCAGCGCGCGTGGATGTTGATCGACTCCGAGATGGTGGGGATCAGCAGCTCGAAGAAGAAGAAGAGCACGGTCACCACCATCACGACGTAGATCAGCTTCTTCTCCGAGATCAGGTGCATGAAGTAGCACGCCACCAGCGACCCCTTGATCGTGGCGATGAAAAGCGCCAGGGCCACCGCCGCGGCCGTGGTCAGGTGGAGGTAGGCCACCGCCACCGTGATCACGGTGAGCACCGCCAGGGCCGCGAAGACCCGCATGTAGATCCTCACGTGGTGGTCGACGTCGATTTCGTGCGCGTGTGCGTGTGCGTCGCTCATCGGCTTGCGTCTCCATCTCCGCTCAAGGGTGGGCGTAGGGCACCGGCAGCAGGTAGAGCACCGGGAAGAGGAAGATCCACACCAAGTCGACGAAGTGCCAGAACAGGCCCGAGGTCTCGACCCGGTTGGTGAACTGCTGCCAGTTGGTCTCCCACATCTTCGCTCCCGGCAGCCAGAAGTAGCCGTTGACGATCATCCCCGCCAGCACGTGGGCCGCGTGGAGCCCCGTCAAGGTGAAGTAGATCGCCATGAACGTGCTCGTCGACGGGAAGATCCCGTGGTGGAACTTGGCGGTGTACTCGAAGTACTTGATCACCATGAAGCACCCGCCGAGGGCCACCGTGAGCCCCATGTAGAGCTTGAACTTGCCGAGGTCCCGGCGCATGCACGAGGCCCAGGCCATGACCATGGTGACCGAGGAGGTGATGAGCACCAGGGTGTTGACGAAGGCCATCGGTATCGACAGCTCCTCGGAGCCGTGGCCGAAACCGGGATCGCCCACCCGCAGCAGGATGTAGCCCGCGAAGAGCGCCCCGAAGAGCATCACCTCCGAGGCCAGGAACAGCCAGATGCCGATCTTGACGTTGTTGAGACCGGTATCGGGTCTCGGTTCCACCGTGTAGGGAATCGCCGCCGCTGACATCGACAGTCTCCTTCTCTCGACTGAGTCTCTCTCAAGAGTGCGCCGGAGCCCCTAGGCGGGGACCGCGGCGGGGGCCGCCGCCCCCTCGGCAGGTCGGAATTGCGGTAGATAGTCCTCGGCCTCGCCGGGCACGCTGTACTCGTAGGGGTCGCGGTAGGCCGCCGGCACGGTGGCGAAGTTGCCGTGCGGCGGCGGCGAGGGCGCCGCCCACTCGATGGTGGTGGCGTGCCACGGGTTCTCGCCCGCCGTCTTCGGCGAGCGCAGGCTGGCGAAGAAGTTGACGACGAACGGGAGCTGCGCCAGCGCCAGGCCCCAGGCCGAGAACGAGATGACCTGGTGCAGCCAGATCACCTCCTGGGAGTGGCCGTAGCTGGCGCCGCCGTCGGCCAGCCGCCGCTGCATGCCGGCGAGGCCCTGGATCAGCATCGGGAAGAAGATGCCGTTCATGAAAACCAGGCTGGGCCAGAAGTGGAGATGCCCGAGCAGGGTCGACATCCTGCGCCCGGTCGCTTTCGGGTACCAGTAGTAGATGCCGGCGAAGAGCGCGAAGAGGGTGCCCGGCGCCACCACGTAGTGGAAGTGGCCGATCACGTAGTAGGTGTCGTGGAGGTGGATGTCGGGCGCCGTCAGCCCCAGCGGCAGGCCGGTGAGGCCGCCGATGCCGAACATCGGCAGGAAGGCGAGCGCGAAGAGCATCGGCACGGTGAAGCGGATCGAGCCGCCCCACAGCGACAGGATCAGCGCCGTCAGGATGACCACCGAGGGGATCGAGATGATCATCGTCGTAGTCTGGAAGAACGCCGACATCGTCGAGCCCATGCCGGTCAGGAACATGTGGTGGGCCCACACGATGAACGACAGGAAGCCGAGGGCGAGCAGCGAGTAGACGATCGGCTTGTAGCCCCACAGCGGCTTGCGGGTGTTGTTGGCCACGATCTCGGCGACGATGCCCAGGCCCGGCAGGATCAGCACGTAGACCTCGGGATGGGCGAGGAACCAGAACAGGTGCTGCCAGAGGATCGGGCTGCCGCCGCCGGCCCTGGCGGCCCCTTCGCCCGAGGCGAGCTGGCCGGAGACCACCAGGCCTTCGGGCATGAAGAAGCTGGTGTCGGCCACCATGTCCATGAGCTGGAAGACGCCCGCGGCCTGCAGCGGCGGGAACGCCAGCAGCAGCAGGAAGGCGGTCACGAACTGCGCCCACACGAAGACCGGCAGGCGGAAGAAGGTGAGGCCCTCGGCCCGGAGCTGGATGATCGTGGTGATGAAGTTCACCGCGCCCAACAGCGAGGAGAAGATCAGGAAGAGCATGCCCACCAGCCAGAACGTCTGCCCCCAGAACGGGTTGACCTCGGCCAGCGGCGGGTAGGACGTCCAGCCCGACTGCGCCGCGCCCTGGGGCACGAAGAAGCTCGAGAGCATCACCACGCCGCCCACGAAGTAGCACTGGTAGCTGAGCATGTTGAGCCGCGGGAAGGCCATGTCGGGGGCGCCGATCTGCAGCGGCACCACGAAGTTGCCGAAGCCGCCGACCGCCAGCGGCACCACGCCGAGGAACACCATGATGGTGCCGTGCATCGCCCCGAGCTGGTTGTAGAACTCGGGCAGCATGATGCCGCCGGGCATGCGGTCCTCGCCGAAGAGCCAGCCCAGGAAAGGCAGCGGCTGGTTGGGATAGGCAAGCTGCCAGCGCATCAACATCATCAGGCAGAAGCCGAAGAAGAGAAAGAGCAGCCCGGTGACGGAGTACTGGATGCCGATCATCTTGTGGTCGGTCGAAAAGACGTACTTGCGCCAGAAGGAGAGCTCCTCGTGGTGCTCGTGCGCGGCGTGCTCGGGTGCGGCGTGGTCGTGCTCGCTCATCGCCTGTCGTTCCTCAACGCGGTTGATACTCGATCGGACGCCGCGGCGGCGCGCCGCGGGCGGCGTCCGTGCTCGCTGCCTACTTGCCGGGGATCTTGAACGAGACCTTGGCCGGCTCGCCGGCCTTGACGCTCACGGTCTGGGTGCCGAGCTTCTCGTGCCAGGCCTCGACCTCGTAGGTGCCGTCGGGCAGGCCGTCGATCGAGAACTTGCCGTCCTCGCCGGTGACCGCGAAGTACGGGTGGCTCATCACCGCGACGTAGGCGTTCATCCACGGGTGGACGTCGCACTTGACCGTGAAGAGCGGCTCCGGCTTGCCCAGCGTGACCGCCTTCTCCTTGAGCGTTGGCGGCATGCCGATGTTGAACTGCTGGTTCTGCTTGGGCAGGCCGTGGACGTTGTGGAGGATGCCGTCGGAGTTCTTGAACAGCAGGGCCTGGCCCACCAGCACGCCGGCCACGTGCGGGTGGTAGACGCAGCCGTTCTGGTCGATCTGGACGGGCGTGGCAGGCGGCGTGTGATTGCCGGCGGGCGGGCTCTTCACCTGCACGAAGACGTTGCCCAGGGTGTTGCCGCTGCCCAGGACGAGCTCGCCCAGCGGCACCGGCCCCTCGTGCTTGGCCTTGCAGGCCGGGTCCGCGTCCATCTGGATCGGCTTGAAGGGCCCGGCGCCCGGCGGCGGGACCTTGTCGTCGTAGGTGATGGTGCCGGTCAGCGTGCCGGCGAAAGCGGCCGTCGCCAGGGCGAGGCTCGCCAGGAGTACCAGGAGGAATGCTCCGCGATGTCGCATGTTTCAGATCTCCCGTTGCTTGAGTGGAATGCGGGACGCTCGCCGTCCGACGGTTGCCGTCCGACGACTCGGAGGGCGGGAGGATACCACCCCCTCCTCAAGCCTCGCAAGCTCCCGGCCCGACGTCAAGGCGTGTGGACCGTGACCGGACCCACGGGCTCGAGCTGGCGGCGCAGCTCCGCGGCCGGCCCCACGGCCACCACCGCCATGCCATCAGGGTGGAGGTAGCGCCGCGCCGCCGCGCGTACGCCCTCGGCCGTCAGGCCGCGCAGCAGCGCCGGGAAGCTCTGGTAGTAGTCGTCGGGCATGCCGAAGACCGCCAACGTCTCGAGGCGCCTGGCGAGGTCGCTGACGGTCTGCAAGGTGGTCGGGAAGGCGCCCACGAGGAAGTCCTGGGTCTCGCGCAGCTCCTTCGCCGTCACCAGCTCCTCGTGGAGCCGGCGCATCTCGGCGACGATCTCGCGCACCGCCTTCGCCGCCGCCTCGGTGGCCACCGCCAGCCGGATGACTAGGGGGCCCGACTCGCGGCGGTAGACGAACTGGCTGTGGGCGCCGTAGGTGACGCCGTGCTTTTCGCGCAGGTTGAGGTTGAGCCGGCTGGTGAAGTTGCCGCCCAGGACGACGTTGGCCAGCAGCGCCTCTGGTTGGTCGGGATGGTTGCGGGCGATGCCCAGGTGGCCGAGCTGCAGTTGCGTCTGCGCCGAGCCCGGCCGATCGACCACGTGGATCTCCAGGCCGTCGAGCGGCGGCGGCGCGACCGGCGCCGGCGGCTCGGCCGCGGCGCCCTGCCAGTCGCCGAAGACCTCGCCGGCGCGGCGCGCCAGCGTCGCGGGATCGACGTCGCCCACCGCCAGCAGCGCCCCTCCGGAAGGGCTGGCATGGCGGCGGAAGAAGCTCTCGAAGTCGCCGCGCCCGAGCTTGCGCACGCTCTCCTCGGTGCCGATCAGCGGCTCGGCGTAGACGGTCCCGGCGTAGACCACCCGCGAGAAGAACCGGTCGGCCAGCGCCGCCGGCTGCCCCTTGCGGCGCAGGATCTCGGCCAGCCGGTGACGGCGGGCGCGGTCGACCTCCGCCGCCCGGAAGCACGAGCTCCGCGCCAGGTCGGCGAAGAGCTCGAGGGCCGCCTCGAGGTGGGCGGTCAGCACGGTGGCGCCGAGGTAGGCCACGTCCCAGTCGGCGCCGGTGCCGAGATAACCGCCGAGCCGCTCGATGAACGAGGCCACGTCGAGCGCCGTGCGGCGATCGGTCCCCTCGTCGAGGAGGCCCCCGTGCAGGCTCGCCAGACCCGCCGCGCCCGGCGGATCGAGACGAGCGCCGGCCGGCATCAGGAGCTGCAGGTTGACCAGCGGCAGCGCCGGCCACCGCGCCAGGTAGAGCTCGAGACCGTTGGCCAGCCGCGCGCGCTCGAAGGCGGGGAACCGCACGTCGCGCACCTCGCCGGCCAGCGGCGGACGCGCGCGGTCGACCGGGCTCATGCCGGCTCCTCGCCCGTCGCCGCCACGGGCTCGGCCGGCGCCGCGCCGTCCTCGCCGCGCTCGGGGACCACCGTGAGCACCGTCCGCCGATCCGGCGGGCAGTGGGCGGCGACGAGAGCCGCGAGGTCGTCCGCCGCCAGCTCCTGATACGTCCGCACCTCTTCCCCCACCCGCTCGGGAGCGTCGAAGAAGGTGGTGAAGTGCGAGAGCAGGTCGGCCCGCCGTTCGAGGGTCTGGAGCTGATGGAAGTGCACGGTCAAGAGGCGCTGGCGCGCGCGCTCGAGGTGACGGGCGGCGGGCGGCGAGGCGGCGACCGCGGCGAGGTGCTCGCACAGCGCCTCCTCGAGCTCCAGGGGGTCGCCGCCGGCGGCCGCCGTGGCGGTGACCGCGAAGGTGGCGGCGATCTCGGTCGGCAGCACGAAGCAGCCCACGTCCTGGGCCAGTTGCCGGTGGTACACCAGGTCCTCGTAGAGCAGGCTCGACTTGCCGTCGGCGAGCACGGTGGCCAGCAGGTCGGCGGCGTACCACTCGCGGGTGCCGAACGGGGGCATCTGGAAGGCCACGTAGACCCGCGCCAGCTCGACCCGGTCGGGGAGCGCGTCGCGGCGCTCGCCGGCGCGCGGCGGGGGCGGCTCCGGCTCCGGCTCCGCGCCGGCGCCCGCCGGGACGTCGCCGAAGTAGCGCTCGATCCGCTCCGTCACGTCGTCGCCGAAGTCTCCGGCCAGCGTCAACACGGCGTTGTCGGGCACGTAGAACCGGCGGAAGAAGGCGCGCACGTCGTCGAGGCCGGCGGCTTCCAGGTCGTCCGGGTAGCCGATCACCGGCCAGCGGTAGGGATGGCCCGGCGCGTAGAGCAGCTCGTGCAGACGCTCGAAAGCGAGCCCGTAGGGCTGGTTCTCGACCCGCTGGCGGCGTTCGTTGAGCACCACCTCGCGCTGGTTGTCGAGCTTCTCCTGGGTGATCGACGGCAGGAAGAAGCCCATGCGGTCGGACTCGAGCCAGAGGGCGAGGTCGAGCTGGTGAGCGGGGAGCACGGCGTGGTAGGTGGTGCGGTCGTACCAGGTCGAGCCGTTGGCGGTGCCGCCCGCCTGCTGCACGTAGCGAAAGTGGTCGTTGGTGCCCACGTGCTCGCTGCCCTGGAAGAGCAGGTGCTCGAAGAGGTGGGCGAAGCCCGTGCGCCCCGGCGACTCGTTGCGGGAGCCGACGTGGTACCAGACGTTGAGCGCCACCAGCGGCAGCGAGCGGTCGCGGTGCAGCACCACGCGCAGGCCGTTGCCCAGCTCGTGACGCTCGACGTCGAGGGCGACGGGCCGGACGTCGGTCATGGGAGGCGAAGCATAGGAGCGAGTCTCTCCGCGCGTCAAGTCGGCGACTTCGTCGCGAGGGCTTGACTTACGCCCTGATTCCGCCAAGAATAGCCGCAGGGCACGAGAAGCTTATGCCGAGCACCTGGAACTGGAAGAAGGACAAGCGGTGAAGGAGATTTGGAGTACATGCAGAGGAACGACAGGAACGAACCCGCCAACGCTTCGAGAAACCCGCGCGCGGACGCCGGCGGCCCGGACAAGGGCCGCAGGCCCGCCTACCTCACCGAGCGCCAGAAGGCGGTGCTCGACTACATCGCCGGCTACCAGGCCGATCACGGCATCGCGCCGACCCATCGCGAGATCCGCGACCACTTCGGCTACTCGTCGTTCGGCACCGTCTACAAGCACCTCAAGCTGTTGCAGCGCAAGGGCTACCTCCACCGCGACTGGAACCAGAAGCGCGGCCTCGAGCTGGTGCGCGCGGTGCCGGGGCAGTCGACGCAGACCGAGGTGCCGTTCCTCGGCCTGATCGCCGCCGGGCAGCCGATCGAGGCCCTGCCGGGCGACGAGAGCCTGTCGGTGCCCAACCATCTCTTCGGCGGCCATTCGAGCGACCACTACGTGCTGCGGGTCACCGGCGAGTCGATGATCCAGGAGGGCATCCACGACGGCGACTTCGTGATCGTCCTGCGGCGCAAGGAGGCGCGTCCGGGCGAGATGGTGGTGGCCCTGGTCGAGGGCATCGAGGCGACGCTCAAGCGCTTCTACCCCGAAGGCAAGAAGGTCCGTCTCCAGCCCTCCAACCCCGACATGAAGGCCATCCGGCTGCCGGCGGCGGCGGTGCAGGTGCAGGGGGTCGTCGTCGGTCTCATGCGCAAGTACTGAGCGGCCGCCGCGGTCCGCCCGTGGGCCCGTTTTCGGACTTGATGCCCCCCCGACGAAACCCGCAGGGGCCTCGTCACGCTGTACAATGAGCCGCCCGCGCGGCGCTCTCGTCGAGGAAGGAGATCTCATGCCCCACCCGAGCCCGTTTCCCCGCCCGCCGCTGCGCCGGTGGGCGCGGGCCGCGTCCCTCCTCGTCCTGCCGGCGGCCTTCGTCGTCCTGGTGGCGGCCGGGGACGCGACCGCCGGGGACGCCTGGCCGCAGTGGGGCGGCCCGCACCGGGACTTCACGAGCGACGCGCAGGGGCTGGCCACCGCGTGGCCGGAGGGTGGACCCCAGCTCGTCTGGGAGCGCGAGCTCGGCGAGGGCTATTCCGGCCTCGTCGCCGCCGGCGATCGGCTCTATACGCTCTACCACCGTGGCGGCGAGGAGGTGGTGGTGGCGGTGGACGCCGGCAACGGCGCGACCGTGTGGGAGATCGCCTACCCGGCGCCCGCCCTGCCCGAGATGAACCTCGAGCACGGGCCCGGGCCGCACGCGACGCCGGCGCTCGCCGGCGAGCGGATCTTCACCATCGGCTCGACCCTCAAGGTCCACGGCCTGGACCGCGCCACCGGCCGCGTCCTGTGGGCGCACGACCTGGTGGCGGAGCTCGGCGCGCCGGTGCAGCCCCGCGGCTTCGGCGCCAGCCCCCTGGTCTGGGAGGACCTGGTGATCGTCACCCCCGGCGGCGACGGGACCGCCGTGGTGGCGTTCCGGCAGAGCGACGGCGCTCGCGCGTGGGCGTCGCAGAGCTTTCGCCCGAGCTATTCCTCGCCCATCCTCGCCGAGGTCGGCGGCGAGGAGCAGGTGATCGTGGCCATGGGTCCCGACCGCGCCGGCCTCGATCCCCGCACCGGCGAGCTCGAGTGGCGCCTGACCCTGCGCGGCGAGGCCGCGAACGTGATGGCGACCCAGATCTGGGGCGAGGACGGCGTGCTCTTCGGCTCGGCCGCTTACACCGACGGCAGCCGGGCGATCCGGGTGACGCGCGAGGGCGAGGGCAAGTTCGCGGCCGAGGAGCTCTGGTTCAACACCAGGATGCGCGTCCAGCACGGGACCATGGTGCGGCTGGGCGACTACGTCTACGGCTCGAGCGGCGATTTCGGTCCCACGCTGCTGGCGGCGATCCACGTCGGCACGGGCGAGCTGGCGTTCCGCCAGCGGGGCTTCGCCAAGGCCAACCTGCTCGCCGCCGGCGGCCACCTGCTCATCCTCGACGAGGACGGCGTGCTGGCCATCGGCACGCCCGGACCGGAAGGCGTCGACGTCCATGCGCGGGCCCGGGTCCTCGACCGCGTCGCGTGGACGGCTCCCATCCTGGTCGGCACGCGGCTCTACGTGCGCGACCGCCGGCACGTGAAGGCCTTCGAGCTGGGCGCGCGGCGGTCGTCCTGAAAGGTGGGACAGGGGGATTCCTACAGCAGGCGGCGCTTGCGCACCGTGCGGCGCGGCTTGAGCTCCTCGTAGGCCCGCACGCCCTCGACCTGGCAACGCGGCAGCTTCTGGCCGAGAGTGGCCTCGAGGTCGCGCACCATCTCCTTGTCCTTCCAGGTGCCGATCGTCGATACGATGCCCAGGGCCGCGCCGCGCGCGGTGCGGCCGGAGCGGTGGATGTAGTCCTCCACCGTTTCCGGCGGGCCGTAGTTGATGACGTGGCGGATGTTGGGCACGTCGATACCGCGGGCGGCCACGTCGGTGGCCACCAGGATCTCGTGCATGCCCTCGCGGAAGCCGCGCAGGGCGTGTACGCGCTGGCCCTGCGAGCGGTCGGAGTGGATGCGCTCGACCGGGAAGCCCGCGAGCTCGAGCTGGCGCGCCAGCCACTCGGTGTGCAGCTTGCGGCGCACGAAGATGAGCGTCGAGCCCGTGACCTCCCGCAGGAGCTGGGAGAGGCACTTCTTCTTGTCGTCCTCGTCGCCCACCAGGTAGAGGCGGTGCTCGATGCCGGCCGCGACCCGGCCCACGGGGCGCAGGTCCACCCGCACCGGGTCGACCATGAACTGGTTGGAGAGCCGTTCGATGGGCGGCGGCATGGTGGCCGAGAACATCATCGTCTGGCGCTTCGCGGGCACCGTTTCGAGGATCTCCTTGATCTGCGGCAGGAAGCCGAGGTCGAGCATGTGATCGGCCTCGTCGAGCACCAGGTGCTCGATGCGGTCGAGCCTGACGTTGCCGCGCCGCAGGTGGTCGGCGAGCCGCCCCGGCGTCGCCACGATGATGTCGGGGCCGTGGCGCAGGCCCTGGATCTGGGGACCCATGCGCACGCCGCCGATCACCACCACGGTCTTGAGCTCGTGATCGCGGCCGAAGAGGTCGAGGAAGGCCTGGGTCTGGAGCGCGATCTCGCGGGTGGGGCAGAGGATCAGGCCGCGCACGCCGCGGCCGTGGGTGAGCCGCTCGGCGAGCGGCAGGGCGAAGGCGGCGGTCTTGCCCGAGCCGGTCTCGGCCAGACCCACGACGTCGCGCCCTGCCATGGCGTGCGGAATCACCTGCGCCTGGACCGGCGTCGGGTGCTCGAAGCCGAGCTCGGTCACCGTCGCGAGGATCGGCCCGCTCAGGCCCAGCGACGTGAACGGCAAATCCGTGGTTTCCACGGGGTGCTGGGGGATGGCGCCGGAGTACAGGCCGCGGCTCGTCACGTAGCGGTCGTCCTCAGGCTCTTCGTCTTCGGGTTCTTCTTCATACTCGTCCTCGGGCTCTTCGGCTTCGGGCTCTTCTTCTTCCTCGGGCTCTTCGGCTTCGGGCTCTTCTTCCTCGGGCTCTTCGACTTCGGGCTCTTCTTCTTCGGACTTGTCGGACTCGTCGGACTCGTCGGACTCGTCGGACTCTTCTTCGGGCACCTCGGGCGGCTCCGGGGCACCGGGAAGAGGTCCCAGGCGTTCGGGCGCGGCGGGCGCCGGCGCCTCGACGCGGTGGCCGAACCCGCGCAGGGCCTCGATCGCTCGTTCGAGGTTCTTCTCGCGCACCAGCAGATAGTCGGTGTCGAAAGTCGAGACCGCGAAGAGGCTCACCTTGGCGCGGGCGAGCGGCAGGGCCAGAGACGCCAGCACGCCGACGAGCGCCGGGTCGAGCGGCCCCCGCACCTTGAGCGCGCGCCAGCCGCCCTGGTGCTCGACGCCGCGGGGAACCGCCTCTTCCTCGCAGACGACCGACAGCTCCTCGGAGCTCCTCGAGATGGACGCGAAGGAGCCGCCGAGGGCCCAGGCCGGGATCTCGTCGCCGGGCCGGAGGCGGCAGATGGCGAAGCGGGCGGCAAGGACGTCGAGGTCCATGCCGGTGCGGCCGCTCCTCAGGGAAGGACGGCCGGAGCCCGGAGGGCGGCGCGGCGAGGGTCTGCCGGCTGATGATTTCGGATCCTGGGGCGAGCTCATGCGGTCAATGAGAGGCG
>DASWIG010000770.1:0-4338 GCA_036397835.1 Thermoanaerobaculia bacterium
GTAGGCGCTGTCCGGTCCAGCGAAGGAATGGGGTTGTGGAAGGAGACCCGTCACCTCGCCGGCAACGGCCAGTAGGATCGCATGATCATCACCCGGTGCCGCGGCCGCTCGTCGTCGTGACCTACGTCCTTCGAGCTACCCATCCACCCTTTGCCCGCGGAGATCTCCCGCCACAGACTGACCTTTCCGTCGCGCGGTTGGCCTCCACCAGCGAGCGTACCAGCGTGTCGGGCTGGTCGACGCGGCCCGCCAGGAGGGCGAAGGGCTCGGCCCAGCGACTCTCCTGGCCCGCGATCTGCCTGCTCAGAGCGAGGACATCGTCACTTCCGCCGGCGTGGATCTCGTGCAGGCGCTCGGCCGTCAAGGCCTCGCGGAAGGTCCGATGCCAGAAGCGCCAGTCGGCATCTTCGCCGTCGTGCGGACCGAGAATGCCTACCTTGTGGGCCACGTCTTCCAAGAAGTGGACCAGATGACGGTCCCAGCGCGGCACCTTGCGCAGCTCAGTCCGCAGGACATTGAGGTCTTCGCGATAGAGACGCTCTTCCAGCTCGCGGATCGGCGCGGCGTCGCGATTTTCGAGCGTCATGTCCCATGCCAGGAGACGAGGCGTCTTACGTTGCTCGAGCAGCAGCGGCGTTCGCGGTCGAACGGCTGGAGCTCGAGCTCGCGGAAGGCGGCGTCGAAGCGCCGGTAGCCGATCGGACGCGTCGTCACCACCAAGGGCGTACGCGGCCACCGCTCGGAGAGCTGGCGCAGCAGCGTCTCGGCGTCTTCTCGGTCCTCCACTTCATCGAGACCGTCGAGGAGCAGGAGCAGGCGTCCCTCCTGGCCTTCCCGCTCCAGGACCGCGGCCATTCCGCGGTGGTCCGCCCGGCCCATCTGACGCTCGATGCGGTCGAGCAGGAATTCCCGCTTCCGCAAAAGCACGGGCAGCGACTGGAAGACCGGCACCCATCGCGGCGGTGACTCCTCAGCGAGCCGCGCCGCGAGGTGACGCAGCAGCGTCGTCTTCCCGGAGCCCGGATCGCCGCGGACGACCCAGCGTCGGGTCACCCAGGGATGTACCTCTGGAGCGAGCTCCAGGAGCTCCCCCATGGTGAAGCTCCCCCGCAGGAGGCTGAGACCCTTCTCAGCGTCGAGCAGCCGTTGGTCGGCCTCGCCAGCCGGTGAAAGCTCTGCCACAGGTCGGTCACCCGACGGTCTGCCAGCGCTTCGGCGGTCACCACCAAGAGGAAACAACGTGCCCGATCGACGCCTTCCTGCTGCGCCCCGGCGACCACCACTCCAGGGGGGACGTCCTCCGCTTCCCAGAACACGCGCCCCGTCACGCCGGAATAGTCCAGACACCGTTCGAGATCACGGTGCAGCGCTGCGGCCCAGGCCGCGTCACCCGGCGCCGCGCTCAGGTAGGCGAGCAGCCCCTCGGTGGACATGGCAGAATTCTAGACCGTGAGCCGCTTCTCCTATGCCGCCTTCATCAGCTATTCGAGCCGTCAGCGCTCGCACGTGACCTTCGACGCCTTCTTCGCCGACACCATGTTCCACGAGGTGGCCCACGGCCTCGGCATCAAGAACACGCTCGGCGGGGGAGGCACGGTGCGCCAGGCCCTGCGCGAGCACGCCTCGGCCCTCGAGGAGGGCAAGGCCGACGTGCTCGGCCTCTACATGGTGACCCGGCTCCACGGCGACGGCGAGCTCGGCGAGGCCGATCTCGAGGACTACACCACGACCTTCATGGCATCGATCTTCCGTTCGATCCGTTTCGGCTCGGCGAGCGCCCACGGCGTGGCCAACCTGATCCGCTTCAACTTCTTTGAGGAACGGGGCGCCTTCACCCGCGACGCCGCGAGCGGCACCTACCGCGCCGATTACGAGAAATTGCGCGAAGTAGGCGCCGGGGTAGAATCGAAGCGCGAAAGGTTCGATCCCGGCAGCCGCCTCGGAAGGGAGGATTAATTCCGCAGCGGCTTGCCCGTCTTCAGCATGTAGGCGATCCGCTCCTGCGTCTTCTCGGTGGCCACCAGCTCGGCGAACGCCTCGCGCTCGAGGCGCAGGAAGACGTCCTCGTCCACCCACCGCGGCGCGCTCGCGTCGCCGCCGGCGAGCACGTAGGCGACGCGGCGCGCGATCAAGGCGTCGTGGGCGCTCGCGTAGCCCGCCTGCTCGAGTTGCCAGACGGCGATCCTGAGCGCCGCGTAGAGGTCGCGTCCGCCGGCGTAGAGCTTCTCCGCCGCCGGCGTCCGGCCCTCCTCCGCCATCTTCAGGACCTCCTGCCTGGCCTCCCAGAGGAGCTGGTCGCGGTTCATCACCACCCGGTCCTCGGGGCCGAGGAAACCGAGCTCGGCGGCCTCGGCGGCGCTCGTCGAGACCACTGCCATGGCGGCGGTCTCGAGCGCCTTGCGCGCCGCCGGCAGCGGGTCGGCGTCCGCCAGCGCCATGGCGGGCGAGATCACCCGCCGCACCAGCTCCTTCAGGCCGCCGCCCGCGGGCAGCAGTCCGACGCCGACCTCCACCAACCCGAGGTAGCTCTCGGCCGCCGCCAGCAGGCGCCGGGTGCCGATCGCCACCTCGCAGCCGCCGCCGAGGGCCATGCCGTGGACCGCCGAGACCACGGGCTTGGGCGCGTAGCGCAGGGCTTGCAGCGCTTCCTGGAGCGCCCGCGAGGCGGCGCGGATGCCGTCGAAGTCGCCCTGGCGGGCCGCCTCGGCCACCGCCACGAGGTTGGAGCCCACCGAGAAGTCAGGGCCGTCGTTGCCGATTACGAGGCCGCGCCAGGCGTCGTCGTCCAGGAGCTCGCGGGCCTCGTTCATCATCGCCGCGACGCGGTCGTCGAGGGCGTTCATCTTGGAGTGGAGCTCGAGCAGCAGCACGCCGTCGCCGAGGTCGAGGAGACTGGCGCCGGCGTTGCCGCGCAGCTCCTTGCCGTCGAGCCGCAAGTCCTCCACCGCAATGTGGCGCGGGTCGCGGTGCAGGTCCTGGTACGACTCCGCGGTCCAGTCCCAGTAGCCGGTTGTCCGGCCGTCCTCGCGGCGGTAGAACGACGCGTGCCCGGCCTCCAGCATCGCGCGCACCCAGGGCGCCACGGCCACGCCCGCCGCCTCCATGCGCTCGGCGGTCGCGGCGACGCCGAGGCGGTCCCAGAGCTCGAAGGGTCCGAGCTCGTAGCTGAAGCCCCAGCGGATCGCCCGGTCGACGCTCGGCAGGTCGAAGGCGACCTCGGGCGCCACCGCCGCCGCGTAGCCCAGGAAGTGGCTCACCACGGCGCGGGCGAAGCGGGCGCCGCGGTCCTCGTCGAAGCGCTCGTCGAAAAGCGCGGCGATGCGCTCGCCGAGGTCGCGGACCTTGCCGGCGGCGGCCAGCGACTCGAAACCCGGCTCCCGCTGCGGCTCGTAGTCGAACGTCTCGGGGTCGAGCACCGCGAAGACGGTACCGCCGCTCTCGCCCTTCGTCTTGCGGTAGAAGCCGTGGCCGCTCTTGTTGCCCAGGCGCCCGCGCTCGATGAGGCCGCCGATGAGCTTCTCGAGCCGCGGCGACGCGAGCACGTCGCGGTGGGGATCGTCAGGGATCAGGCCGTGGAGGTTCTGGGCCACAAACCAGGCGACGTCGATCCCTACGAGGTCCTGGAGACGGAAGGTGGCCGACTTGGGACGCCCGATGAGCGGCCCGGTCAGCGCGTCGACCTCCTCGAAGCGGTAGCCGTGCTCGAGCGCGTAGTCCATCACGAACGAGCCGTGGATCGACAGGATGCGGTTGCCGATGAAGTTGGGCGTGTCCCTGGCGTAGACCACGCCCTTGCCGAGGCGGCGGCTGGCGAGCTCGGCGATCGTCGCGACGGCGGCGGGATCGGTCTCCGCGCCGCGGATGATCTCGAGCAGCTTCATGTAGCGCGGCGGGTTGAAGAAGTGCATCACGAGGAAGCGCTTGCGCAGCGAGTCGGAGCGGCCCTCGAGCATCTCGGCGATACGCAGGCCGGACGTGTTCGAGGCGACGATCTGGTCGCCGGTGAGCACCTGGTCCAGGCGCGCCAGCAGCTTGCGCTTGATGTCGAGGTTCTCGACGACGGCCTCGATCACGAGGTCGCACGCGGCCAGGCGCTCCAGGTCGTCCTCGAGGTTGCCGACTTCGACGAGTTGCGCGCGCGAGGGGTGGAAGAACGAGGCGGGCTTGGACTTGATCGTCGCGTCCAGGCCCTTCCGGGCGACGGCGTCGCGCGCGTTGCGGGCGTTCGGCGCATCGGACTTGGGCGCGTCCTTGGGGACGATGTCGAGCAGGATCACGGGGACGCCCGCGTTGGCGAAGTGCGCCGCGATGCCGCCGCCCATCACCCCCGCCCCGATG
>DASWIG010000771.1:0-23723 GCA_036397835.1 Thermoanaerobaculia bacterium
GCTCGCGACGGACGCAGGCGCTCGTCGTCTCGGCGAGATCGCGCTCGTCGGCGAGGACTCCGCCATCGCCCGCAGCGGCCTCTTCTTCGGCCTCAATATCCTCGACGAGAACGCGTCGTCGCACGTGGCGCTCGGCAAAGGTTTCTTCGAGGCTTTCGCCGGCGGCGAGTCGATGAAGCCGCGCGAGATCGAGAAGCTCGGCTGCAACGCGTCTGCCGTCCACGCGGACCTCATGTTCGGGTCCGCCGCGGTGTCGGTCCTCGCCACCCGGAGCAGGGAAGGCGAGGTCGTGCTGATCGACCAGGGTCGGTGGGCGGATCGATTCGCGGCCTGACGGAGGCGCTCCTCCGGACCTGACCGATTCCTCAGAGCTCGTGGCTCGGCCGGACGACGAGCCGCTCGAAACCCAGCGCCACCACCGCAAAGCTGCGCAGCTTCAGACTTTCGCCTCGGCTTCTCTCGAGCGCCGCCCGGTAGGCCGCGATCTGGGACTCCGCCTGATCGAGGGCGTCTTTCACCTTCGTCGGGCTTACGGGGTCCAGAAGAAGAGCGCGTCGCGCACGGTGAGGTGCCGGGGCCGCCCGAAGGGCATGGCGGGAACCCTGAGCCAGGGCACGGGCTTGTCCTGCTCCTCCTCCGGGAGCACCAGGTAGCCGAACTGCTCCAGGGCGGCACCGATCTCCTCGCGCAGGCGCTCGAGGGCGGCGAGCCCCTCCGCGGGCAGCGTCCGGCGGCAGTAGAGGTCGATCTCCACGAGCTCGCCGCTCTCGTCCTCGGTCCCTTCGGGCACGATGTCGGGCACGGAGTAAGCGAAGCCGTCCTCGTCGTCCTCGATGGCGTTGAGCACCACGAGCGCCATCGGAGCCATCACCGAGAGGGCCACGGAGAAGCCGACCTTCAGGGTCTCTTCGTCGCCGACCCGGCAGGGCTCGGCGGTCGCGGCGAGGAAGAAGAGGTAGTACGACGACGGGTGGTCGTCGCGTTCGCCGCGCCCCGGCCCTTTCGGCAGCCGGCCGCCGCCGGCGGCCCAGCCCGACCCGCCGAGCGGGTCGCGCTCGAATTCGACGGCGGCGCCGTCGAGCTCGAGCAGCCGGGTCTTGAGGCGCGGGAAGACGTCGGCTAGGTGAGACTTCTGGATGTCGAGGGCGAGCGCCATGGCGCCCTTGGGGAAGGCCTGGCGCAAGACCTTCTCGATGTCGGGCCGGATCGCCTGGGAGGATGCGCCTCGCTTGCGTTTCACCATGGGGGGAACCTCAGTGGATGAGCTTGCTCGGCGTCGGCGAGAACGCCAGGGGCTCCTTGCCCTTGACCGTGTAGCTCGTGAAGCGGACGAACTTGGTCTCCTCTCCGATCGAGAACGCGAGCATCCCCATGTCGATGTCCCTGAAGAAGATGAGCACCGAGATGCGGCCGTCGAGCAGGGGAGCGCCGTGGATGAAGCGCTGCTTCTTGAGCAGGACGAAGTGCTTGCCGGTGACCCGGGCGCCGGGTCCGAGGAGCTCCTCGGCCACGCGCTGGACGACGGCGTTCATGAGCGGGCTCTTGACCCGCTTGCCGAGGGCCATGAACTCGGGGTTCTCGCCGAAGTGGTCGAGAAAGTAGTCCATGACGTCGCCGAAGCTCTCGGCCGTCGCCAGCTTGTCCCTGAGCTCGTCGAGCTTCTTGAGATCGACCATGGGCTAGCCTCTCGTGTTTGCGGCGCCGGTGGGCTCCACGGGTGGAGGAGAGCATAGCACGCCGGCGCGGCGGCAGGGCAAGAACGGTGGTACACTCAGCCCCCGATCGAAGATCTACCCGGAGGAAGAACGCATGCGCGCCATCGCCCGCCCCGTCGTCCTGATCGCTCTCACGGCCCTGGCGTTCGGCACCGCCGCGCCGGCCCTGGCCAAGAAGGGGAAGAAGGGTGCCCCGACGGCTCCGGGGAAGTACGAAGACTGGAGAGGCGAGATCGACGTCCTGGAGATCGTCCAGACGTTCCAGTGCTCCGGCTACCAGAAGATCCTCGTCAGCGGCCTCGACACGTCGAAGACGCCGCTTCCCGAAGCCGACGACAACACCTACGAGCCGGTGAAGGAGGTGCTCGCCGACCCGGTGACGGCCTTCGTGGAGGGGCTGCGCGAGGACTCCGGCATGACGGTCGAGAAGGGCCAGGGCGGCCCCGGAGACCTGGTCGTCAGCGGCGTGGTGGAGGAGTTGGATCCGGGATCGCGAGCGGCTCGCTATTGGGGCGGATTCGGCGCCGGGGCGGCGCGCGCGGTCCTGCGCCTCGAAGTCAGGGACGGGGCGTCGGGCAAGACGCTGCTCAAGATCCACCAGGAGCGCCGCTCCGGGTTCGGCGTCGGGGGCGGCAGCTACGTCAACCTGCTGAACCGGAACCTGCGCCAGATCGGCGGCGACGTCGCCCTGGTGCTGACGGCGTTCTGAGCTCTCAGCCTCCGCCGAGGATCTCGAGCAGGGCTTTCTCGGGCACTCCCAGGTCCGGCGCCGCGCGCCGTCCGATCTCCCGGCCGCCGACCGTGACCACCATGGTCGGCACCCCGTCGACGTTGGCCCTGAACGCTTCGGGATCGTCCATGGCGGGAGGCAGACCGTAGTACTCGAAACGGATGCGGCTGCCCGCCAGCGCCCGATCGACCCGGAGCAGCCAGGGCACGACGCGGGAGCAGGTGGAGCACCACGAGCCGAAGTAGACCCGCACCGCCACGTCGCGGGTTTCCTGACGAAGCTCGGCGAGGACGCTTTCCGAAGGGGGATAAAGCCCGGCCGTGTAGGCGTACGAGGGGTCGTGGGCCTCGAGGGCCGCCGCCGTCTGCGCGCCGAGGAGCGGCGGCTTGGGAGCCATCGTCAGCGTGCCGCCGGCGAGGGCGATCGTCAGCCGGCTCGCGCCCACCTCGAAGGGCCCCACCTCGGCGGCCACCGCCCCGACCAGGAGGTCCACGGTGCCGTTGCCGTTGCGGCGCAGCTTCGCCGCGTCGACGCTGTTCACCTTGCGGCTCCGGGTGTCGATGAGCAAGGGCTGGTCGAAGGCCGACGAGGTCAGCAGGTAGGCGCCGGCCCGGTCCGAGAAGAACATCTCGGCGTCGTCGAGGGTCCGCGAGTCGAGCTTCGCCTCGAGCTGGCCGTAGGGCAGGAAGTGGCCCAGCACGATATCGGCGGCGTTCTGCGCCGAGGCCGTCGCGGCCGTCAGCAGGAGGAGGGCGAGAATCCGAGTCAGCATGGCGGCGGGTCTCCTGATTGCCAGCGTAGCACCACGTCGGCGATTCGGCGATAGAGATCGCGCGCGGTGCGCAGGTCGGGCAGCTCTTCTTCGCCGATCTCCACGCCGTAGCGCTCCTCGAGGTTGGCGATCAGATTGACGACGTCGGCCGACTCGGCCCCGAGGTCGGCGACCAGCTCGTCGTCGGCGCCCACCTCGCGGCGCCCGAGCTGCAGGCCCACCATTTCGCGGACGTCGTCGATCGTCACCGTCATCGCGGCCGATTCTACCCCGGTCTGTGCTGCAGCGGCGGAGGGTGATCGGTTAGGATGAAGGCAAGTCAGACGTGTCCGAGAGGTCTGACGGGTCCGACAGGTCTGACTGCAAGGAGACGCCCATGAGCTTGTTCGTCCATCACAAGACCGCGATGCCCTCTGCCCACGACGCCCTTCCCGGGCGCGACGAGAAGATGCCGGTGCCCGCCGCCCACTTCGTGCTCGGCACGCCGCTGGCGCCGCCTTTTCCCGCGCACCTCGAGCTGGCGCTCTTCGGCATGGGCTGCTTCTGGGGCGCCGAGCGCAAGTTCTGGCAGGCCGAGGGCGTGTATTCGACCTCGGTGGGCTACGCCGCCGGCTTCACGCCCAACCCCACCTACCAGGAGGTGTGCTCCGGGCGCACCGGCCACAACGAGGTGGTGCGGGTGGTCTTCGATCCGGCCAGGACCTCGTACGAAGAGATGCTCAAGGTCTTCTGGGAGAGCCACGACCCGACCCAGGGCATGCGCCAGGGCAACGACGTGGGCACCCAGTACCGCTCGGGCATCTACGCCGCTTCCGCGAGCCGGCGCGCGGCCGCCGAGGCGTCGCGCGAGGCCTACCAGGAGAAGCTCGCCGCGGCGGGCTTCGGGCCGATCACCAGCGAGATCCTGGCGGCCCCGGACTTCTACTACGCCGAGGCCTACCACCAGCAGTACCTGGCCAGGAACCCCGGCGGCTACTGCGGCCTCGGCGGCACCGGCGTCGCCTGTCCGGTGGGCGCCGGCGTCAGCGCTTGAGATCGAGGGAGCCGTCGGCGATCGCGTTGAGCAGGTAGGCCAGCCGCACGGCCGCCTTCCGGAGCTGCCGGCGCACCACGGGCAGCGCCCGCTCGTAGTAGGCGCCGCCGAGCTCGCGGCCGGCGGGCAGGTCGTAGGCCTCCTCGACGGCGAGCCGGTACGACTCGTCGGTCCACCCTTCCACGTCGGAGTCCTGCCAGCGGGCCGCGTCCTCGGCGCCGATGCCGGCGGCCAGCTCCGCCGTCGCCCGCGAGCCGGCGAGCCCGGCGCGGCGCACGATCCAATAGTCCCAGACCGCGTGGAGGTTGACGTCGGCGCCGGCGCCAGGCCAGCGCACCAGGATCTCGTTGCCGCCCTTGTCGTCGAGGTAGCCGGCGTGGAGCGGTTGGTGGACGTCGCCCACGAAGTGGGCGAGGAACTTCAGGGCCTCGGCCTGGCGGTGACGGCCGTCCGCCGGCGTCTCGCCGCGGACGAGGTAGCTCAGGTAGCGCCGGATGGCGATCGGCACGCAATCGTAGGCCGGGCAATCGCGGCCGAGGTCGACGGACGGCGCGCCGCGCCGGACGTTGAGGTAGTGGTATTCGGCGGTCGACCGGTGGGTCGTCTCGTGGACCTCGTCGGCCCAGGTGCAGGAATCCACGAAGCGCCGCCCGAGCTCCGGCCCGACGTCGTGCGCCCCGTCTCCCAGCAGCTCGCCGACCAGGGCGCGCCCGGCGCCGGCGAGGCGCTGCCAGGCGATTTCGCAGATGACGCGGTGGCCCTCGTCCGCCCACGCCGCGGCGCGGCCCGGCACCACGACGCCCGCCAGCAAGAGACCGGCCAGCAGCACGGTGGCGCCGCTTCTTCGGCGTCCGGGACAGACCTGCTGATCGGGCATCACGGGAGCTCAGCCGCCGTTCATCCGGTTCATGCGGCGGGCCACCCGGAAGGCGAGCTCCAGCGCCTGCTCGT
Organism: Thermoanaerobaculia bacterium; assembly: GCA_036397835.1. Lineage (GTDB taxonomy): Bacteria > Acidobacteriota > Thermoanaerobaculia > Multivoradales > J023 > DASWIG01. The sequence continues at coordinate 5,202 of DASWIG010000771.1, forward strand.
AGTTGAGCCGCGGGTCCACGAACGTCCGGTACGAGCGCCGCAGCTCCTTTTCGCCGAGGCCGCGGGCGCCGCCGGTACACTCGGTCACGTTTTCGCCGGTCAGCTCGACGTGGACGCCGCCGAGCCGCGTGCCGGCCTCGGCGTGGAGGTCGAAGGCCTGCTCGAGCTCGCCGAGGATGTGGTCGAACCGCCGCGTCTTGATGCCGTCGGCGGTGCGCACGGTATTGCCGTGCATCGGGTCGCAGCACCACAGAACGTGGCGCCGGGCGCGCTTGACCGCGGCCAGGAGCGGCGGAAGCTGGTCGGCGATCTTGTCGACGCCGAAGCGGTGGATGAGCGTCAGGCGCCCGGGCTCGCCTTCCGGGTTGAGCACGTCGACCAGCTCGAGCAGCTCCTCGGGCGACGTCGAGGGGCCCACCTTGACGCCGATCGGGTTCTTGATGCCGCGGAAGTACTCCACGTGGGCGCCCGCGAGCTGGGTCGTGCGCATGCCGATCCACGGCATGTGGGTGGCGAGGTTGTACCAGCCCTGGCGGTGCGGCACCTGGCGGGTCTGGGCCTGCTCGTAGAGCAGGTGCAGACCCTCGTGGCTGGTGAAGAAGTCGACCCGGTTGATCTCGCCCACCGGCGAGCCGACCATGATCTCCATGAAGCTCAGGGCGTTGTCGATCGACGCCACCGTGCGCTGGTACTCCTCCTTGAGCGGCGAGTGCTCGACGAAGCCCAGGTCCCAGTACTCGGGATGGTGCAGGTCGGCGAAGCCGCCGTCGACCAGCGAGCGGATGAAGTTGAGCGTCAGGGCGGCGCGGCCGTAGCCGCGCAGCATGCGGTGCGGGTTGTGGGCGCGTTTTTCGGGGCTGAACTGGATGCCGTTGATCAGGTCGCCGCGGTAGGAGGGCAGGGTGGTGCCGTCGCGGGTCTCCATGTCGTCGGAGCGCGGCTTGGCGTACTGGCCCGCGAAGCGGCCCACCCGCACCACCCGGCGGCGGCCCCCGTGCAGCAGCACCAGGCTCATCTGCAGGAGGATCTTGAGCTTGTTGGCGATGATCGACGACTCGCACTCGTCGAAGACCTCGGCGCAGTCGCCGCCCTGGAGCAGGAAGCGCTCCCCGCGGGCCGCCTCGGCGAGCTGCGACTTGAGGCTCTCGACCTCCCAGGAGGTCACCAGCGGCGGCAGTTGGGCCAGGCTCACCACCACCCGCTCGACCTCCGCCATGTCGGAGTAGGTCGGTTGCTGCAGGGCCGGCTTGTCCTGCCAGGAATCGGGTCGCCAGTCGCTCATCTCGGGTCACCTCCTCGCCGCGTCGTCCGTCCCGAAGAGCATTATAAGCACGAATCCTCCGGCGCTCTGTGGTAGAAACGTGCCGGCGAGGAGGCCGCGCGCATGCCCATCTACGAGTTCTACTGCGAGAGCTGCCACACGCTCTTCAACTTCTTCTCGGCCCGTATCGACACCGGCAAGCGCCCCGCCTGTCCGCGCTGCGGGCGCGCCAGGCTGCCGCGGCGGCCGTCGCGCTTCGCCACCTTGAGGCACGCCGGCGCCGAGGAGGGCGACCCCTTCTCCGAGCTCGACGAGGGCAAGCTCGAAGGCGCCATGGACGCCCTCATGAACGAGGCGGGAGGGCTCGAGAACGAAGAGGACCCGCGGGTGCTGGCGAGACTGATGCGTCGCTTCACCGACGTCTCCGGCCTCGAGATGGGCGAGCGCATGGCCGAGCTGGTGGCCCGTCTGGAGGCGGGGGAGGATCCGGAGAGCCTCGAGCGCGAGATGGACGACGTGGCCGGCGAGGAAGACTTCGACGACTTCTTCAAGCTCAAGAACGCCCTTCAGGAGCGGCGGCGCAAGCCGCGGGTCGACGACGAGCTGTACTTCCTGTGAGCTAACCGCGCGCCACCGCCACGAGCAGCGCGCCGCCTTCGCCCGCCGCCGCGAGCCGGCAGCACCAGGCGTCGACGACGACGCCGGATTCGGCGAGCTCGAGCTCGCCGCGCCACTGCGTCGTGCCGAGCATCTCTTCCACCGCGGCCGCCGGCCCCAGCAGCTCGCCGGCCGGTTGGCCCTCGGCGGCGCGGCCGCAGAGGCGCTGCGCTGCGACGTTCCACGACCGCACCCGGCCCGCGGCGTCGAGCTCGAGGATCGCCGCCGCCGCGCCGTCGACGGCCGCCGCCGCCGCCCGCAGGCGGGCGAGAGCGCGGCGGCGCTGCCCGACGTCCTGCACGATCGAGAGCAGGCAGCGCTCGCCGTCGAGCTCGATCTCGGCGGCGGAGAGGATCGCCGGCACCGGCGCCGCCGATTTGCCGCGGAAAGTGACCTCCATCTCGTGGATCTCCTGCTGCTCGGCGATCCGGCGGTTGACGCGGGCCGCCTCGGCGCCGTCCGACCACAGGCCGATCTCCTCCGCGGAGCGGCCGATCACCTCGTCGCGGGAAAAGCCGAAGGCCTGCTCGAAGGCGGGGTTGGCCTCCAGCAGGCGTCCGCTCTTCAGGTTGCTGATGGCGAGCGGGTAGGGACAGGCACGGAAGGCGTAGTCGAACCGGCGCTCCATCCGTTGCCGCGTCTCCTGGGTGCGATGGCGCTCGATGATCAGGCGCAGGTCCGCCTCGCTCTCGCGCAGCTCTTCCTCGAACGTCACGCGGTCCAGCCACAGGGCCTGCGCGCGGCGCTCGAGGTGGCGGTGCTGCACCAGGGCGATGACGCCGAAGACCAGCAGCCACGCCACCACCACGTCCTCGCGGGCGCCGCGGCTGACCGGGTCGAGCAGCTCGAAGCGGTAGGCGAGCAGGTGGAGCACCGGAAAGGCGACGCCGAGCCCGAGGGTACGGGCGCTGACCAGCAGCGAGGGCACCTGCTTGCCCGCCGCCGGCGAGTCGCCGGCCGGCTGCCGCTCCGCGGCGTGCGGGTGGTGGCGCAGCCGAATCGCCAGGACCTGCAGCACGTGCGACAGGTTCCAGGACAGCCAGGCGGCGCTCTCGAGCGGCCAGCCCGCGACGGTGCGCGCCGCGACCAGGCTGAGATCGGTCGCCAGCACCACGATCCACGGCAACAGCAACGCCGAGTAGATCATCCGCCACGGCGTGGGGCCGGCGGCCCGCGACAGGTAGACGAGGCGGGCGACGAGATAGGCGTCGAGGAGCACGAAGTAGTAGAGCTCGCTGACCAGGTTGCTGGCGGAGTCGGAAGACTCGGCGAACGGGATGAACACGAAATAGACCGTCAGGCCGAGGACGAAGAAGGTCGCCGCCGGCCAGGCGAGCAGCCGTTCGGCGCCGGTCTGCCGGTCTCCCCCCTCGATCCCCCCAGGGGGACGCGCGGGCGGCGAGCGGAAGTGGGGCCGGCGCTCGAGGGCGCGGATCAGGATCAGGTAGAAGAGGGCGAAGGCCACGACCTGGAGCGAGCGCCGCGGGAGCGTGGCCACGCGCTCCGGCAGCGCGCCCGCGGCGAGACCGGCGAACAAGCAGCCATAGCCGACCACCAGCCGCCGCCAGAAAGCCCGCGGCCACGCTCCGGCGACCGCGTCCAGGCGCCGGAGGAGGCTGAGCAGGATGAGCGCCACGAAGGCGAGGTTGAAGAGGGGCAGGACCACGCGCTGGAGCCGCGGGACGGCCGCCGGCCGGTCCGGATAGACGAACGGCGAGCCCGCCAGCTCGAGCCAGACGAAGACGGCCGCGGCGGCCGCGAACACCACCAGCGCGGCCCTCGCCAGGGCATCCCGCCGCGACGTCGTGGCGAGGAGGCCGATGAGGCCCGGGGCGCTCTCGCCCGGGACTGCGTCGTGGGGAGCTCTGTCCGCGTTCTCCGGCATGGCCCTCAGATGGTCCGGCAGATGACGAGCCGCGGCCGGCCGCCGTCGCCGGCGTCGGCGACGGCGATCTCGAGGCCCTCGACGCCGGCGGTGCCGCCGCCGCGCACGCGCACCTGGCCGCGAAAAGCGCCGTGGCGGTCCGCGACCTCGACGCCGGTGAGCACCTCGGCGGCGGGAGAGCCCTCGACCTCCTCCGCCGGCCAGCCGAACGTCGCCTGGGCGGCCTCGTTCCAGAAGCTCACGCGGCCCTCGCCGTCCACCGTCCAGACGGCGCTTGCGGCGTGCTCGAGCGCGGCGGCGCGGCGCCGCAGCCGCTGATCGCTCTGGTGCGACGCGGTCACGTCGCGGGTGATGGAGAAGAGATGGGGCTCGCCGTCGATGTCGGTCACTCGGGCCGAGAAGAGCCCTCTCCTCTCCTCGCCCGACTGGTGGCGAAAGGCGACCTCCGCGGTGATCCGGCCGTGGCGCCGCAGCTCCTCGACGACCGCGTCGCGCTCGGCCCGGCTCGCCCAGATGCTGCGCTCGGCGGTGGTGTGGCCCACCAGCTCCTGCGGCGTCCAGCCGAGCACCCGGCGGCAACTGTCGTTGACCGCGACGATGTAGCCGTCGGCGACGCGGGTGATCGCCATCACGTCGGGGCAGGCGCGAAAGGCCTTGCCGAAGCGCTCGTCGCCGGCGCGCCGCAGCTCGTCGGTGTGATGGCGCTCATAGGCCAGCCGCAGGTCCTTCTGGGTGCGGTGGAGGGCGTGCTCGGTCCTGCGGCGCTCCTCCTGCAGCTCGGCGACGTTCTTGTCGAGGAGCCGGTGCTGGATCCAGGCGATGGCGCCCAGGATCGGCAGCCAGGCGAGCAGCAGCAGCTCGCGGTGGGGGCGGATCTCGGCCTCGAGGATGCCCAGCGCGTAGCCGCCGAAGTGGACGAGCGGGAAGAGCAGTATGAAGGTCATCGTCTGTCCCAGCGGGCCGGGAAGGTTGTCCTCGAGACGGATCCGCGACGCCGCCGGCGGCGGCTCCCAGGGAAAGGGATGGTGGCGCAGGCGCGCCGCGGCCACGAAGAGCGGGTAGGGCAGGTACAGGAGCAGGTTCGCCACCGCGTCCCACCGCCACAGCCGCTCTCCGGTGGCCAGCGCCAGGGCCTCGACGGCGTCGCTGCCGAGCACCGCCAGCGTCGCCGCGGCGAGCAGGCCGTAGACGTGGCGCCAGCGCCGCGAGCGGGTGGCGCGGAAGAGGTAGACCAGGCGCAGGCTGAGATAGCCGTCGAGGGTCAGGAAGAGGCACAGGTCGGGAAGGCCTGCGGCGTAAATCTCGGGCGCGAAGCCGATCGCCATGAAGGGGAAGTAGAGGAAGAGGCCGCACACCACCGCCGCCACCGTGGGCCAGGCGAGCCGCCGCTCGAGCGTGAAGGGGCGCCAGCGGTGGCGGCGGTGCGGCTGGCGCTCGACCGCCATCATCAGCGCCACGTAGTAGAGCGCGTAGAGCACGCTGGTCGCGAGGTCGACGGCGAAGGGCTTGCCGGTGGCCGACGGGAAGGAGAGGATCGCCGCGGCGGCGATCCACCAGCAGCCGAAGGCGAGGGTCAGGTCGCTCCAGAACTCGCGCTCTTCCTGCACCCGGATGCGCGAGCTCCCCGCGGCGAGGGCCAGCAGCACCAGGGTGAGGAACGCCAGGGGACCGACGCGGCGGGAGACGTACGCCAGTTGTCCGGATTCCAACACCGGCGCCAGGTAGAGCACGGCGGTGACGGCGTAGACCGCCAGGGCGAGCCCGAAGATCGGGTCGCGGCGCAAGGTGCGCCACGGGGTGGGTGCGCCGGGGTCCCGCCGCTGAGTCGCGGAAGTCGGCATGGGGAGCTACTTCGTCACCGTATCGTGTCACCCTCCCGATCCTCCGGACAATGTATCCGAAGCGTCGAGGCGCGTCAAAACGGGAAACTTTACGGCGCCTTGGCGCGGAGCTCGAGGAGAATCGCTTAAGATGAGCGGAGAGCTCGACGTATCCGAACAACGAGAGCAGGAGATACCCCGATGATCGCACGCCGCTTTCTGGCCGGCCTCTTCGCCGCCGCCGCGTTCACCGTTCCCGCCGCCGCGCAATACCTGCGCGTCTACTACCCCGACGTCGAGCAGGGCAGCGCCACCCTCGTCGTCTCGCCCACCGGCAAGGCCCTCCTCGTCGACGCCGGCACCGGCATCAAGGACGTCGACGAGGGCATCGAGCACTTCATCAACGACCTCATCGACGCCGGGGTCGTCGCCGGCGTCGACTACGTCGTCGCCACCCACTACGACGAGGACCACATCGGCCGCATGGAGAACGTCTTCCAGTACGTGCCGCTGTCCGGCTCGATCGTCACCTACGACCGCGGCACCTACCTCAGCGTGCCGTCGACCTTCGCCTATTCCGACTACGCCTTCGGCGCCGGCCTCAACAACCGCACCACCGTCGCCTGCAGCACCAACGGCTACGACCTCGACCTCGGCGGCGGCGTGACGGTGAAGTTCTTCAACGTCAACGGCGAGGTCTGCGGCGGGGATACGGTCGACGTCACCGGCGCCAGCCAGTTCGAGAACAACGTCTCGGTGACCGTGGTCGTGCGCTACGGCGACTTCGACCTGTGGATCGGCGGCGACCTCACCGGCAACCCGGCGACCGGCGTCGCCGACGTCGAGACCCCCACCGGCGTCGAGGTCATGGACGTCGACGTCTACACCGTGAACCACCACGGCAGCGAGACCAGCTCCAACGCCTCGTTCCTCGCCGACCTGGCGGCCGAGGTGGCGATCAACCAGAGCTCCATCGAGAACGGCTTCGGCCATCCGCGGGCGGTGATCGTCGAGAGGATAAAGAACACGCCCGACACCGACGACGACACGCCCGTCTTCTACCAGCAGAACCCGGGCGACCCGGAGGACGAGCGCTCCGACGACTCGCTCGCCGACGGCATCGCCGACTGCGACGACGCCGCCGCCGGCGAGGTCATCGGCCTGCCGGGCACCATCGTGCTGCTCTCCGACGGCACCAGCTACCGGATCCACGCCTGCGGCATCGCCGCCACCTCGTTCCCGGCCGACGCCGGCACCGGCACCATCGGCGACTATCCGCCGGCCATCCGCCGCGTGCTCCACGGCCCGCGGGTGCCGCTGTCGAGCGAGAGCGTCACCGTCGAGGCCGACGTCGAGGACGTCTCCTCCGCCCAGATCCGCTACTGGCTCGACGGCGTGGAGCAGACGCCCGCTTCCATGTCGCTTGCGAGCGGCATCACCTATACCGGCACCATCCCCGCCCAGTCGAACGGCACCCGGGTCGAGTTCCGGGTCTCCGCCACCGACTCCTCGGCGCAGACCGAGGTGTCGCAGGAGGGCTGCTACTACGCCGGCGTCACCCCGGTCTCCACCTTCCGCGTCAACGACGGTGACGGCGTGCTCGAGCACCTCACCTGCGGCGTGCGGGTGGAGGGCAACATGACGGCCGAGCCCGGCGTGCTCCATCCCACCGTGACGCTCGCCTACGTCCAGGACTCGACCGGCGGCGTCCAGGTCTTCGACAAGTCGATCGACCCGGCCATCGGGCGCGGCGACGTGGTGCAGTGGGTGGGCGAGCTCGAGCAGTTCGGCGGCCAGACCGAGGTCTCGGTGGCCGAGGACTTCGGCAACTTCGGCTCCACCCGCGTCAGCTCGGGCACCGCCCCCTCGCCCACGGTGGTGACCGTGTCGCAGGTGGGGGAGGCCACCGAGGGCAAGCTGATCCGCATCGACGACCTGACGGTCGTCTCCGGGTCGATCCCCGAGAGCGGCAGCGGCAGCCTCTTCGTCACCGACGACGGCGGCACCTCGACGATCGAGATCCGGATCGACGGCGACACCGACGTGCCGGGCGCCAACACCCCCACCGGGACCTTCGACCTGATCGGCGTCGCGAGCCAGTTCGACTCCTGGGTCCCGTTGAACGGCGGCTACCAGGTGGTGCCCCGCGAGCGCGCCGACGTCCTCAGCGAGGAGGTCAACCACCCGCAGGTGGTGATCTCCGAGATCCACGCCGACCCCGACTCGTCGATCGCCGGCGACGCCAACGGCGACGGCACCCGCGACGCCGAGGACGACGAGTTCGTGGAGCTGCTCAACACCGGCACCACCCCGGTCGACGTCAGCGGCTGGAAGATCTCGGACGGCATCAGCGTACGCCACACCTTCCCGGCGAGCACCGTCATCCCGCCGCACGAGGCGGCCGTGGTCTTCGGCGCCGGCACCCCCACGGGCGACTTCGGCAACGCCGCCGCCAACGGCCTCGTCTTCACCGCCACGACCGGCACCCTCGCCCTCAACAACACCGGCGACACGGTGACCCTGGCGGACAACTCGAGCGCCACCGTGCAGGCGGCGGCGTACGGCTCCGAGGCGAATTCCGACGAGTCGATCGTGCGCGACCCCGACTTCTCGAACGCCCCCTTCGTGCGCCACACCACCGCCGACGGCGCGGGCGGCAGCCTCTACTCGCCGGGCACGCGGATCAACGGCGGCGCCTTCACCGTGCCTCAGGGCGCCGTGCTGCTGACCGAGGTCCTGTACGACCCCTCCGGCGCCGACGCCGGCCTCGAGTGGATCGAGATCTGGAACGCCACCGAGGCGTCGATCGACCTCACCGACCTCTGCCTCGGCGCCGGCGGCGCCGACTACACCAACACGCTGATCCCCCTCGACGGTTGCGCCGGCGGCTGCACGATCGGCGCCGGCGAGACCTTCGTGGTCGGCGGGCCGACGTCGAGCGGCGACAACGGCGATCCCGCCTTCGACCTCGAGCACGAGATCTCCCCCGGCCTGCAGAACAGCGGCGCCGACGCCGACGGCGTGGCCCTCTTCAACTTCCGCTGCGCCCAGGTCACGTCCTCGACGGTGCCGATCGACGCCGTGGTCTACGGCACCGCCAACACCAACGGCCTGATCGACGAGACCGGCAGCGCCGAGGACCCCGAGGTGGGCGACGCCGCGAGCGGCCAGTCGATCGAGCGCGTCGACCTCGCCGGCGCCTGGCAGGTCCAGGCCTCGCCGAGCCCGAACGTCGCCTTCCCGCCGCCGCCGCCCGAGGGCCTGGTCATCTCCGAGGTCTTCTACGACTACGACGGCACCGACAACGGCTTCGAGTGGGTCGAGCTCTACCACGGCGGCAGCGAGACCATCGACCTCGACGACTTCAGCCTCGGCTACGGCGGCACCACCTGGACCTCGGGCAAGTACCAGCTCTCGGGCTCGATCGATCCCGGCGAGGTGATCGTCGTCGGCGGCCCGAGCTCGGCGAGCGGCAACGGCACCCCGACCTACGACCTGTCGCAGGACTTCAGCCCCGACATCCAGAACAGCGGCTCGGCCGGCGACGGCGTGGCCCTCTTCAACGTGCCGGCGGCGGCGATCACCGGCTCCACGGTGCCGATCGACGCCGTCGTCTACGGCCCCAACAACAACAGCAACCTGATCGACGAGACCGGCTCGGCCAATTCCCCGGAGGTGGGCGACGCCTCCGAGGGATCGTCGATCGAGCGCACGACGCTCGGCGGAAGCTGGCAGATCCGGTCGAGCCCGACGCCGGGCTCCTCGCCGCTGGAGTGAGACGAGCTGCGGGGCGGACGCCGCGGCGTCCGCCCCTGCCCCCGACTCCCCGCCGGCCTGCCCGCGCCGCCGTGTAGTTACTACTCACGTCGCGGTTCTGCCACCGGGTAATAAGTGCTCTTCCCGGTGGGGGATCGGACGACTAGGCTCGAGACACCTCCAAGAAAGGAAGGTGTCTCATGAAACTGATCCGACCGATTACCATTGCCCTCTTGCTGGGAGTCTGTACCAGCTTATCGGTCTATGGTCAATCTCCGCGTTACGGCCCTCCTCCGGGCTCGCGGCCGAGCTACGACTACGACCGTGACTACTATGAGGCGCCCACGCCGGGGGTCGAAGTCGGCTTCTTCTACGACGAGCTGTCGCCCTACGGCGACTGGGTGCTGACCCGCGACTACGGTTGGGCCTGGTTCCCGCGCGACGTGCATCCCTACTGGTCTCCGTACACCGAAGGCCGCTGGGTGATCACCGAGTACGGCTGGACCTGGGTCTCGTACGAGCCGTTCGGCTGGGCGACCTACCATTACGGCCGTTGGGTGCGGGATTCCCGCTTCGGTTGGCTCTGGGTTCCCGGCACGACCTGGGGACCGGCCTGGGTCTCCTGGCAACACGGCGGAGGCTACGTGGGCTGGGCGCCGCTGCCGCCCGCGGTCGGTTTCGAGATCGGCATCGGTATCCGGCTCGGCGGATTCGACCTCAACATCGGCATCCGGCCCGACGCCTACACCTTCGTGTCGGAGCGCTCCTTCCTCGAGCCTCGTCTCAGGGGCCATCTGGTTCCGAGGGCGCGCAACGTCACCATCATCCATAACACGACCAACGTCACCAACTACACCTACGTCGACAACCGAGTGGTGAACCGCGGGGTCGAGGTGCGACGCATCGAGCAGGCCACCGGCCGGCACGTGCGGCCGCTGCGCGTCGCCTCAGCGAGGACGAAGCGGCAATCCGAGGTGGCGACGAGCGAGGTGCGCATCTACCGGCCCGAGAAACGGCAGCTCGACTCCGTCCGCGTCGCCGCGCGCGCCACTCCGGAGCTGCGCGCCGAGAAGCCTCGCGCGGGCCGCGACCAGGGTCCGCCTGCGGCGAACCGTCGCGACGCCCCCGAGGTCAGAGTCGCTCCACGCCTCGACCGCCTGCCGCGCCTCGACCCCCGGCAGCTCGAGCAGCGCGAGCGCCGCGAGAAGCAGGAGCTCGTGCGCCACCAGGCGGCAGAGAAGCAACAGATCGAGAAGCTCTACCGACGGGACCTCGCCAAGGCGCCGGCGCAAGCCGAGCGCAACCAGGTCGAGAAGCGCCATCAAGCCGAGCGCGAGGCGCTGCAGCAGGGCCAGCGCAGCGCCGCGCAACAGCTCGCGGCGCGACAGCAGCTCAAGCGCCAGGCCCTGGTGGCGAAGCCGCCGGGCGAAGGGAAGGCGCCGAGCAAAGTGAAGGCTGCTGACCCGAAGCAGGAGAACAAGAAGCCGAAAGCCAAGAAAGAGAAGGGAAAGGGGACACGGTGAGGGAGTGGTTTCTACCCGCGTCGTGATTCGGTTCTTGGGTAGTAAGTGCTCTTCCCGGCGGGGGATCCGCGCACTAAGCTTGAAACACGTTCGAGAAGAACGGCACTCCATGAAAGGACGGTACTCCATGAAAAGACAGTGTTCCAAGAAACGCACACTCGCATTGGCGGCAGCCTCGCTGACGGGCGTGGCGCTGATCGCGCTTGCCGGCTGCGCCTCCTCGATGGTGCCCCAGAACACCCGCCATTCGGACTCGGGAATCACGTCGGTGATCGAGGCTTCGCTGGCGGCCAACGACGACGTGAAGGCGCGGCAGGTGAGCGTCGAGACCCGGGAGGGCATCGCGTACCTGACCGGCGTGGTGGACACGGAAGACGCCCGGCGCGAGGCCGGCCGGGTCGCCTGGCGCACGGAAGGCGTCAGCGGCGTGGTGAACGACCTCACGGTCGGAGAGAGGACGGTCGGTAGTTGGGTCGATGACGTGATGATCAGCTCGAAGGTGAAGTCGAAGCTCATCGCCAGCTCCGAGATCAAGGCCGGGGACATCGACGTGAGCTCGTCGCAGGGGGTGGTGACGCTGATCGGCCGCGTCGGCTCCCAGACGATCAAGACCGAGGCCGAGCGCATCGCGCGCGGCGTCAAGGGCGTCAACGACGTGAACAACGAGCTTCTGGTCGGCAAGATCAGGACCTAGGCTGGGCAGAAACGGAGGTCGGTAATGCTCTGGACGATTCTGGTCATACTTCTCGTCTTGTGGTTGCTCGGCATGGTCTCCTCCTACACGGCGGGAGGCTTGATTCACATCCTGCTGGTGGTGGCGGTGATCATCCTGATCGTCAGGCTCGTCTCGGGACGAAGAATCCTCTAGGAATTCGCTAGCAAGGAGACAACGTGAGCGCACTCAGGATCGTGGCACTCCTGTTGATCGCCGCCGGCATCGTCGGACTGGTATACGGCGGCATCACCTACACCAAAACGACCCACGACGCCAAGATCGGCCCGCTCGAGCTGTCGATCAAGGACAAGGAAACGGTCAACGTCCCGGTGTGGGCCGGCGTCGGTGCGATCGTGCTCGGCGGGGCTCTGCTCTTCGTACGCACCAAGAAGTAGCTGCGACTCGAGCGCAGCTCCCGGCGCTCCGGCCCCCGTTCCGCCGGCCCGACGGGCCGGCGGAGGAAGGACGTTCAAATCCGATGGCGACAGTGAACAGGCAGATCACGCTCGCTTCACGGCCGGTGGGCTTCCCCGAGGTGTCGGACTTCAACCTGGTCTACTCGCCGTTGCCCTCACCTGCCGCCGGGGAAGCCCTGGTCCGGTCGATCTACTTGTCGCTCGATCCCTGCATGCGAGGGCAGATGACCGAGGCCGAGTCCGGTGCCCGGCCGGTTGCCATCGGGGAAGTCATGGCCGGCGCGGCCGTCGCCTACGTGGTGGAGTCCGAGGATCCGAGCCTGCAACCTGGTGACGTGGTCGAAGGGATGTTGGGATGGCAGGAGTACGCCCTCGCCCGGGGGAGCACGCTGAGGAAGATCGACCCCAGCCTCGCACCGATCTCGACGGCTCTCGGGGTGCTGGGCCTGCCGGGGCTCACGGCGTTCTTCGGCCTGCTGGACGTCTGTGACCCGCAACGAGGGGAGACCGTCGTGGTCTCCGGGGGGGCAGGAGCGGTCGGGATGGTCGTCGGCCAGACCGCGAAGATCAAGGGCTGCCGCGTCGTCGGAGTCGCGGGCTGCGACGCCAAGGTCTCGTGGATGCTCGACGAGCTCGGCTTCGACGCGGCACTCAACTACAAAGCTGACGATTTCCACAGCCGGCTCGGGCAGCTCTGCCCCGACGGCATCGACGTCTACTTCGACAACGTGGGCGGGACCATTACCGATGCGGTCGTGCGACGAATCAACGCCAAGGCGCGGATCTGCGTCTGCGGACAGATTTCGCAGTACAACCTGGAGCTGCCCGAGGTAGGGCCGCGCTGGCTGGGTCAACTGATCGTCAAGCAGGCGAAGGTGCAGGGCTTCCTGGTCTCCGGTTACGCCGAGCGGTTCCCCGAAGGGCTCGAGCAACTGGCCAGGTGGCTCAGGCAGGGGAAGCTGAAGTACCGGGAAGACGTCGCCCAAGGCATCGAAGCCGCGCCGCAGGCCTTCATCGGAATGCTACGGGGAAACAACCAAGGCAAGCAACTGGTGCAGCTCTCAGATCTGTAACCGTACTCGACAAAGGAGACGACCATGGGACAGCAAGAAACGAAGGGCAAGGTGAAGAAGTTGAAGGGGCGGGCGAAGGAAGCCGTCGGCATCGTTACGGGCGACCGCGCGCTGGAGCGAGAGGGCTCGCGGCTGCGTACCGAGGGCACGGTCCAGGAGGGCCTGGGCAAAGCGCGGCGCAAGGTCGGCGAGCTCGTCGACGACGTTGCCGAGGCGATCAAGAAGTAGGGCGGAGGCAGGCTTTCTGATGGAAACGCCGGCGAAGCAACACAGGCGTGAGCCGCGGCGGGTAATTTCTACCTGTGTCGCGATCCTTTTCTCGGGTAGAAAGTGCTCTTCACGGTGGGGGACCCGAGGACTATGATCAAGACACGCCCGATGAAGCCCTGGTGCGATTCGCTGGAGAGGAGCTGCCCAGCAGCCGGGCTCATGGCACTCATGGCACTCATCGGCTTGATTGATACTTGTCGTCCACAGCAAGAGGCAACCGTCATGGTCTCGAGGCGGCAAGCGGATGCCTGCCGGGCAGCTCTGCCCGGCAGGCATTCTTGGTTTGAAAGAAGCCCTGACGCTCCCTCGCAACCGGGTAGTTCCTACCTGGCTCGCGCCGGCGCTTTCGCGTAGAAAATGCGCTTCCCGGACCGGTGGCTGCGGGCTATTCTAGTAACGACTTCTAAACAACCACAAGGAGAACCAACATGAGCACCATCCTCTTGGTCGTCCTGCCGGTCCTCCTGTTCGGCGGCGGAGGCCAGTCATGAGTACAACAGAACTGATCGCAGCCATCGCTCTCGTCGCGATTCTGGCCGTGGGCCTGGCGACGGTTATCTTTCTCCGCAGGCGCCGAACCGGGAGGCTACGCGGCCAGTTCGGTGCCGCTGAATACGCCCATGCCGTGGGACAAGGCCGGCGGCATGGGGAAGCCGATCTCGCCAAGAGGGGGGCGCGAGTCGAGAGCTTCGACCTCCAGCCGCTCACGCCCACCGATCAGACTCGCTACGAAGGCTCCTGGCGCAGTGTCCAGGCGCGGTTCGTGGACAGTCCCGCCAGCGCGGTGGTGGAGGCCGACCAACTGCTGCGCGACGTGATGTCGACGCGCGGCTATCCGGTAAGTGACTTCGAACAAGGCGCGGCTGATATCTCCGTGGACCACCCGATGGTGATGAAGAACTATCGAACGGCCCACGAGATCGCCTTTCGCCAGACGAAAGGGCAGGCCAGCACGGAAGACCTGCGCCAGGCAATGATCCATTACCGGACACTTTTCGGGGAGCTGGTCGGCGAGGAAAGGCCGCCTGATGCGGCCCTGACCGGTCAGCCCGAAATGGCTGCCGTTCGGTAGCTACTCGAGCAGGTCGTGCTCCTCGGCGTAGCTCACCAGCTCGACCCGGCTGGAGAGCCCGAGCTTGCCCATCAGGTTGGCGCGGTGGTTCTCGACGGTGCGCACCGAAAGGCCGAGCAGGCCGGCGACCTGCCGGTTGGTGTTGCCCTTGACGAGGAGGCGCAAGACGTCGAGCTCGCGGGGGGTCAGCTCGAAGGCCGGCGCCCCGCGCCGGTGTTGCGTCGTGACGGGCTGGTGCAGGAGCGCGCGGGTCATCGCGGGGTGTACGAAGATGTCGCCTCGACTCACCGCATGGATCGCCTGGACGATCTCGGACAGCTCGGCCCGCTTGATCACGTAGCCGGCGGCGCCCACACGGAGCGCTTCGTGCAGCAGGCTCTCGTCCTCGTGCATCGTGAAGATGAGCACGATGATCCCCGGGTGCTCTTCCTTCAGCCGCTTCGTGGTCTCGATGCCGTTGTCGGGGGGCATGGTGACGTCGAGCAGGACCACGTCGGGGTGCAGGGTCGCGGCGAGGCGCAGCGTCTCCACACCGTCTCCCGACTCGCCGACCACCTCGAAGGCAGGGTCGGCGCGGAGCACCTCCCGGAGGCCGGAACGGACGACGGCATGGTCGTCGGCGATCAGGATGCGGATGGGCACGGCACCTCCACCACGACCGTGGTACCCGCTCCGGGCGCGCTCTCCAACGTCAAGGTGCCGCCGAGGGCCTCGGCTCGTTCCCTCATCCCGAGCAGTCCGAAGTGATCTCCGCGCCGGACCTGGCCCGGTTCGAACCCGACGCCGTCGTCCTCGACCATGACCATGACCTGCTCGCCGCGACGCTGCGCCAACACGTCGACCCGGGTCGCGCGGGCGTGGCGCACGACGTTGGTCATCGCTTCCTGGACCACGCGGTAGAGGTCCGTCTCCATTGCCGCCGGGAGACGCTCGCCGGCGAGCCCGCGCGCCTTGAAACGGACCGCGAGCCCGACGTGGGCCCCGGCCGACCGCGAGTACTGGCGCAGCGCCGCCTCCAGCCCCAGGTGGTCGAGGCTCGCCGGCCGCAGGTCCGCGGCCAGCCGGTGCAGGCCGTCGATGACGGCATCGGTCCTCTGCACGAGCTCCGCCACCCGGCCGGTGACGTTGCCGCCCGCGTCGATCTCCCGCTCCAGCAGGCGCAGTCCGTAGCGCAGCGAGACCAGGGCCTGGCCCGCCTCGTCGTGAAGCTCACGGGCAATGTGGCGCCGCTCGTTTTCCTGCGCTTCGACGAGGCGGCGGGAGAGCGACTGCATCCGCAGCGTCGACGCCTGCATCTGCTCGAAGAGGATCGCGTTCTCGACGGCCACCGAGGCCTGGGACGACATCGCCTCGGCCAGCTTCACGTGGTCTTCCCTGAAGTAGTCGGGCTCGCGCTTGGACAGCGAGAACAACCCGGCCACGTCGCCGCGCGCGAACAGCGGCACCCCCATCCAACTCGCCTCCGCCGAGCGATCCGCCGGGAACCGCCAGTCGGGGTGGGCGTGGACGTCGGAAATCAGGACCGCGGTGCCGGTCGTCAAGATGCCGTGGACGATCGGATGATCGGCCGGGTCGAACGCCGAGCCTGCCTCGGACGCCAGGGGAACGAAGCGGTCGCCGTCGAAGACGGCGCGGACGGAGACCCGCGACGCCTCCTCGACCAGCATGACGCTGGCGCGGTCGAAAGGGACCATCCGCCGCAGGCGGTCGAGCAGGGTCGTCATGACCGTTTCGCGGTCGAGGCTGCGGGTGAGCGCCACGGTCGCTTCGCGCAGGGAGTCGGCGACGTTGCGGGCGCGCTGCTCGGCCTCGTACGCGAGCCAGCGGTCGGTCACGTCGCGGGCGACGCTGAGCACTGAAGGCAGGGTGCCCCCGGGCCCGGATTCCGGCACCAGCCGGCAGTCGAAGTGCCGCGTCCCGTCCGGGGCCGGGAACGCGAGCTCGATTCTCTCGGGCCGTCCGGTCGCGAAGGCTCTCAGCAGGGCTGCCTCCCACACCTCGGAAAGCTCGGACGGCATACCCGATTCCCGGCTCGTCTTGCCCACGAAGTCCCGCGGCGGGCGCCCGGTGACGCGCTGGACGGCAGGGCTGACGTAGAGGTGTCGCAGTTGCGGATCGAAGCGCGCGATGACGTCGGGGAGGTTCTCGACCAGCGTCTTGAAGTTCTCCTCGGCCTGCCGCAGTTGCAGGGCGCCCTGGCGCACGTCCCTTTCGAGGGCATTGCGGTTCTTCTCGAGACCGTTGACGGTGCGGCTGTTGAGCATCGCCACGGCAGCCATCTCGGCAAAGACCTCGGCGAGTTGGGAGTCGGCCGCGGAGAAGCCCTTGGGCTTGTTGATCAGACCGAGGAGACCTGCCACCTCGTCGTCGATGATGATCGGCGCGAGCAGCGCGCTGCGCAGGAGCGAGCGGCGGCCGCGGGGGGGCGCCTTCGCCGTGTGCTTCGACAGATCGTTGGCGAAGACGGTCCGGCCCTTGGAGGCGCGGGCACTCAAGCGGCGCAGCGGCGCGGGCAGGCCGGCAGCAGGGTCGAGCTCGAGGCTGCCGGGATCGAGGAGAGTGACCTCGAGGCCCGTTGCGTCCGCCGCGCCCACGGCGACGAGGCCGGCATCCGCGCCGAGGATCGTCTGGCACGCCTCCAGGACCGCTCTCGCCGCATCGGCGAAGGCACGGTTCTCCAGTACCGCGCGCGCGGCCGCCAGGAGCGCGGCAGCTTCCCTGCTGCGGCCGTTCGTCTTCCTCGTCTTCCTCATCAGACCGTCTTCGTAGCGGGTGATCTCGGCGACCTTATCACCAGTCGCTGCCGGAGATGCTAGTCTTCTCCTCGGACCGGCAGGAGACGGCGATGTTCGAGTACGTGACCGTGGCCCCCCCCGACGCCATCTTCGGCCTCACCGAGGCCATGCGCGCCGACCCCCGGCCCGACAAGGTCAACCTCGGCGCCGGCGTTTACCAGGACGAGCACGGCAACACTCCGGTCTTCGCCGCCGTCAAGGAGGCGGAGCGCCGGATCTGGGAGCACGAGACCACCAAGGCCTATCTGCCGATCGACGGGCACCGCGACTTCGCGCGCCACGTGCAGGCGCTGCTCTTCGGTGACGCGCACCCCGTGCTCGCCGACGGGCGCGCCGTCACCGTGCAGGCTCCGGGCGGCACCGGCGCCCTGCGCGTCCTCGGCGATTTCATCTTCGACTCCGGTCCCGACGCCGTCGTGTGGCTCACCGATCCGACCTGGCCGAACCACCCGCAGATCTTCGAGGCGGCGGGATTCGACGTCGATCGCTTTGCCTACCTCGACCGCGCCCATCACACCCTGGCCTACGCGGCGATGACGGCGGCGCTCGTCGAGGAGGCCGAGCCCGGCGACCTGGTCGTGCTCCACGGCTGCTGCCACAACCCCAGCGGCGTCGATCCCACGCCCGAGCAGTGGGAAGGGATCGGCGAGCTGCTGGCGCGCCAGCGGGTGCTGCCGGTGGTGGATTTCGCCTACCAGGGCTTCGCCGCCGGCGTGGCGGAGGACGTCGCGTGGCTGCCGGCGCTGCTGCGCCACGTGCCGGAGCTCGCGGTGTGCAGCAGCTATTCGAAGAACTTCGGTCTCTACAACGAGCGCGTCGGCGCGTTGACCGTGGTCGCCGCGGACGGCGCCCGGGCGTTGGCGGTGCTGAGCCAGCTCAAGCGCGCGGCGCGCGCCGCCTACTCCAATCCGCCGGCCCACGGCGCCGCCATCGTGGCCGCCATCCTCGGCGACGCCGCCCTCGCCGCCGACTGGCAACGCGAGCTCGGCGGCATGCGCGAGCGCATCCGCCGCATGCGAGCGCTCCTCGCCGCCGGGCTCGACCAGCGCGGCGTGCAGCTCCACGCCGACGGCAACGGCTTCATCACCCGTCAGCACGGCATGTTCTCCTTCACCGGCCTCGACCAGGACCAGGTGCGCAGGGTGCGCGCCGCCGCCGCCGTCTACATGGTCGACTCGGGGCGCATCAACGTCGCCGGCCTCAACGAGACTAACGTCGACCGCGTCTGCGACGCCATCGCCGCCGTGCAGTAGGCCCTACCCAGGACGAGCAGGGCCCT
>DASWIG010000772.1:0-6921 GCA_036397835.1 Thermoanaerobaculia bacterium
CCAGACGGGAATGAGCAGCCCCAGCGGCGCCTCCCGCCGGCCGGCGTCCTCGGGCGGCGCCTGGAAGTAGGCGACCTCCACCACCCGCCAGACGTAGATGACGGCGAGCAGCGAGGAGAGCAGCACCAGCACCGCCACCGGCCAGGTGCCGGCCTCGAGGGCCGCCAGGACCAGGTACCACTTGCTGATGAAGCCGGTGGTCAGCGGCACGCCGATCAGGCCCAGGCCGCCGACCACGAACGCCGCCATCGTCCACGGCATGCGGCGGCCGATGCCGGCGAGGGCGTCGAGGCGCGTCGAGCCGGTGGTGATCACCATGGCGGCGACGGCGAGGAAGAGGCCGCTCTTGATCACCGCGTGGTTGAAGATGTGGACGACGGCGCCGGTCAGCCCCGCGACCGAGGCGAACGAGAGCCCCAGCACCATGTAGCCGATCTGCGCCAGGCTCGAGAAAGCGAGCAGGCGCTTGACGTCGCGCTCGAAGATCGCCACCGTCGAGGCGATGAACATCGCCGCCAGAGCGAGCGGCAGCAGCGCCGCGTCGAGCCGCAGGCGGCCGAAGGCCAGCTCGTGGCCGAAGATCCGGAAGATGAACGTCGCCATCACGTAGAAGGCGACCTTGGTGGAGGCGCCGGCGACGAACGCCGTGACCAGCTCCGGCGCGTAGGTGTAGGCGTTGGGCAGCCAGATGTGGAGCGGAAAGAGCGCCACCTTGATGCCGGTGCCCACCACGATGCAGGCGAGCGCCACCAGCACCGTGCGGTTGACGCCGCCGGCCCCGGAGTCGAGCGCCGCCAGCCGCGCCCCCAGGTCGATGATGTTGAGCGTGCCGGTGACCATGTAGAGCATGCCCAGGCCGAGCAGGAAGAAGGTGCCGCCGAGGGTGCCCATCACCAGGTATTGGAAGGCGGCGGTCAGGGCGCGGCGGTTCTTGCCCAGGGCGACGAGGCCGTAGGTCGCGAGCGAGGAGATCTCGAGGAAGACGAAGACGTTGAACGCGTCGCCGGTGCTCGTCATCCCCAGCAGCCCGGTCAGGCACAGCAGGAAGCCGGCGAAGAAGAGGTGGTGGCGACTCTCCGGCACCTCGTCGATGAGCGCCGCGCGGCAGCCGCTCAAGACCACGGCGGCGATCGCGGTGACGATCACCAGCACGAAGGCGTTCAAGGGGCCGATGCGCAGCTCGATGCCGATGGGCGGCGCCCAGCCGCCGACGTGGTAGCTCATGGTGCCGTAGGCGAGCGCGTGCTGGAGCTGCGCCACGGCGATCGCGAACGACGTCCACAGCACGGCCAACGTCACCGTCCAGGCCGGCCGCGAGCGGTGGAGCACCACGCACAGCGGCGCGGTGATCATCGGCAGCACGACCTGGATGGCCGGGAGCTGCCCGAACAGCCGGGGCATGAAGTCAGCCAGGCTCATGGTCGTCCACCGGCCCGTCCGCCGCGCCTGGGCCAGCCGCACCGTACTCCTTCTCCAATATTTCGTCCTCTTCCAGGGTCCCATAGGCCTCGTGGATGCGCACCGCGAGCGCCAGGGCGACCGCCGTGGTCGCCACGCCCACGACGATGGCGGTGAGCATGAGCACCGAGGGCAGCGGGTTCGAGTAGACCGCCTCGGCCTCCTCCACGAGGATCGGCGCCATGCCGCCCTCGACCTTGCCCATGCTGACGTAGAACATGATCACCGAGACCTGGAAGACGTTGAGGCCGATGACCTTCTTGACCAGGTTGCCGCGCGAGATCACCGTGTAGAGGCCGGTCATCATCAGCAGGATGACGATCCAGTAGTTGTAGAGCCCCGGGTCCAACGTCACGGCGTCCCCTCGCTTTCTCCCACGCGGTCCTCCCAGGGGGCCGGCTGGCCGCGGCCGGTGAAGAGCAGGAAGAGGGTCGTCATCACCGCGGCGACGGTGATGCCCACGCCGAGCTCGACCAGGAAGATGCCCCGGTGCTGGCCGTCCTGCGGGTCGGCGGCCAGGAGGTCGTAGTCGAGGAACTCGCCGCCGAGGACGATCCCGGCGACGCCGGCGCCGCCGTAGATCAGCACGCCGAGCGCCACCAGGGCCTCGAGGCGCCGGCCGGTGAAGATGGCCTGGGCGCGGTCGGGTCCGTAGACCAGGGCGTAGAGCACCAGTCCGGCGGCGAAGATCACCCCGGCCTGGAAGCCGCCGCCGGGGCCGAAGTCGCCGTGGAACTGCACGTAGAGCCCGAAGAGCAGGATCAGCGGCACCAGCGGCTTGGCGCTCGCCCGCAGCACCACGTTGGCGCCCATGCGCCCTCCGCCGGGGCGCCGGCGGTCGATCGTGGCGGCGCCGCCCAGGAGCATGAGCACCATCACCGCGGCGGTGAAGATCACCGTCGTCTCGCCGAAGGTGTCGTAGCCGCGGTAGGAGGCGAGCACCGCCGTCACCACGTTGGGGATGTGCTCGTTGATGTCGTCGGGGGTGTGCTCGAGGAAGTGGGGGGCCAGGTAGTGGTGGATCGGCGCGTCCGGGTCGCCGTAGCGCGGCATGTCGAAGGTGCCGTAGACGAGGGCGGCGCCGGTGACCACGACCACGCCGAGGGCGAGCGGCGAGAAGCGCCGCCGCCAGCGCTTCTTCTCTACGTCCTGGGTCACCGCCAGGGTGGCCAGCATCAGGATCGTCGAGATGCCGGCGCCCACCGAGGCCTCGGTGAAGGCCACGTCGACGGCGTCCATCACCGTGAAGAGGCCGGCCGAGAGCAGGCTGAAGATGCCCGTCACCATGACCGCGGCGAAGAGGTCGCGCAGGCGCACGATGGCCACCGCCGTGACCGCCAGGAACGCCAGCAGCACGACGTCAATCAGCGCCAGCATCGCCGTCCTCCTGCCGCCGCCGGGGCGGCAGGGACAGGTCGTGGAGCGCCGCGGTCTTCACCAGGGCGTGCGACGCCGCGGGTCCGGTGATCATCAGGAAGAGCATCACCATCACCAGCTTCGCCGTCGCCAGGCTCCAGCCCGCCTGCACCGCGAGCCCGAAGAGCACCAGCGCGGCGCCCAGGGTGTCGGTGATGGACGTCGCATGGAGGCGGCTGTAGTACTCCGGCAGGGTGAGCACGCCGAGCCCGGTGACCAGCAACACCAACGAGCCGGCGAGCATCGACAGCCAGCTCAGGGCCTCGAGCCAGACGCTCACGTGAGCTCCTCCTCGATCGCTGGGGCGATCGGAGCGCTCAGGCGCCGGGCCCGTAGGTCGTCGTCGTCGAGCATGTCGTGGTAGCGGGTGAAGCGCAGCACGGCGATAGTGGAGATGAAGTTCATCAGCGCGTAGACGAGGGCCAGGTCGATGAAGTCGGGACGCCCGGTCATGAAGCACATGAGCGCGATCAGCAGCACCGTCTTGGTGCCGAAGCTGTTGACGGCGAGGATGCGGTCGTACACCGTCTCGCCCTTGAACGCCCGCACCAGGAGCATCGCCATCGAGACCAGGATCGCCAGCGTCGCGACCGTGAAGTACGTCAAGGCGCCCCCTCCAGGCGGCTGACCTCGCGGTCCATCTCGCCCGCGTAGACGCCGTCGGCCGAGGCGCGGGTCAGCGCGTGGACGGTGAAGACGTCGCCGGTGACGTCGACGGTGATGGTGCCCGGGGTCAGGGTGATGGAGTTGGCGTAGGTGGCGCGCCCGACGTCGGTGCGCTGGCCGCCGCGGACGACCACGGTCTCGGTCCGGTCGCCGGGCCGGGGAAAGAGGATGCGCCGGATCACCTCGACGTTGGCCAACACCACCTGCCAGGCGAGCCACGGCGCGTAGCGCACGAGCCTTGGCACGAGGTGTACCGGGATGGTCTCGTTGTCGACGATCCCCATGCGCCGGCACAGCCACACGACGCCGAGGACCGAGGCGAGGCCGAGCGAGAGCAGCAGCCCCGTGTAGTGGCCCGACCACACCAGCCACAGGCCGCCGAGGACGACGGAGAGGTAGACGAGCGATGCGCGGTGGGCGACGGGCGGGATGCGGCGGGCCTTGAAATCGGCGCTCAACGTCTTTACTTCCGGGGCAGCGGGCGGATCGGCGGGATCATACCAGGAGTCGGCGCCGGGGCCACAGCCCTCACCCCAGCCGGCGACACGGCCGGCTGTCGATTCGGCGGCCGGTCGAACGTCGTCGCCGCCTGAATCGATTCTCACCCCCGATACGCCCCAATCCCGGGAGGAGCTTCATTCTGAGATCGCACCTGAAGCGAGGAGAGGCACGCCGTCCAGCGACAGACCGCACTATTAGGTTGACGGGAAGCTCGGACTCGGCTATACTACCCCCGCCAACGCCTTCGACCCCGACTACCTCAACCAGCTTGCCCAGCACGACGAACCCGTGACCGCCGGCGAGGCGGTAACCGGCGGCTTCTGGCGCGTCGTCCCCTTGGGCGACGAGCGTTTCGGCCTCTTTCGCCTCTGGGAAAGCCCGGAGGACGGCGACGAGCCCTTCGGCACCCTGACCGACCGCGACACGGCCCTGACGCGGAACCCTCACCCCCGGCCCCTCTCCCAAAGGGAGAGGGGAGTCAGGACGTCCGCGATCGAGCCCCCTCTCCTTCTGGGAGAGGGGGTTGGGGGTGAGGGTTCTTGCTCGGATATGGGCCTGCGCCTGGGCGTCTGCGCTAACTCAAGAGCAGCTTCAAATCCTCCGCCGTCAGGTCGCGCAGCGGCAGGCCGCTGCCCTCGTCGAGGATGGCGTCGGCGAGCTGGCGCTTGGACTGCTGGAGCTCGAGGATCTTCTCCTCCACCGTGTCGCGGGCGATCAGGCGGTAGGAGAAGACCGGCTGGGTCTGGCCGATGCGGTGGGCGCGGTCGATCGCCTGGGCCTCGACCGCCGGGTTCCACCACGGGTCGAGCAGGAAGACGTAGCCCGCCGCCGTCAGGTTCAGGCCCAGGCCTCCCGCCTTCAGGCTGATCAGGAAGACGTTGCACCCGGGGTCGGTCTGAAAGCGCTCGACCACCTCGCCGCGGTCACGCGTCTTGCCGTCGAGATAGGCGTAGGGCACGCCGCGCGCGTCGAGCTCGCCGCGCACGTAGGCGAGCAGCTTGGTGAACTGCGAGAAGACGAGGAGCTTGTGGCCCTCTTCGAGCACCTCGGAGACCTGCTCGAAGAGGGTCTCGAGCTTGGCGCTGCCCGCCTCGTTCCACTCCTTGTTCACCAGGCCGGGATGACAGGCCACCTGGCGCAGCCGCAGCAGCGCTTCGAGCACCTGGAAGGCCGCGCCGCCGACCCCCTTGGACTCGACCTCGCCGAGCAGCGCCGCCTGGTAGCCCTGGCGGAGCTGGTCGTAGAGCTCGCGCTGGCTCGGGTTGAGCGTGCAATAGAGCACCTGCTCCGTCTTCGGCGGCAGGTCCTTCAGAACCTGGGCCTTGGTGCGCCGCAAGATGAACGGACGGATGCCCTCGGCGACCACCTGCAATTCGCGCTTGCTCAGGGTGCGGCCGCCGTTCAATGCGTCGAGCCGCGGCAGGCTCCCGAGCAGGCCCGGATTGAGGAACTCGAAGATCGAGCCGAGCTCGCCCAGGTGGTTCTCGATCGGGGTGCCGGTCAGGGCGAGACGGTGGCGGGCGCGCAGCAGACGGCTGGCCTTGGCCGACTGCGAGTCGCGGTTCTTGATCGCCTGCGCCTCGTCGAGGATCACGGTGTCGAACTCCACCTTGCGGAGCACGTCGACGTCGCGGCGCAAGGTGCCGTAGCTGGTGACCAGCACGTCGTAGTCGGCGATCTGCTCCTGGACCTCCTTGCGGTCGGGGCCGAGGTACTCGACGACCTTGAGGCTGGGGGTGAAGCGGGTGGCCTCCTCGATCCAGTTGTAGACCAGGCTGCGCGGCGCCACCACCAGGGAGGGCAGGCCGGTCGACTTCGAGGGCGTGCGGTGCGTGCGCAGCAGGGCCAGGACCTGCACCGTCTTGCCCAGGCCCATGTCGTCGGCGAGCACGCCGCCGAGACCGAACTCGCGCAGGAACATCAGCCAGCCGAGGCCGTCGCGCTGGTATTCGCGCAAGGTGCCGCCGAAGCCGCGCGGCTCCTTCTTGGGCTTGACGCGGTCGAACGATTGCAGCTTCTCGCGGAGCTGGGCGAAGGCGCGGTCGACGTTGAGGGGCGGCATCGCCGTCAGCAGGGCGTCGAAGAGGAGGGCCTGCGAGGGACGAAAGCGCAAGCCCTCGTCGGTGGCGTCGTGGGCGAGCTGGGCGAGCGAGCCGTACATCTCCATCCACGACGAGGGCACCAGCCCCTGCGAGCCGTCGCTGAGCTTCACGAAGCGGTCGCCGCGGGAGACGGCTTCGAGGATCGTCTTCAGCTTCACCGGGTCGCCCGCGAAATCCGTGCTGCCGGAAAGCTCGAACCAGTCGATGCCGCTCTCCACCCGCAGCGAGGGCGGGCTCGGCGAGCGCACCGACACGCCCCACACCTCCACCTCCCAGCCCTCCGCCAGCAGGGGCTCGGCGACGTCGGCGAGGTCGTGGGGCGCGAGCTCGAGCTCGTGGCCCTGGCCGTACGCGACCGGGCGCACGCCGGTCTCGAGCAGGCGCACCAGGGCGCGGTGCTCGCCCCCCATGTCGCGGCGCAGGAACTTGCGGCTGGGCCAGTCGACGATCGAGGAGCGCGGGTCTTCGGCGCTCGCCTGCAGGCTGCCGTAGGTGAAGGAGAGCTTGGCCTGCAGCGGCGCGTTCGGCAGCACGGAGGTGGCCGACTCGAGCAGCAGCCGCGGCCGGAGAGGCGTGCGCTCCTCGCTGAGGTCGAGCTCGTGGGAGCCCTCGATACGGGGCAGGCCGGGGATCTCGAAGAGCTCGGTGATGGCCTCCTCGAGGTCGGCGCGCGGGATCACCATCTCGCCGGTGTCGCGCAGCAGCTCGATCCAGGCGAAGTCGCGCTCGCGCTCCGGCTCGAGGCGGGCGATCGTCTCGTCGAGGACGACGAGGGCCG
>DASWIG010000773.1:0-2338 GCA_036397835.1 Thermoanaerobaculia bacterium
GAGCCGTCCTCGAAGCTGCCGAGCACGGAGGCCAGCATCTCGGTATCCCGCGGATTGACGTTGTAGAGGATGGTCCTGGGCAGGTTTCCCGCACAGGCGAGGGCGTTCAGGAACCGAGCCAGGGGCTCGGCGTACGGCCGGTCCCCCATGGAGTCGAACCCGCAATCGGGCCCCAGCTCGGCGAACATGGCGCCGTTGACGTCGCGCAGGGCACCGACGTGGAGTTGCATGGTCCAGCCCTTCTCGCTGTAAAGCCTGCCCAGCTCCAGGAGCAGCGCCGTCGTCAGTTGGTCGCGTTCAGCGGCCGAGAGCACCGTCCCGGAGCGAAGCCGGTCGAAGACGGCTCTCACTTCCCGCGCCGAAGCCGGCGAGAAGAGACAGGTGGCAAGGGCGTGATCGGAGAGCCGACAGCCCGCGTCGTGAAAGACGTCCCGGCGCGCGGCGAGCGCCACGATCAGGTCGTCGAAGCTCGCGATCTCCACGTCGGCGACGGCGGCCAACCGATCCAGGTAGCCGTTCCACGGGCCGGGATCGGCAACCGCCAGGACTCGATCGGGCCGCCAGGCGGGGTAAAGCCGGGCGTCGAAGGTCTCGTCCGCGGCGACCGCCCGATGGTGCTCCAACGAATCGATCGGATCGTCGGTGGTGCAGAGAGCCAGCACGTCGCTGGTCTCGATCAGCGAGCGAACGGAGAGGCCGCTCGCGAGCACCGCGGAGCTGCGCTCCCACACCTCGTCGGCGGTCTGTGCGCTGAGCAGAAGATCGTCGATCTGGAAGTACCGGGCGAGCTCCAGGTGGCACCAATGGTAGAGGGGGTTGCGCAGCAGGTACGGCACGATGCCAGCGAAGGCGTCGAATTTCTCGCGATCGGTCGCGTCTCCGGTACAGAAGCGCTCGGCAATGCCGTTGGCGCGCATCTGGCGCCACTTGTAGTGGTCGCCATTGAGCCATACCTGGCTGATGTTCTCCCAGCGCAGGTCCCCGGCGATCTCGGCCGGCGGCAGGTGGGTGTGGTAATCGATGATGGGCAGCCCGTCCGCGTAGTCGAAGTAGAGGCGGGCGGCCTCTTCGCTCTGCAGCAGGAACCGCTCGTGGATCAGTCCGCTCATCGGCCGACCTCTCGTGCCCTCGACTGTGCCGCTTTAGACAGTGCCGCCCGGGTCTGCCGGGTGATGACCGACCACTGCTTTTCTGCGATCTGGCTCTTGCCGGCGAGCCAGGAGCCGCCCACGGCAAACACCATGGGAAGAGACAGGTATTCGTTCATGTTGTCCTCTGAAACGCCGCCGGTGGGGCAGAAGCGCACGCCGAGGGATTCGTAGGGTCCGGCCAGGGCGCGCAGCATTTTCGGTCCACCGGCCGCACCGGCCGGGAAGAATTTGAGCAGGGTGCAGCCGTGGCCGTAGGCCGCCTCGATCTCGGAGGGCGAGAGCACTCCCGGGATGAACGGCACGCCGCTCTCCTGAAACAGGCGTACGGTTTCGGGGTTGAATCCCGGGGCCACGCCGAACGAAACGCCGAGATCCACGCACCGCCGTGCTTGCTCCTGCGTGACCACGGTGCCGGCACCCACCAGCATCTCGGGGAACGTGCGGATGATGCGGCCCAGGGCCGCCGGGGCCGCCGCGGTCCGGAACGTCACCTCGATCACGTCCAGCCCGCCTTCGAGCAACGCTTGCGCCAGCGGCTCGGCATCGTTCTCGTCCTCGATCACGATCACCGGGATTACCGGACGCGCCGTCAATCTCTCGAACATTTTCGCACCTTTCCGGCCCGATCACCTCACCTGTCCACCCGGGCGCCGCCACCTCGGACCACCTTTTCCACCTCGGCCAGGGACGCCATGGTGGTGTCTCCCGGGGTCGTCATCGCCAGGGCGCCGTGGGCCGCGCCGTACTCTACGGCCAGGGCCGCGTCCTCGAGCTCCATGAGCCCGTAGATGAAGCCGGAAGCGAAGCTGTCGCCGCCGCCCACCCGGTCGAGAATCTCCAGATCGGGTCGACGCCTGGCTGTGTGGAGCTCTCCGTCACACCAGCAGATGGCTCCCCAGTCGTTGACCGAGGCCGACTTGACGGCCCGCATGGTGGCCGCCACGGCCTTGAAGCTCGGGTAGGTCGCCACCGCGGCGGCGATCATACGCCGAAAACCGCTCACCTCCAGATCGAGCAGGTTCTCGTCGACGCCCTCCACCTCGAGCCCCAGGCAGGCGGTGAAGTCCTCCTCGTTGCCGAGGATCACGTCCACCGAAGGGGCGATGGCCCGGTTCACCTCGCGGCAGCGCTCGAGGCCGCCGTAGGCCCCCCAGAGGGACGGCCGATAGTTGAGGTCGTAGGAGACG
>DASWIG010000774.1:0-6624 GCA_036397835.1 Thermoanaerobaculia bacterium
TTTAATGGCATTGTCGACGATATTGACAAGGACCTGACGAATCAATTCGCGGTGCCCCCAAACCTGTGGGTGCTTGTCTAAACTCTTATCGTCGACATTGATCGCAAGGTTCTTATCAAGTGCGAGATGTTCAAAGTTCAGTTTAGTCTCAATCGCCAACTTCGCGAGACCAACAGGCTTTAGCTCGAAAGACTCGCCGCGAAGTATCTTGTCCATAAACGTGAGATTCTCAACAAGCAGTGTGCAGACCCTTGCCTGTCCAATTACGTACTTCAAGCGCTGCTGGAATCTATCCGCATCTGTGATTCCTTCTTGAAAATTGACAAGCTGTTGAACCAGAGCTCCCAGTGGCGATCGCAGTTGATGGCCCACACTACTCATGAAGAGAAGCTGGAAATGCACATTCTCTTTGAGCTTCCTGTAGAATTCCTGGTCTCTTAGGGTGGACTTCGTATCAACATCGAGGAATCCCTGTAGCTGTAGCCTTTCGGTGACATCTTCATAAAGACCTTCGTAACCCGCCGTCTGACCATCCGCGTCCTTCAACAGATGAATCACGCCTTCTGCCCAAAACAAGGTGCCATTCTTCCGCTTGAGATGCTGTGTCGTGTGGACCAGCCGGCCGTCGCTTTGATCTACCTCCCTAATGAGCTTATTGCGATTGCTCGGCTCATCGTAAAGTAGCTCACGGTTCATGCCTAACAGTTCGTCACTCGAATAGCGCGTAAGCTTGGACTCCGCCGGGCTCGACTCAACGGTACGGCCATCCTTGTCAGCACGAAAGTACACCAATCCCTTTTTAGCGAGAAGCTCCATGAGACGATCGTGCTGTTCGGCCTGCGTCTGGCTCTCTGTGATATCACGAATCACAGCGATGGTATAGTGAGTTTCGGGCTTAACTAACGGACTCGTAAGAAGTCGGAAAGACATCTCTACGGACCGAGAATCGCCCTGAGAATCGTTGAATCTGTTAATCTTCGTCTTTATTGGACCACAAACCTGATTGCCTTCGGCAACCGTCCTCTCCAGATTCTTCCTAATTCTCTTGTATTCGCCCGGATAGTACAGCTCCGTGGCGTCGCGACCAAACAATCTCTTCTCGCCTCAGGTTAAAAAGTTTCTCTGCGCCTGAGTTTGCATGAACTAACTTCGGAATAGAATGCTCCTTGGTCGGTTCGCTCCTTGTGATGCAGATAGCCTCGGTCTCTGACTGTATGACGTGATCTGCTACAAAGATTCTCCAGGCCGCCCAGTATGCCAGTCCTAGGAGGTTCGCGAAGTGCTGTAGGGCGTTGTGCTCGGCGATAGAGAATGGTTCTGCCCTCTCTTTGCGTAGGACACGGATTACTCCTCTCACTTCGCCACCAGATAACATCGGCACCGCCAAGCAACGAACGGGCTCTCCGGTTTTCGAGAGGGCTTCTGGATGTCGCGGAGCTTCTCTCGTATAGTCACCCCCAGATTTCAGGCGAGCCTCCTCTGGATCGTGCGCGTTTCGAAGGCGGAGCGGCTTGCCGGTACTGAATATGTATCCCGTCAACCCTTCGCGAGGCTCATAAGAGAATACCCGAGTTCCAAGGTCATGATCTGTCGTGGCCGAGAGGTATAGCTTGTTTTGTTCCCGCACGAGGATAGTGACAGCGTCAGCACGGAAAACTCCTTTTAAACGGTTCGCTATCGCTTCTGGCGCGACAGGCTTGGTGCGGCCTAGCTCCTCCGATTCCAGCTCCTGCAGTTTTTCGATTAATCGCATTCTGTCTAGCTGCATGGCCTCCCGGATGACGCACCTGAAGTGCCCCAATCCCTTGTTTAGGCCATCTAGGAGAAAAGCCGAGTTGCCATCTCCGAGTAAACCAATCAGAATGATTCCAAGGGAAACACCACCGTCATCAATCCTGTGGCCGAGCAGCGAGGCGGCGCCGGGGGCCTCGATGTCATCCTGCGGTACGCTACTCCATGCCCGGCCTTCCGGAACTGCGGCCTGTATTCTATCCAGTACGGTGAAGGGAGGGGTGTCCTTGCGAAGGGAGAGATTAGCCCCTCGATAGGCGAGCGGGGATCCTTCCTCGCAAACGACGACCATGGCTCCCGAGATTCCGGGAAGCTCACATATCGCCTGCGCAAGTGCTTCGAGGCGTGAAGCCAGGCTCTCGGCCTGGGGCAAGCGATCTGCGATCCTGGCGACGAGCCGCGCAAATATGTCTGTAGCCTGCTGCTCCCGGCTCCGGAAAAGCTCCCGCCAGGGTTTCGCTCTACCTTGCTTGATTGTGATTCCTGCCGACATGCATTTGTGCCTCAAGAATTTTTGAAAGGAGACGCTCCGACTGGACTTGGACAATGTCTTTGATCAGGTTCTTCCCCTGCGCATCCGTCGCCGTGTGAAAGGATTTCTCGCGGACGTACCAGTCAACCCACTGCGCCAGCTCTTGGAGCGGACACGCCTTCAGAGCTCCTGCCGCGATAAAACGATCGTTACGATCTTTATGCGGATCGAGAACGTCCATGAGGAGCTGCAGAGTCAGATTCGCGGAGATCATTGGACGGCTGGGGGAGGTCGATGACTTCAGTCTGTCGACAAGATGCGTGTACAGGGCGGGGATCCAAGAGACACCTTGCTTGGCAAAGCGCGCCTCATACGGCAACCGCTCTGTCCAGTATGTCACCTCCTGTGTTGCGGCAGTAGCCATCGCCAGATGGACGTCGATCCAGCGGTTCAAATCTTCTCCTGGCCCCAATTCTGTAAGGCGAAAGATGAACTGGACCGCTCCAGAGTCAATTCCCGCAAACTTGAGCAAGAAACTGGCGAGCACGGTTCGCAACCCCCTAAGCGTGACCGGAGAGTCATCGCCGGTCTGTGCGCAGACGATCAGGTGATCCGCCAGCGCCTGGGTCGCGATCCAGGCGCCGAGGCTATGCCCCGGCTCCGGATCAGCCACAGTCTTGCTAAACTTCGCGAGAAGAGTTGCGCGCAGCTCCACCATGAAGCCCAAGGCTTTCAAGTCGGGGTCACCGGAACGCGCCGACGTCGCCAACCCCGCCTCGGCATGGAGCACAGCCAGTGCCTCCGCACGGTCAGCCGACGAGACGAGACATTGGCCGGGGCTCAGTCCACTCGGGAGATAGACCAGGTCAGGAACTCCCTTCAGCGGGCGGACTACATACTCAGGTGCGCTGAGTGCCCCGAACAGCCAAAGGGCGCGCTTCTGTGGGGCTTGACGTCGATAGTCCACGATCAAACCCCCTAAGCCGCGGCAGCCTGGCTTCTTCAGCGGGAAGAAGGCGTCGAGTCCCGATGCCCCAAGATCCAGATCGACGACGAGGAGTTGCTCGTGGTCTCCGAGCCGCTCGGCCAGCCCCCTTGCCAGGTGGGCAGCAAGCGTGGTTCGTCCCAATCCGCGGCGGTAGCCATAGACCGCGACAATCCGTCCCGGAGCCTCAAGACATCGGGCGAGGCGCTCTCGAGTCAGACAGGTGCGTAGCACGTCGTCCGTTACCTGGAAGAGCAGGCGTTCCTCGCGCTCGAAGCCCAGCTCTTGACAGAGCTCTCGGCCTCGTTCGCTGAGGGTATAGAACCCGGCCTCCCTGCTCCCCTGAGACCGACGGTACTCCCGATTGAGAACCCCGTCCTTGCAGAGGGCAGCCAGGATCTGCCCGATCCGACCTAGCGTCGGCCGACACGCCCTCGGCATCCTCCTGTGGATCTCACTCCTGACCAAGTGCTGGCCCGAACTGGACCAGAGAGCCCGGAGCACCTCACGCTCGGATGTCGACCAACCGTACTCCACCTGTACGCCTGTCCTCGCTTCTCGCGGCTGGGGTGGTCGCGGCTGCTGCAATTGCTCCTCGCCCATTTCTTCCAACTGCCTTCAATCGGCCGGTTGTCAGAATCCGCGGTGCCGTCGTGGCCACCGTCGGAGGCGCCTTCAACTGGATCCTATCTCATTCTAACCCGTCTCTGCGGCCGAATCAACTGCTGCGGCTTTGGGCACCCCTCTACATGCTCCGGGCAACCTCCCCGAGGACGCCCACCGCGTCCCGCAACTGCCGATCCGAGAGGTAGGGCGCCGGCCCCAGACGCAGGCAGTCGCCCCGGTGGTCGGTCATCACGCCGCGACGCCGCAGCTCGCCGCAGAGCTCGCCGGCCCGGCGGCTCTCGAGCACCAGGAAGCCGCCGACCCGGGCGAGGTCGACCGACGCGTCGCGGCGCACGACGCTCGGATCGAGATCGAGCGCGTCGAACGCTTCGGCCAGCAGGCGCACCTGGTGCCGGCTGACCTCGCGCAGGAATGGCGGCTCGAGGCCGGTCTCGGCGAAGAAGTCGAAGACCTCCGCCGCCCGGTAGTGACTCGTGGGGTCGTAGGTCGAGCCGGCGAAGCGCCAGGGGCCGCCGCCGTAGGTCACGCGGCCGTCGGGCGCGCGCTCGAGGCCCTCGAACTCGGCGTACCAGCCGGTGTAGATCGGGCGCAGATCGCAGCCCGGCGGCGTGCGCAGGAAGCAGTTGCCCTCGCCGAGTTGCAGGTACTTGTAGCCGCCGCCGACCACGAAGGCGTCCTCCAGGCCCTCCGCGGCCAGGCTGTAAGGCACGGCGCCGAGGGCGTGGTAGACGTCGACGAGCAGCAGCGCGCCGTGGCGCCGGACCGCCTCGGCGACCGTGCCGAGACCGGGGACGACGCGGGCGTTCTTGTAGAGCACCGCCGACGCCAGCACCGCCGCGGTGCGGCCGTCGACCGCCGCGGCGAGGCGCTCGGCGAGCGTCTCGGGATCGGCCGCCGGCTCCCGCACGATCTCGAGCCGGCCCTCCTCGTCGAGCCGGTCGAGCTGGCGGCGGATCGAGTGGAACTCGCCGTCGGTCGTCACCAGGCGCGGGCGCTCGGGCAGCGGCAGGGCCGAGAGAAAGCGCGTCACCAGCTCGTGGGTGCTGGCGGCCAGCGCGTAGTCGCCGTCGTCGTCCGCGGCCTCGTCACCGAGCAGCCGCGCGAAGCCGGCGCGCACGCGGTCGGCCTTGGCGAAGGCCCGCTCCCACTTGCCGTCCACGAGCTCGGCGGCGTCGTTCCAGGCCTCGATCTGGCCGGCGAAGCCGCGGTCGGGCCAGGCCTGGTGCGAGTGCCCGGTCAGCAGCGCTCGCTCGCTCACGCGGAAACGTGAGTAATGGGGGGCGAGGGCGTTGGGGCTCTCATGGAGGTCCTGCGGCCGCATGACGGCTCGTCACAGCTCGCTGCGGATGTTCCACAGGTCGGGGAAGAGGGGCTGGAAGAGGGTGCCGCGCAGGTACTCGACGCCCGAGGAGCCGCCGGTGCCGCGCTTGGCGCCGATGGTGCGCTGGACCATCTTGACGTGGCGGTAGCGCCACTCCTGGAGCCCCTCGTCGAAGTCGACGAGACGCTCGCACACCTGCGTCAGGGTGTGGTCGGCGTTGCGGTAGACGGCGATCAAGGCCTTGCGGATCCCGGACCCCTCGGGCGGCGGCTGGTCGTCGCGGGGAGCCAGCGCCTCCTCGGGGATCGTGTCGTAGCCGTGGCGGCGCAGGTAGCCGAGGAACGCCTGGTAGAGCGTCGGCTGCGCCAGGCGGCGCTCGAGCCGCTCGAGCGCCGCCGGGTTGTCGCGGTGCATCGCCAGCATCCGCCGGTCGCGCTGGCCGATCAGGTACTCCATCTCCCGGAACTGCGGCGACTGGAAGCCGCTCGCCGACTCCAGGCGGTCGCGGAAGGAGCTGAAGGAGATCGGCGTCATGGTCTCGAGCACGTCGATCTGCGCCACCATGGTCTTCAGGATGGTGAGGATCCGCCGCCAGGTCAGCAGCACGTCGGACGTGTAGTCCTCGCTCGGGCTCGAGACGGCGAGGAGGTGGACGATCCGGTCGAGCTCGTGGAGCTGCTGCTTGAACCACAGCTCGTAGACCTGGTGGATCACGATGAAGAGCGTCTCGTCGTGCTCCGGTCCTTCGGGGCCGGCGGAGATCGGCCGCTGGAGCGAGAGCAGCTCGTCGATCTTGAGATACGAGGAGTAGGTCAGGCTCACGGCGGAGCCCCCCAGAGATCCCTCTCGTCCCTCGGCGGCGTGCGCCGGCGACCCGTCCTGAGCACCGCGTCCACCTCGGTCATGGTCGCGGCCACGGCCCGGTCCTGGGCCGCCGCCAGCTCCGCGATGCCGTGGAGGGCGAGGTCGATCAAGGCGTCGAGCTCGGCGCGCGGGAAGCCGCGCTTCTCGCCCGTGCCCTGGATCTCGATGAGCTCGCCGCCGGTGGTCGCCACCACGTTCATGTCGACCGCGGCGATCGAGTCCTCGGCGTACTCGAGGTCGAGCAACGGCGTCGTCCCGAGCATGCCCACCGACACCGCCGCCACCTGGTGCACCACCGGCCAGCGGTCGAGGTCGCCGGCGAGGAGGGCCTTGGCGAGGGCCTCGACGAGGGCCACCCAGGCGGCCGTGATCGCCGCCGTGCGGGTGCCGCCGTCGGCCTGGATCACGTCGCAGTCGAGCGTCACCGTGCGCTCGCCGAGGGCCTTGAGGTCGACGGCGGCGCGCAGGCTGCGCCCGATCAGGCGCTGGATCTCGAGCGTGCGGCCGCCCTGGCGCCCGCGCGCCGCCTCGCGCGGCGAACGCGTGAGGGTGGCGCGGGGAAGC
>DASWIG010000775.1:0-2245 GCA_036397835.1 Thermoanaerobaculia bacterium
TACCATGTCAGTATGACGCCCGATGAGATGGACCGAGAACGGCGGCGATTAGCTCGGAATCTGCCCCCTCCGCATGAGGTGCTTAAGGCGAGCCTGTTCGAGCGTTCACGTTCTTGTGGAAGGCCGACCTGCCACTGCGCCGATGCGGATGACCCGGGCCACCCGACGACGTACGTGAGCCTTTCGCTGCCCGGGGGAAAGAGCTCGCAAGTCAGCCTTCCCAGGAGTCTGGTGCCGGTGGCCGAGACGTGGACGCGGAACTACGAGCGCTGGCTGGAAGCGATCGAGCGGATCTCAGCGCTCAACCACGAGCTCCTTCGGGGGCGCTGGGTGGAGCCGCCGCCGGACGAGGGGGGCCGACGACGTTGAGGGCCCAGCCCTCGGCACCGGAGGCGCGACCGAGCTCCCGCGGCAGGAGGGGGGAGGGTTGCCGCCGGTGTCGGGAACTGGAGAGGGAGAACGAGGCGCTCGCGAAGGAGATCAGGGGGCTAACTGCCCGAAACCGCCGCTTGGAGCGACTACTGGAAAGGACGGTGCGCGCGGGCAAGCGACAAGCGGCGCCGTTCTCGAAGGGCAGGCCGAAGAGGAATCCCGGGAGAGCGGGCCGCAGGCCGGGTGCCGACTACGGGAAGCCTGCTCGGCGAACGGTGCCGGAGCACGTGGACGAGACCGTGGAGGTGCCCTGCCCGGAGGTCTGCCCCGAATGTGGTGGCGCCGTCGCGTCCGGGAAGGTGAGCGAACAGTACCAGACCGAGATTCCACCGCTGCGGCCTCACGTGATTCGCTTTCGCATCCAGTTGGGGAAGTGCTCGTGCTGCGGGAAAGCGGTTCGGGGGCGGCATCCGAGGCAGACGTCCGATGCGGTGGGAGCCGCCGCCTCGCAGCTCGGGCCGCGGGCCGTGGCGCTTGGGGCTCACCTCAACAAGGGCCTGGGGCTCTCCTTCGAGAAGTGCGGCGATCTCTACCAGACCGTCTTCGGCATCGAGGTCAGCCGCGGTGGCCTGTGCCAGGCCCTTCACCGGCTCGCCGCGGCGGCTCAGCCGACCTACGCCGCGCTGATCGAGTCGCTGAGAGCGGCACCGGTGGTGAGCCCGGATGAGACGGGATGGAAGGTCGGAGGCGAGCTCGTGTGGCTCTGGGCGTTCGCCACGCCCCGGGTCAGCGTGTACGCCATCCAGGACGGACGCGGATTCGAGCAAGCCGCCAACGTGCTGGGAAGCGACTTCGGCGGCGTGCTAATCCGCGACGGCTGGGCGCCGTACCGTCGCTTCGCCGAGGCCCAGCACCAGAGCTGCCTCGCCCATCTGCTCCGGCGCTGCCACGAGATCATCGATGGATCCGTCGCCGGGGCCGCGCGTTTCCCGCATGCCGTGCGCCGCCTCCTGCAAAAGGGCCTCGATCTGCGCGACCGCTACCTGAACGAGGAAATCTCCACTCACGGGCTCGCCGTGGCCACCGGCAGGCTCGAAGCGCAGATGGAGCGCCTGCTTCAGTGGAACGTCGCCTACCCGCCCAACCTGCGCTTCCTCAAGCACCTCACCAGGGAGCAGCCCCACCTGTTCACGTTCCTCCACGACCTCGATGTGCAGGCCACCAACTGGTGGTCCGAGCAGGCGATCCGGCCGGCCGTCGTGACCCGCAAGGTCTGCGGTGGCAACCGCACCTGGCTCGGCGCCTTCACCCAGGAGGTGCTCGCCTCGGTGCACGCCACTTCCCGCAAACTGGGCCTGAACCCCCTCGATGTCTTCGTGGACATCTACCGCTCACCCGCGCCCGTCGTCGTCCCCTTCGAGGCGCTCTCCCCGCCCGACCCCCGACCGCCGTAGCCCACCCCGCTTCAACCCGCCTCTAAGCCCCCTCGCCTCTCCACCTTTCCCCCTCGCCCCCCATGCGCCGGTCCGCTACCATGTCGGGCCGACGCTCGCATCCGTATCGATCACCAGGAGGTCACCATCTTCCACTGGGACGATCAGGCCCTCAGCATGGTCACCGGCGTCGAGAAGGTCATCATTCCCTTGGATCTCGACTGCCAGGGCCAGTTCATCTCCCTAACCAATGCCATGGAGATGCAGCTCGAGTCCGGCGCGCCCGTCGCTGACGTCGTACGCCTGCTCGGCGATGCCGTGCTCGCTCTCGCAAAAGCGCGCCGCCTGCCTCAGCCAACCCAGGCCGACCTCACCAAGAGAATATCAGCCCTCAACAACAGAGTCCGCGTCACCGCTGGCCGCGCCCGCTAAACAGTTAC
>DASWIG010000776.1:0-3284 GCA_036397835.1 Thermoanaerobaculia bacterium
AGAAGGTGGCGTCCGCGGTCTGGCGGGCCTGGCCTTCCCGCTCGAGGGAGAGCTCGACGCGCCAGGCGTCTTCGGTGAGGGCGGTCTGGGTGAGGCGGAGAAGGGGCATAATGTCGTCCTCCCTGAAACGTCCGCGAGGGACCGGGAGGGATCCTACCCCACCGGGCGTTACTGGGAGCGCAGGCGTCTCGCCTGCTTCTTCGTCCCGTCACTTACCCTTGCGTTCGGAGCGTGGCCGTTGATCTACAGCCGATTGACGCCCCTGAGGGTCCGGCGCGACCCTGAGCGATTCCGCCTGGAATCGGCCAGGGTCACGCCAGACCCTGAGCGATTCCGCGCGGAATCGGTGAGGGCCACGTCCTGCCATCCACCGATTCCGCCGGCGCCGGTGGCGTTCGCCCGCGGCCGCCGGGCGTCCCGACCCCGGGGGCGGGACTCTTCAGACGGCGGGTTCCGGCCAGGTCGGGGAGCGGGAATTCCGCGAGCGCAGCAAGCTAAGCCAAGCTCGCCCAGACATCGCGTTGCCGTGTCAGTCGAGATCGAGCTCGGCGATCGTAGGCGCGTCGACGACCCGCTCCAGGATTCGGTAGAGCCGGTCGAGGTCGTCGATGGCGGCCAACGTCTCCTCGAAGTCGGGCGGCACCTCACGGTGAAACCGTCGCGCCAGCAGCACGATGGCCTTCCGTGTCGCTTCGAGTCGGCCCCGGGCCT
Organism: Thermoanaerobaculia bacterium; assembly: GCA_036397835.1. Taxonomy (GTDB): domain Bacteria; phylum Acidobacteriota; class Thermoanaerobaculia; order Multivoradales; family J023; genus DASWIG01. Next base: position 712 of record DASWIG010000776.1, read on the forward strand.
CTCCTTTGGCCTCTCCTTTGGCCTCTCCTTTGGCCTCTCCTTTGGCCTCTCCCTCGGCCCTGCTCTCGGCCAGCGCTTCTTCCCAGGTGACAACCATGTCTCGGACCTCCTTGTTGGCGTCGCGCTCCAGCTCGGCCGCAAAACGCTCGCTCTCATTCTCGCCTAGTTTCAGGTAGGTGTCGACAATCCTCTTGAGCACGTACTGACGGCTCAGGTCAAGCCCTTCCGCGCGGCTGATCCCCGTGAAGCACCGCAGTTTCTGCTCCACCCGGTTCCAGACCTCCGAGCGCATCAGCGCCGCGAGCGCTGCCGCCAGCGGCTGCGGACGATCCACGTATTCCTCCGCCAAGCTCCCGGAGAGACCGAAGGCCAGGTAGAAGAAGCGCAGCGAGATCCACCCCGCCGCCTCGTTCCTGACCTCGCGGATTTCAATGCCCTTCGGGCCGCCGGTCAGGAAGACCGCGATCGAGACGACGGGCTTCTTCGTCTTGAGCACCAAGTGCAGGCCGTACTCCAGCATGCGATCGTCCATGACGCTGCTGAACGCCCCCTCGACATCGACGTGGACGACGACGAGCTGCGATTCGCCGTCCACCGTCTCCGCCTCGGCGACCAGGTCGGGCTCGCGCAGCCCCTGCTTGCGGAAGTCCGCGAAGAGCTTCGGGGAGAGGATGCGCGCGTGGTCCAGGTCGAGCCGCGCCGCGACCTCGGGACGGACAAGCTCGACGAGATTGCGCAGGAACAGCTCGAAGGCCGTCTTGAAGAGCTTGTCGGCGGACGTCTCGTCGTCGTCCGCTTCGGAGACGGGCGTTGTCGGTTTTCGGCTCGGCATTGGCCGAGCTTACGTCACAAAGTGGCCAGGTGGTCGGCGATCGCGGCGGAAATGGCCGCGTCCGTCCCGACGCCGACTACCGCGTCTCGACGCTGTCCAGCATCCCGTAGACCTTTTCCCTGAGACCCAGGAGCGCCTCGCTGGCCTTCTTCGCGGCGTCCTCGGCGGCGCGCGCCGCCGCGTAATCGTCGACGCCACGGGCGTCCTCCAGCTTGCCGCGGGCCACCTCGAAGCTCGCCAGCGCGGCACGCGCATCGTCGGCCACGTCGGGCGCCTCCTGCCATATCGACGCCAGCGTCGGGTCCGCGAGCATCTGGCGGATCACGCCGGCGTGGTCGTCCGCCAGCCTGAGCGTCCCTTCCGCCCTCTTCAGGGCCGGATCGAGGTCCAGGCGCCGGATCTCCTGGCGTCCCTTCCCGATCTCTTCGAGATGGGTCGACTCGGTGACGACGCCCTGGTCCTCGGACGTCTGCCAGGCGTCCCAGGCCAGCTCGTAGTTCTTCAGCTCGAAGAGCGCCTGACCGAGGAAGAAGTGCGGCAGGTAGGGCTCCTCGACGCCGGGCCCGACTTCGATCCGTTCCGGACGTTCCCAGGGATCCAGCTCGATGGCCCGGCGCAGGTAGCGGGCGGCCAGCGTCGAATCCCCTGCCCGCAACGCCAGGACCCCGGCGCGGAGCTCCTCCTCGCCGGGATCGGGACGCGCCATCCACAAGCCGCCCCAGACGCCGAGAGCCACGACGGCGAGCGCCGCGGCGACGGCCGCCAGCCGGCGTCCGCGGCGCGGCGACGGGCGCGGTGGCGGCTCCGGCTTCTGCGTGATCACGGTGGGCGCGCTCTCCAGGCCCGCGGGCTCGAAGACTCGGTCGTCGTCCTCGAAGGGCGAACGGTAGGGTCGCCGGAAGGGCTCGAGCAGCTCCCGCAGCTCGCCCGCGGTGGCGATCCGGCGGCCGGGGTCCTTCTCGAGCGTGCGCAGCACGATGCGGCGCAGGTCCGGCGGCACCCGGCCCTCGGGATCGGTCTCGTCGAAGTCGCGCGGCGGGCGCACCAGGTGGCCGCCCACCAGCTCGGAGAACTGCTCGCCGGCGATCGGCAGCTTGCCCGTGAGCAGCTCGTAGAGCATCACGCCGAAGGAGTAGAGGTCACTGCGCGCGTCCACGCCGGTCTCGCCGAACTGCTCCGGCGCCGAGTAGCGCACCTTGCCCAGGTAGGCGCCGGTGGCGGTGAGCTTCAGGCTGGCGTCGAGCCGCTTGGCGAGGCCGAGGTCGATGAGCTTGACCACCGGGCGGGCGTCGCGGCCGCGGGTGAGCATCAGGTTGTCGGGCGAGACGTCGCGATGGACGTAGCCCATCTCGTGCAGGTAGCCGAGGGCGTCGAGGCCCTGGAGCGCCACCTCGACGGCGAGCCCGAGCTCGAGGGCGCCGCGGCGTTTGAGCACGTCGAGCAGCGTCACCCCGTCGATGAACTCCATCACGATCACGCAGGTGCCGTCAGCCGCCACGGTGAAGTCGTAGAGATGGGCGAGACCGGGATGGCGCAGGCGGGTGGCGGTGCGCGCCTCCTCGATGAAGCGGCGCACCAGGCTCTCGCCGTCTTCCGACGGCTGCCGGCGGATGACCTTGATCACCCGCGCGTCGTCGAGCAGGACGTGGCGGACCTTGTAGATCTTCCCCATCCCCCCTTCGCCGAGCTTGTGGAGGATCTCGTACTTGTCGTCGAAGAGTCCGGTGGGGATGCTCACGGT
>DASWIG010000777.1:0-2126 GCA_036397835.1 Thermoanaerobaculia bacterium
CTGCGGCGACGAGTACCGCCGCCCGCCGTTCCTGACGGCGTCCGGCGACCTCAGCCACCACCTCGACGCGCTGCCGCCGCCGATGGCCGCGGAAACGGACGCCGCCGGCCGCGCCCGGGTGTCGAGCGGCACGCCGTGGGAGGAGCTCGCGGGCTACTGCCGGGCGGTCCGCCACGGCGGCCGGGTGATGGTCTCGGGGACCACCGCCACCCACGGCGACCGTCCGATCGGGGGCGGCGATCCCGCCGCCCAATTCCACTTCGTGATCGACAAGATCGAGGGCGCGCTCCGATCCCTCGGCGCGCGCCTCGAAGACGTCGTGCGCACCCGGGTCTTCGTCCGCCGGCTGGAGGATTGGGAGGCCGTGGCGCGGGCGCACGGCGAGCGCTTCCGCCACGTCCGGCCCGCCAACACCCTGGTGCAGGCGGCGCTCGTCGGCGAGGACAACCTCGTCGAGGTCGAGGCGGAAGCGCTGGTGGATCAACCTAGAACATAGTGCCGCAATAGCACGTGCACGTGGACCGGACCCAGTAGTCGAATCCGCAACTCATCGCATAGCACGTCTGCTCGCACAGGGTCGCCCCGCCAGAATAAGGGGTATGACCGGTCCAGCACTCTCCCGCCGACGGCACCATCGGCCCGAAGATGTCTTCGAGGGAGATGTCCGGCGCGGCGTTCGTCACGGCGGCTTCCACCGTCACCACGTCGGCCGGAGCCGATTCGCCGAGCTGGCTCGCCCACACGGCGCCGCTCACGCCTACGATCAACGTCACGGCCAGGATTCCCAGGATCTGCAGCTTCCTCTTCATCTCGACACCTCTCCTTTCGGTGATTGACCTCTGCGGAACGGACTACACGTCCGTTCTCTTTGGACAAACTCCAACCGTCAGGACGCTGAAATGCCCTGCCGAAGATGGGCTCAATTCGGACGCAAGCACTTTACATCAAGGGGCGGGAGCGCGTCAAGGCGCGGCCGACGACGAGCGCTTCGAGATGAGCGTCTGCGAGCTCCGGGTGGGCGCGGCTCAGGTCGGCTCCCTTCTCCACCCCCTTGACGTCCGCGTCGCCCATCCACTGCCACAGCGTCCAGGTCTCCCATCCCGCGGGGACCGTCGGCGCCTCGACCCCGTACTCGGCGATCCAGAGGGGATAGCCGCCGAAGGTATCGTCGAGGTGCTGGTCCCAGAACTTCGGCGAGGTGTAGATGATCGGGCGCACGCCGTAGTGCTCTTCGACGATCCCGATGAAGGTGCGCAGCCGGTCGGCGAGGCCCGGCTGGGTGCCGTGGCCGAGCACCTCGACGTCGACCACCGGGGCCAGGTCCCCCGGCTCGAGGACGACGTTGGCGATGAAGAAGCGGGCCTGCTCCTGCGGGTCGTCCTCGGTGACGTAGAAGTGGTAGGCGCCGCGGATCAGGCCCGCCTCCTTGACGGCCGGCCAATGGTCCTGGAAGGCGCCGTCGGCGAGGTCGACGCCTTCGGTCGCCTTCACGAAAGCGAAGTGGACGCCCTGCCCAGCGACCCGGGTCCAGTCGACGGCGCCGCTGTGGACCGAGACGTCGATGCCGCGGGTGGCCTGGGCGGGATCGGGACGCGCCGGCTCCTGCACCTGAAGCTCTCCCCCCGGACCCCCCAGGGGGCGTTGCGGCGCCGGCGGCGGAGGCGCGCTTTCCGGCGGGGTCTCGGCCTGCGGGGGAGGGTCGCCGGAGCATCCCAGGAGGATGACGGCGGCGAGGCGGGTCAACGGGCGGGCGAGCCGGGGCGTCCTCATTTCGGGCCTATCATAGGTCAGATCCGCACGGGGCTGTAGCCCCGTGCTAAGAGGCGAAGCCCCAAGAGGGGCTCGGAGCCCGCTTCAGCGGGCTTTTGTCTCCTAGCTGGCACGGGGCTTCAGCCCCGTGCGGCGGCGCGGCGAGACGCGGCCGGATTCCTGCACCGCGGCGCTAAAGCGCGTTCTTGTAGATCTCCCCGGCCTTCATGATCACGACGAGCGTCTCCTTCGGCCGCGTGAGCACGCGGATGTCCGCGAGCGGGTCGCCGTCGATCAGGAGGAGGTCCGCGAGCCATCCCTCACGGACCTCGCCGAAGTCGTCGTAGGGGTCGAGGAGGCCGGCCATGCGGATGATC
>DASWIG010000778.1:0-10949 GCA_036397835.1 Thermoanaerobaculia bacterium
CCGGACCGCCGCAGGCCGCCATATACTGGACGCCTGGAGCGTCGGCCATGAACCCCTTCAACTGGCAAAGCCACCGGCCCGAGATCGAGATTCCGCGTCCCGACGTCGGGCGGCTCTCGGAGGTCCTTCGCAGCAACGGCAGCGCCGTCGTGATGGGTGGCCGCGGCATGGGCAAGAGCGTCTTCCTGGGGCAGCTCAAGTCCGAGCTCGAACGCCATCCTGGGACGCGGGTCGTGCTCCTCGAGGCACCGCCCCCCGCGCTGACAGTTGAGGCATGCTTCGAGGCCCTTGCGCGGCGCCTGAACGTGTCGGGAAGGCCTTTTGACTCCCGCGAGGTCTTCGACGAATACTTCGCCCGGCCGGACGCTCCCGAGCGCCTCGTCCTGCTCTTCGACGAGCTCGATCGCTATGCCGAGAAGGGAACGCCGTCGGCGCAGCCGCCGGGACGAGGCTTCTTCAACGACCTCGAGGCGGCCCGTCGCTCGTTGCCCGGGCTGGGCGTGCTGGCCGTCGGCTCGATCGGCGTCTTCGTCTTTCGCGACGTCCTCGGTTCGAGCTTCCTGTCGCGGGCTATTCACTTGCGGCTGCGTCCCCTGACGAGAACGGACGCCGAGGCGCTCGCCGCTCCCTTCGCGGAGCGTGGCAGCCCTTTGTCCGAGGACGTGCTCGACGCGCTTCTCCTGGCGAGCGGCGGCATCCCGGCGATCCTGACCTTCGGCCTTCAGCAGCTTTGGTCTCTCGACCGCGAGGTCACGACCCACGACGTCACCGCGGCCTACAAGTTTTTCGAAGAGGAGCACGAAGAATACCTGAGCGACCTCCTGAGCGCGCTGACGAGCCCGCGCCTGTCCGACGCTCCGCTGGGGGTCTGGAAGCGGATCCAGGAGGGTCCGGGGCGGATCGCGCGCGGCGAGCTCGAGGCGGCCCTGGGAAGGCCTTCGGGCGTCCTCAAGCTCACCGTCTCCGACGCCCTGCGCCTGCTGGAGGCGGTAGGCGTCGTGCGGCTGGAAAGCTCGCCGGTCCACGACAACCCCATCATCGTCCATCCGATCGCCAGCTTGCTCAACCTGTCCCGGGGCTCCGCCGAGTCGAGCGACCTGGGGACCGGGTTCCTGCGCGACCTCGCCACCTTGCTCGGGAAGCTCCACCGCTCGAGCGCCGACTTCTTTCGACCGGGGCCGCGTCAGGACGAAGCGGCTGAGGGCAAACGCCTGGTACCGGAGGCGGTCTTCGCGGCCCACCTGGGGTTGGGTTTCGAGCTTCTCGGCTGGCACTCGGAGCGTGAAGCGCAGCGCGGGGCCGGACGCACGGACCTCCTTCTGCGCCGCAACGGCCGCAAGGAGGTCGTCGTCCTCGAGGTCAAGATCTGGGGACGCAACGACTACCGCGAAGCCCACCGGCAGGTCGAAGGCTATTGGACCGAGGACGTCGCCGCCGGCGCCGTCGTCCAGTTGACGGACGCGGAAATACCCGACTGGGACCGGCGGTACCGCCGCGAGTGTCTGGAGCCCCTGGGCGTCGCCGTCGAGGAAACGCCGGTCGAGGGTTCGCCGGTGCGGGCGCGCTTTCGGTGTACGTCCTCGACCTCCGACGGCCTCGTGACCGTGGTGGATCACTTCCTGCTTCGCTTGCCGCGAAGGACCTGAGTCCCCCCTGAGTCAGAGGAAGGACTCCGGCTCCGCCTCCTTTGAAGAAGGAGGGGGTTGGGGGGAGGGTTTCTCCCCGCCGGGCGGTTTCTGCAACGATTTGAGCCAGAACTCGCGGGCCTTCTTGCGGGCGACGCCGAGCAGCGTGTCCTCGGGGTACTCCCCCTTCTCGTCCGGCTCGCCGGCGGGCATGCCGGTGAGGATCTCGAGGGCCTGGCGCACGTGCTCCACGGCGTAGATCCGGAAGCGGCCGTCGCCGCAGGCCTCCACGACGTCGGGCCGCAGCATCAGGTCGCCGACGTTCGACTGCGGGATGATCACCCCCTGCTCGCCGAGGGTGTCGCTGTCGGCGCAGGTGTCGAAGAAGCCCTCGATCTTCTCGTTGACCCCGCCGATCGCCTGGATCCGGCCGCGCTGGTCGATGGAGCCGGTCATCGCCAGCGACTGGCGGATGGGCACGTCGGTCAGGGCGCTGAGCAGACAGCAGATCTCGGCCGCCGACGCCGAATCGCCGTCGATCGTGCCGTAGCTCTGCTCGAAGGCGAGCGAGGCGCTGAAGGCGTGCGGATGGTCGGTGCTCAGCAGGTGACGCAATGCGCCGCCGAGGATGTGGAAGCCCTTGGTGTGGATCGATCCCGAGAGCGACGCCTGGCCCTCGATGTCGACGATGCCGGCGCTGCCGGCGCCGATGGTGGCGGTGATGCGCGCCGGGAAGCCGTAGGAGATCGGACCGGCGTGGATCATCGCCAGGCCGTTGATCTGCCCCACCACCGCGCCGGTGGTCTGCACGTGGAGCACGTCGTCGCGCACCAGCTCGCGGAAGCGCAGGGACGGCAGGCTGGCGCGCTCCTTGGTGCGCCGGACCGCCTCCAGCACGTGCCGCGCCCGCACCGCGACGCCCTTCTTCTTGCCGCCCTCCTTGCGGGCCAGGAACGCGGCCTCGCGGGCGACGTCGGCGACGCGGCCGAAGCGGGCCGTGAGCTTGCCTTTGAAGGCGCCGATGCGCGCCCCCTGCTCCACCAGCGCGGCGACCGCGTCGCGGTGGAAGGGCGCCAGCTTTTCCTCGCGCGCGATGCGCGCCAGCACGCCGGCGTATTGCCGGGCGCCGGCCTCGCGGCCGATCACGCTGTCGAAGTCCGAGAGCACCTTGAAGAGGTGACTGAAGTCGGCGTCGTAGGCGTCGAGGAGGTGGTAGATCCAGGCGTCGCCGACCATGATCACCCGGATCTTCACCGGGATCGGCTCGGGCTTGAGCGACGGGGCCCACGGCAGCCAGCTCAGCTCCGGCGGCACCATCTCCAGGGATTCCGTGCGCAGGGTGCGCACCAGCACCTTCCAGGCCCCGGGCTCGGTGAGCACGTCGCGCGCGTCGAGGATCAGGTAGCCGCCGGCGGCGCGCAGCAGCGAGCCGGCGCGGATCGAGAGGTAGTCGGCGGGCAGCGGCCCCTGCGGGCTCCACTCGCGCTCCACCGTGCCGAGGAGCTTGGCGAGCGTGGGGGTGTTCTCCACCACGATCGGGCAACCGTCGCCGTCCTCGTGCTCGAGCAGCACGTTGACCCCGTAGGCCTCGAGCGGATCGAAGCCCTCGCCCGGCGGGGCGAAGAGACGGTTCTCGACCACGTCGTCGGCCACCTCGTCGAGGAAGCGCTTGACGTCCTCGCCCGGGAACTCGCGCCGGATGGGCTCGATCATCTCGCCGAGGATCTGGCGGGCGGCGGCCTCGGTCTTCTCGCGGATCGACTCGATGCCGCCGTGCTGGATCTCGCGCACCCGGGCCGACACGTCGGAGAGGCGCTTGTGCAGGCTGCGGCGCTTCTCCTTGAACGCCGCGTGGTCCTCGTCGGAGACCTTGCCCTGCTCGTGGAGCCGCTCGAGCTCGTCGGGCGAGACGGTCTTGCCGTCGACCAGCGGCAGGATCACCGGCATGGCGATGGGACCGCGCTGCACCGTGACGAGCTCGAGCCCGGCGGCCTGGAGCTCCTTCTGGAAGTCGCCGGTGATCGACTCGATCTCATCCTGGCGGCGGCTCTCGATGGCCTCGCGCTCGGACTTGAGGTGCGGCGCGTTGAGCGCCTCGGTGAGGTCGTCGCGGATCGACTCCGCCAGGGTCCGGACGCGGCGCTTGAAGGCGCGCGCCTTGCCGGGGGGCAACGCGATCAGGCGCGGCCGGTCGCGCTCGGCGAAGTTGTGGACGTAACAGTAGACGGTGGGCGGCGGGCAATCCGGCTGCAGCTCCTCGAGGAGCTGGCGCACCAGGGTCATGCGGCCGGTGCCGGTCAGGCCGCGGACGAAGACGTTCTGGCCCGGAGCGTCGCACTCGAGCCCGAACTGCAGGGCGTTGACGGCGGAGTCCTGGCCGACGACGCCGGTGATCGCCTCGACCTCGTCGGTGGTCTCGAACTCGAACGTCGCCGGATCGCAGTGCCAGCGCAGAGCGGCCGGCGGCAGGGCCTGGCTCATTTCGTATCCTCCGTGGAGCGTCCACCCTATCACCGCGGTCGCCGCCAGCCCCCGCCCTCACGGGTAGCTCCCTCCCGCGCGGCGGTGGTCGGACGACTACCCGGAGGATCTTGGACGTCCGCGGCCGCTTTGCCATACTGAAGCCGCGGACCTGCGTCCGCCTTCGACAGGGAGCTCGTCATGGACGTCAAGAAGATCCTCATGCCGACCGACTTTTCCGAGTGCTCGAACGCGGCCCTCGATCACGCGCTCTTCTTCGCCGAGCACTTCGACGCCGACCTCGACCTCCTCCACGTGGTGGTGCTCCACGACCTGGAAGTGGGCGAGCCCGACGACCGCTTCCCCGGCGCCGCCGAGATCGACGGGCGGCTGCGCGAGTTGGCCGCCGGAGAGATGAAGGCCCTGCTCGAGGACCGCCGGACGGAGCACCTCAACATCCGCGAGGTGCAGCGCCGGGGCGTGGCGGCGGCCACCGAGATCGTCGGCCACGCCGTCGACGAGGACGTGGACCTGATCGTGATGGGAGCGCACGGCCGGCGCGGCTTCCGGCGTCTGCTGCTCGGCAGCGTCGCCGAAGAGGTCGTGCGCCTGGCGCCCTGCGCGGTCATGACGCTGCGCGGCGAGGGCGGGCCGCCGGCCCTGCACCCGCCGCGCAAGATCCTGGCGCCCTTCGACTTCTCGGAGCATTCGCGCACCGCCCTCGCCGCCGCCCGCGACCTCGCCGCCGACTACGGCGCCCGCCTCGAGCTGCTGCACGTGATCGAGCCGATCATGGAGCCCCATCCCTACGTGCCGCTCCACTACCGTTCGGAAGCATTCGCGCTCCCGGAGCTGATGGCGCGGGTGCGCGAGGACCTCGGCCCGATCGCCGCGGAGATCGTGGGAGACGCGGTGCCCCACACGATCGAGGTCCGCGATGGCAATCCGGCCTGGCAGATCGTCGAGCACGCCGAGGAGGCGGGGGTCGACCTCATCGTGATCGCCACCCACGGCCGCACGGGCCTGGCCCGCTTCTTCCTGGGCAGCGTGACCGAGCGGGTGGTGCGCGGCGCCAAGTGCCCGGTGCTGACGCTGAAGGTCGAGTCGCCGGTGTAGGGGCGCAAGGCCTTGCGCCCGTCCGGACGGCCCCTTTCGGGGCCGGGCGCACGCCGTGCGCCCCTACACCTACCCCAAAGGGCGACCCGCCCACGCCGGGCCGACTTCTGTGGTAGGATGCCGGCATCCCACCTGTGGGATCGTGTCGCGCAACGGGGCACCGCGCGCGTCCGATCGGGGGACCGGACGCCGCACAACGCAGGCGAGTCACCGACAGAGCCCCGCGGCCAACCGCACCAGTATCGGCTTCGCTGGCGGACTTCATGGGGAAGTCCGTCCTGTCGAACTTCTCCAACCATAAGGAGGACCTATGCACAGGAGAAGTCTCTGTTACGGCACCGCCGCGGCGCTGGTCGCCGCCTGCCTGGCGCCCGCGGCCGTCGCCGAATCGGGCCGAATCGTCGGCCCTGTCATCGGGACACAGATCCACGCCGACGTCTCGCCGCCGCTGCGGGACGTCAAGCCGCTGCCGCCCAAGGCCGCCGGCTTCGAGAAGGAGATCTCCCACCAACCGCCGCCGGCCCACGGCCGCGGCAACGCCCCGGGCCGCCAGGATCCGCGGCGCCAGACCGAGGACCGGCCGCTGGAAGCGGCGGCCCTCACCCCGGCGCCGATCCTCAATTTCGCCGGCCTCAGCGACGACGACAACGCCGCCACCATCGGCGGACGCGTGGTGCCGCCCGACACCAACGGCGACATCGGCCCCGACCACTTCGTCCAGTACATCAACCTGATCTGGGCGGTGTGGGACGTGACCCGCGACGTGAGCGGCGCGCCCACCGGCGTCTCGCTGGCCCTCGGCCCGCTGCCGGGCAACTCCTTCTGGAGCGGCTTCGGCGGCCCTTGCCAGACCAACAACGACGGCGACCCGATCGTGCTCTACGACCACCTCGCCGACCGCTGGCTGGTGAGCCAGTTCTCGATCAACGAGGGCATCCAGTGCGTCGCGGTGTCGACCAGCCCGGATCCCACGGGGACCTACTTCCGCTACGCGTTCACGGTCAGCCCGGGCGAGAACAACGACTATCCCAAGCTCGGCCTGATGCCCGACGCCTACTACCTGTCGCTGCGCGACTTCCCGTCGAACGACGGCACCTTCGCCGGCTTCGTGGCCTTCGACCGCGCCGCGTTGCTCGCCGGCGGCGCGGTGACCTTCGTGAAGTTCAGCCTGCCGTGCGCCGCCGGCGACTGCCCCGACGGCGTGCAGCCGCCCCATCTCGAGGGCCCGGCGCCGGCCGCCGGCACTCCGGGCTTCTTCACCCGCTTCTGGGACGACGACTTCGACGGTCCGCTGACCGGGACCGACGGCGTGCGCATCTGGGAATTCGACCCGGACTTCAACACCCCGGCCAATTCCACCTTCACCGAGCTGGCGATCGTGCCGCTGCCCGACTACGACAGCACGGTGTGCGGCTTCTTCCAGCGCAACTGCATCCCGGTGCCCAAGCAGGGCGGCGGCTCGGCCCTCGACCCCATCGACGAGCTCCAGATGTACCGCGCCCAGTACCGCTCCTTCGGCGGCCACGATTCGCTGGTGATCAACACCACGGTCGACGCCGACGGCAGCGACACCGCGGGCATCCTGTGGGCCGAGCTGCGCGACACCGGCAGCGGCTGGAGCCTCCACCAGAACGGAGTCTACGCGCCGTCCGGCGGCCTCCACCGCTGGATGGGCTCGGCGGCCATGAACGGCTTCGGCGACGTCGCCCTGGGCTACAGCGTAGCGAACCGGAACACGTTCCCGTCGGTGCGCTACGTCACGCGCCAGGCAGCCGACCCGCTGGGGACGCTGCCGGGCGGCGAGGTCGAGCTCATCGCCGGCACCGGCACCCAGACCCAGGCCAACCGCTGGGGCGACTACTCGTCGATGAGCGTCGACCCGGTGGACGACTGCACCTTCTGGTACACCCAGGAGTACTACGAGAACACCGCCAGCTTCGACTTCAAGACCCGCGTCGGCGCCTTCGGCGGCCCGTCGTGCGGCGCTGCGCCGCCGCCACCGCCGCCGCCGCCGCCGCCGCCGGGCTGTGACAACGACGGCGTCTGCGAATCGGGCGAGGACTGCCTGAGCTGCGCGAACGACTGCGCGGGAGTGACCTCGGGCAAGCCCGCGAACCGTTTCTGCTGCGGCAACGGCATCGTGGAAGGCCCCGAGGGCGACGGCACGATCTGCGACGGCAACTTCTGATCGCCGCGCGCTTTCGTGCCCGTACGAGGCGGGGACGTCGTCCCCGCCTCGTTGCTTCTCAACGCAGCAGCGCCGCCAGCTCCGGCACGACGACGCGCGCCACCTCGACGGCGACCTTGCTGTCCGGCCCGACGTCGAGATGGAGGGCGGCGACGACGACGCGAGCCTCCGGCGGCAGCGCGGCGCCGTCCATCGACGCTCCGGACGGCAGCCGCACCAGCGCGAAGACGTAGACCGAGCCCATCTCGCGCACCATCCGGCGGCGGAAGAGGCGGTCCTCGCGGTTGAGCCGCAAGGCGCCGCGCTCCACCTGCAGCGGGCCGTCGATCTCGGCGAAGCCGGAACGGCCGCGGCGCAGGTCGGCCACCAGGTCGTCGACCAGGTTGCGCACCACGCGCTGCACCCGGCCGCCGCGCACCGACCCGACGTCCACCAGGGCCCTGCCGAGGGCGTCCAGGTAGTCGCCGCGCCCGTGCTCGCCGCCGCGGCGGTAGGGCGCGGTCCGTCCCCCGACGTGGACGACGACGCGGCCGTCCTCGAACGCCAGGCGCCGCCGCGCCACCAGACCCTCGAGGGCCGTCGCCACGGCGCCGGGCACGGCGCGCTCGAGCACCGGCGAGCCCGTCTTCGAGTAGAGGACGATCCGGTCCTCCGGAAAGGCCCGGCGCACGGCCTCGAGCTCCGGGCGCACCTCGCGCGCCGTGCCGCGCCCGCCGGCGACCACCCGCTCCAGACCGTCGAGCACCGCGCGCCGCGCTTCCGGCCGCAGCTCGAGCGGCTCCGGGACGTCCTGCGCCTTTTCCGTCTCCTCAGGCGCGTCCCGTCCGAGCACCCGCGACGCCAGCCGCGCCTCGACCTGGCGGCCGGTGACCAGACGCGACAAAGCCTCGGCGAGCTGGACGTCGGTCCAGATCGACGAGCCGCCGCCGAGCAGCAAGCTCACGTAGTCGCCGCGCAGCTCGGTGACCTGGTTGAAGGCCAGGTTCACCCGCTCGGGCGCCACCTCCTGGAGGGCGGCGCGGATCCGCCACGCCTTGTCCTCGCCGGCGTCCGCCAGCAGGTACGCGAGCAGCGGCGCCCACGGCGAGAGGTCGTAGCGGTTGGTCGTGTAGCCGCTCTCGAGCTGACGCCGGGTCGCCGTCGCCGGCAGACCCTGGGGCAGGCGTCCGCGGTAGGTGGTGGCGCCGGTCAGGTGCTCCAGGGCCGCGCGGTAGCGGACCTGGTCGAAACGGTCGAGGCTCGAGCAGCGCACCGCCGCCGTCGTCTCGTCCTCCTCCGGCTCGCCGGCGTCGCGGAAGACGTAGCCTCCGAGGTCGGGCGCTCCGCGCAGCGGACGTCCGGCGAGCCACAGCTCGGGCTCGGCGCCCGGGCGCGGCCACTCGACGTCCGGGTCGACCGGGATCGAGGCGTCGGCGCTGAGGTCCGCGGCGAGCGCCAGGGTGGCCAGCTCCACGGTGTACTTGTTGCACGAGATCTCGAGCGCGGTGCGGAAGTCCACGCGCTCGCCGTGCCCCACGAGGAGCTGGTAACCGGTCGGGATCTCGCACTGGAAGAGGTCGCGGTGGTGGCGTTCCTCTTCGTGTCCGGCGATCGCCAGCTCCAGGAGCTCGGGGTAAGCGTGGGCGATCGCCGCGAAGAAGAAGGGCTTGCCCGCCGAGCCGACCGGGTGGCGCACGAAATTCTGGTTGCGCACCAGGCGCCGGCGCGCCGCGCCGTCCAGGGCGTCGCCGGCGAGGTCGTCCTCGTGGGGGTAGGTGGCGAGCGCCAGGACCTTGCCGGTCATGCCGTCGAGCACGGTCAGGCCGGCGGCGAACGGGTCGAGGTCGCGGTCGCGGCGCAGGCGTCGACAGGCGCCGCGGAACACGCGGTCGAGACGGAGCTGGAGGTCGCGGCGCAGCGTCAGTTGCACGTCGAAGCTTCGAGCGAGCGCCGCGGCCTTCTCCTCCGGCAGCACCGCCAGCACCGCGTCGAGGCCGCGCGCCACCTGGTCGAGGTAGGGCACCGCGCTCTCGCGCACCGGGTCGAGGGCGAAGCCGAGCCCGGCGTCCTCGCTCTTGCGCTCGTAGCGCTCGTTCTGGAGCCGGACGACGCTGGCCGCCTCGAGGGCCTCGCCGCCGACGTAGACGAAGGTCTCCTCGGCGCGCGCCGGCGCGTCGGCCTCGAGGTGGAGCCAGTCGCCGGTCTCGAGACGCGACATCATGCCCACCGGGAGCTGGTGGCCCATGAGCCTGACCGCCTCGGGCCGCCGCTCCCGCACCCGGTTGTGGACCACGACCTGGTCGCCGACGTGGAAGAGGCGCGCCGCCGGCTGGCCGGGACCGCCGGCGAAGTGCAGCAGCACGACGCCTTCCTTCACCACCTCTTCGCCGGCGCCCACGCGCGTGGTGGCCTGGTCGCGGGCGGAGACCGGCGTGTCGGCCCGCATCAGGGTGATCGAGCGCCGCGCCGAGCGCAGCACGGCGTCGGAGCCCTGGCCGTCGTAGAGCACGTGGCCGAGCCAGCGCGGGCGATCCACGAACGGCAGGTCGACGGCGTGGACCACCGGGTTGACGCCGCGCAGGCGGCAGTCGTCGTCGATGGCGAAGGCCCAGCCGAAGCCGTCGGGGTCGGCGTTGAAGCGCGCGACGTCGGCGGCGAGGTAGCTCTCGGCGTACCAGGAGCGCTCGTGGGCCGGCGCCTCGTCGAGCCGCGGCACCAGGCGCATGGGGTCGTCCGCGCAGTCGGCCACCAGGTAGCCGGCGTCGATGAAGCGCTCGGCGCGCTCGACGTAATCGTCGGGCGCGTAGTACTGGAGCTGGCGGGCGCCGGTGCCGCTGCGCCAGACCAGGAGGGCGAGGACGAGGGCGGCGGCGAGGAGCCATGAGAGGTTTCGGAAGCGTCTCATGAGAGCCCCCCTGCACGGATCCGCGGCTTTGCCGCGGAAATCCCCCCTGGCCCCCCTTTTTCAAAGGGGGGAAGGGGACTCCTCGCTTCGCCTCGGATCCTCTGGCTCCCCCTCCTTTGAAAAAGGAGGGGGCTGGGGGGAGGATTTCTTCTCCCCCTACTTTGAAAAAGGAGGGGGCTGGGGGGAGGATTTCTTCTCATTCTTCCTCCTCCCCCACCACCGACGCCCCGAACGCGAACAGCGCCGTCAACAGGAACACTTCCAAGACGTCCGCCGTCGAGTCGAGCCCGAGCAGGTAGACGTTCTTGCCGGTGAAGAGCGTCAGCCGGTAGTTGGCGAGCAGCATGTAGACGCTGGGGATCGCCACGGTGAGCGCCGCCAGGTACGACGCCGTGCCCCAATACGACGACGGCGGGCCGCGCTCGTCGCCGGCCCATGCGGGGAGCGCGCGGCCCGCGGCGCCGACGACGCCGTAGACGAGCAGCAGCCCGAGCACGCCCGCCAGCCCCCACTCCGCCGCCACGAAGACGGCCGGCGCGTGCTCGCGCAACGCCGTGGCCCGGATGTGCGGGCTCAGCTCGGAGCCGAACCAGCCCCGGCCGGCGAACGGTCCCGAGGTGTAGCGACGCATGACGGCCGACATCACGGCGAGCTCCTCGCTCGTCCGCCGCGCCAC
>DASWIG010000779.1:0-10160 GCA_036397835.1 Thermoanaerobaculia bacterium
GAAGGCCGGAAAACGGATCCGGCGACCGGCTGGACGCTGCCCTTCGCCGTCGCCCTGGTGCTCGCTCTGCTCGCCGACCGCTTCCGCGGCCTCTTCGACGCGGCGGTGCCGCTCGGCCATTTCCGCGAGCGGGCGATCGGCCTGACCACCGTCCGCGGCGTCGACGCCTCGCCCTACGTCGAGAGCTACGTCGTCCTCTACGGGTCCTTCGCCGTCCTGCTGGCGGCGGCCTTGCTCGCGGCGCGCTGGGCCGGACGACGCCTGAGCCGCCGTCCCGATTCCGGCCGTATCGCCCGCGAGCTCCGCCTGGCGGCGCGGCTGGCGGAGGTGGCGGCGGCGGCGGCGGTGACGGCGATCCTCCTCCGGCGCGCGGACCTCGACGTCCCGGTCGCCCTGCTGCTCCAGGCGGTCGTCCTCGTCGTCGCCTTCGCCGCGGTCAAGCTCGCGGTCCTCGGCCGCGGCGCGGGCGCCGCCGCGGCGGTCCTCGCCGACGTCGACCTCGTCGCCGCGGCCCTCTTCGTGCCGTTCTCGGCGGTGGCGGCGTTCCAGGCCGTGGCCGGCCTGCCGCTCGGCTTCGACGGCCTCCCGGCGGCGGCCTGGCCGGCGGTCTACGCCGCCCTCGCCGCCGCGGTCCTCGCCCTCGCCGCCCGCCGGGCGCCGACCGTTGACGGCCGCGCCCGGCTGGTCCTGGCGTCGGCGCCCCTCGCCTTCATCCCCGCCGCCGTGCCCTTCGCGAACGAGCTCCAATACCGCTTTCCGATGGTCGCTCCGCGGATCCTCGCGGCCGCCGCGATCGCCGCTCTCTTCGGCGCCGCCTGCGCCCTCGCGGCCGTCCACCGGCGCGGGCGGTGGCGTCCGCGGCCCGCCGGGGTCCTGGCTCTCGCCGTCTTCCCCGCCTTCCTGGCGGGAAACGTCCTGTTTACGGTCCACGAGCACGTCCTGCGCTTCGACCAGCTCGACTACTTCCACCTCGGCGAGACCACCCTGCCGACCCAGCAGCTCTTCCAGCACGGCCGGCTGCCCCTGCTCGACCTGCACCTGACCCACACCTTCTCCGACATGGTCTTCCAGACCCTCTACACGCTGGTGAACGGCTATCGCGCCCTCGACATGCTGGTGTGGGCGAGATGGGTGCCGGCGGTGCTCGCGGTGGTGGCGTTGTACTTCTTCCTGGCGCGGGTGACGTCGCCGGGGTTCGCCGTGGTGGCCGTCGCCGCCACCCCCGTCCTGTGGACGGTCTCCGCCGACCACGCCCTGGCCCTGGTGCCGCCGATCTTCCTCGCCGGCGCTCTGCGGCGGCCTGGCGTCCGGCGCTTCGCCCTGCTCTGGGGGAGCACCGCCGCGCTCGGGCTGTGGCGGCTCGACTTGGGGCTGGCGTCGGCGGCGGCGGCGGTCCTGGTGACCGTGCCCTGGCTCGCGCGCCGGCGTCCCGGACGCCTGCTGCCCCGGGTGCCCGCCCACCGGGCCCGCGCCGTCGCGATCTCCCTGGCAGCGACGGCGGGAGCCCTCCTCGGCGCCTTCGCCGTCGCGGCGGTGGCGAGCGGGAGAGCGCCGGTCGGCACCGCGCTCTCCTTCTTCGAGTCGTACTCCCATCGCCTGGCCACCCGCATGCGCCCGGAGATCGTCGACGACTACGGTTCAACCGCGGCGCTCCAGTACTACGTGCTGCCGGCGGTGGCGGCGGTGGTGATCGCGCGCTTCCTGGCAGCTCGAATGGCGGGGCGGCGCACGCCCCTCGTCTGGGCGCCGCTGGCGATGGCCGCCGCCTTCTCCCTCGCGATCTCGGTGCGCTCCCTCGAGCGTCATTCCCTGGTCGAGCGCTTCAATCCCTACCTCTTCGCGTTGCTCGCGGCTCTCCTGCCGCTGCTCTTCCTGCGCCGGCGCGAGAGCGCGGCGACGCGGCTCGCCTTCCTGGCGGTGATGGTCCTGCAGAGCCTCGCCGCCCTGGCGCCGGCGAGCTTCGGCGTCGGCCGCGACCTGCGGCTCCACCTCTTCGCCGACGGCGGCCGCCTCTTCGAGACCCGGACCTGGAGGGGCGAAGAGCGGCGCGTGGTCTACCCGGAGGAGCGTCACCGTCCGCTGGCGGCCTTTCTCGAGCGCAACCTCGCCGAGGGCCAGACTTTCTTCGACTTCACCAACTCACCCCTCCTCTACGTGCTGGCCAATCGGCTCTTCCCGACCCACGTCATCCCCAACCTGAGCCACGTCTCGGAAGCGGTGCAGGAGCGCGTGGTGGCGGATCTCGAGGCGCTGCGAGCCGCCGGCGGCCTGCCTTTCGTGGTCTTCGAGCAGGGCGACGAGCGCTGGGACGACGCGGACGGCGTGCCCAACGAGGTCCGCAGCTACCGGGTCGCCGAGCTCGTCTATCGCCGCTATCGGCCCCTCGCCCGGGTCGGGCCCTACGAGGTGTGGTCGGATGAGAACGTCCACGCCGGGACGGTCCTGGATTTCGAACTCGACCGCCGCGAGCTGGCGCTGGCCGCGCTGGAGCTCCACGACGTCGAGCGCCTGCCCCCAGCGGCGGACGGCGCGCGGCGATTTCGGACGCTGGGCGAGGATCCGTGGATCGCCGGTCTGCTCGCGCTCGACGAGGAGGTCGGCGCCGGCACCTACGCCACCCTGGAGCTCGAGTACGCGGCCTCGGCGCCGGGCTTCGTGCAGGTCTTCTTCGCCCATGGCGAGCAAGGCTTCCGCGAAGAGGCGAGCACTTGGGCCCCGCTGGCGGCGCGCCGCGGCGGCGGCGCCGACCGCCTGACGGTGGCGTTGCCGGCGGCCGCCGAGCCGCTGCGCAACCTGCGCCTCGACCCGCCGCCGGGCCTGGAGCTCGAGATCCGGCGCGCCGCGCTGCTCGTCGCCGGCGAGCCGATCCGGCCGCTGGCGCCCGACCAGGTCGTCCAGCGTTTCGACCTCGGCCGCCTGCCCGCCGTCTGGGGCGCCTTCGATCCGCTGGCGGCGACGGACCGGACGGCCGTCGTCGCGACCCTGGCCGCCGCTCCTTTCGGCCTCGACGTCGACACGCCCGCCGTCTTCGACTTCGATCCGGCGATCGACAAGTCGTCCGGCAGCTACCTCCAGCTTCGGCTGCGTCCGCTCGCCGGCGGCGAAGTGCCGCGGCTGACGATCCGCTACGGCGTGGCGCGCCGGGGCGTGCTCATGAACGGCTTCGACCTCGCCGCGGCGAGCCTCGAGGACCCAGGGCGGGGGGACCGGTTCGACGATCACCTGGTGCGTCTGAGCACCCAGTGGGCGTGGCTGAGCCAGCCGGTCGACCGGCTCGTGCTCGAGGCCACCGGCCCCGTGATGGTCGAATCGGTCCAGCTCCGCGCGGGCGACTGAGCCGATCCTCGCGCCAAGATCTGGTAACATCCGCGCGCCCCATCCGGCAGTCGCCTGCGGCACCTTTCATCGATGAACGGCTGGACGCTTCTCCACCTCGCTCCGGGCCTCTGGCTCCTGCTCCTCGCCGCGCTCCTCGACCGGACGCTGCGCCGCTGGTTCGATCCCGTTCCGCTCAAGGCCTGGATCGTCTTCGCCGTGGTGCTGCTGGTGCTCTTCGCGCCGGTGTTGCTGCTCGACAACACGCTCCTTCCGGTCGGCGGCATCGCGAAAATGGTGCCCTATCGCCACCTGGGGCTGGAGATGGTGGACGACAACCCGCTGCAGCGCGATCTCACCCACGCGATCGCGCCCTGGCAGGCCCAGGTCCGCCGCTGCCTGCGCGACGGCGAGTGGCCGCTGTGGAACTCGTACTCGGCCGCCGGCCTGCCCCTGCTCGCCAATCCCCAGGCGATGCCGTTCCATCCCCTGGTGGTGGCGGCGCTGCCCCTTCCCCTGCCGGCCGCGGTGGGCGTGGTGGCGGCGCTCAGGGTGCTCGTGGCCCTGGCGTTCACTTTCCTGCTGCTGCGCCGGCAGGAGATCTCGGAGCTGCCGGCCCTGATCGGCGCCCTGGCCTACGCGCTCGGCGGGTTCATGATCCTGTGGCTCGGCTGGCCCCACGCCAACAGCGCCGCGACGCTGCCGGTCGCGCTCTACGCCACCGTCCTGTGGGCGCAGGCCGGCCGGCGCCGCGACCTGGTCCTGCTCACCGGGGCCTTGTTCTCCGTCTTCGCCGCCGGCCATCCGGAGACCGCCCTCTACGTGCTGCTCACGGCCGGCCTCTTCGCGCTCGCCCGCCTGCGGGCCGCCGAGGCGTCCCGCCGCTGGGGGATCTTCCGCGGCTGGGCGGCGGCGGCGGTCCTCGCGGGTCTGCTGGCCGCCCCCGTCCTGCTGCCGGCCGCCTCCTACCTGCCCGAGACCACGCGCTACCGGGCGCTGGTGGCCCGTAACCACTACCTCGGCCGTCAGCTCATCGTGCCCGAGAGGTGGGCGCGGGCCCTGGAGACCGTGCCCGAGCGCATGCTGCCGATCGCGACGCCCAACGCCTACGGCAACAACCGCTACGGCGCCTACTGGGGACACCAGAACGTGAACGAGGAGGGCGGCGGGTTCGCCGGCACGCTGACGCTGCTCGCCACCCTCCTGGCGCTGGCCTCCGGCGCCGGCCGGCGCTTCCCGCAGGAGCGGCTCATGGCCGGCCTGGGTCTTCTCTGCCTGGTGGTGATGTTCCGGCCGCCCGGCTTCGTGGCGCTGACCATCCACTTGCCCCTGCTGGACAAGTCGCCCTCCTTCCACAGCCGGGTCCTGATGGTGCTGAGCTTCTGTTTCGCCTACCTCGCCGCCTGCACCTGGGAGCGCTGGCGCCGCCACGACCTGCCGCGGCTGCGGGTGGGCGCCGTCGCCGCCGCCCTGGCCGCCCTGGTGCTGTGGGCCTACCTGGCCCACCCGAGCCCGGAGGATCCCGGCGAGCTGGCCGCCCTGCGCTACTCCTCGCTGGCCGCTCAGCTCATCGGAGTGGGCTTCGGCGCGGTGCTCCTCCTGCGGCGAGGGCCGCGTCCGCGTTGGGCGCTTTGGGCCGTGGCCGGTCTGCTGGCGGCGGAGCTGCTCGCCTTCTACCGTCCGGCCAATCCGCCGGTGCCACGGTCCCACTTCTACCCGCAGTCGCCGCCCCTGAGCTTCATCCAGGAAAAGATCGCGAGCGACCCCGACGGCTTTCGCATGCTGGGCCTCCATTCGGCGTTGCCGCCGGAGTTCGCGACGGTCTACGGCCTGGCCGACCCCCGCGTGCCGGGCCCCAGCCAGGCCGCGGACGTCCACGACCTCCTCGACCCCTTGCGCGGCCCCAGGGGCGGTTTCCTGTTCACCGAGGCGGACCACCCGCTCCTCGACCTCCTCGGCGTGCGCTATGTGCTGGCCGAGGACCGGTGGAGCTTCGGCCCTCCGCTCGCGGCGGTGTTCGAGGATCCGAACGGCGTCGCGTGGGAGCGGCCGTGGGCCCTGCGCCGTCTGTTCCTGCCCGCCGCGGCCGAGATCGCGTCCCCGGCGAGGCCCTGGAGGGAGTGGACGGCGGCGAACCAGGACTTCGCGGCACGCGCGCTGACCCTCGGCACCTCCGGCCACGAGAACGACTGGCAGGCCGCCAGCCCGGCGGCCTCGACCCTCGTCCTCGAGCGGCTTTCGGAGGCGCGCATCGTGGCCCGGGTGGACCTGGCGGAAGAACGCTTCATGGCCTCCAGCGTGTACCAGGACGGCGGCTGGCGCCTCCTCGTCGACGGCGCGGCGCACCCGACGACCCTGGCCAACGGACCGCTCGTCGCCGCCTGGCTGCCGGCCGGAAGGCACCGCGTCGACCTCGTCTACCGGCCGCCGGGCTTTCTCCCTGGCGCGGCGCTGGCCGGCCTGGCCGCCGCGGTGCTGCTCGCGGTGGCCGCGGCGCCGCCGCGCGCGGCGGGTGCGAGACGGTGACCCGCGAGACGGTGACCCGCAATACGGTGACCCGCGGCCCCGCGGACGCCGGCTGGCCTCTGCCCTTCGCCGTCGCCCTGGCTCTCGCCGTGCTCGCCGACCGCTTCCGCGGCCTCTTCGAGGCGGCCGTGAGCCTCGGTCATTTCCGCGACCGGGCGATCGGCGTCACCACCGTCGACGGGGTCGACGCCTCGCCCTACGTCGAGAGCTACGTCGTCCTCTACGGCTCCTTCGTCGTCCTGCTGACGGCGGTTTTCTTCGCCGGGCGCTGGGTCGCCCGCCGGCTCGCCGGCGGTGATGAAGTCGGGCGCGAGCTTCGGTTCGCGGCGAGGTTGGCGGAAGCGGCGGCGACGGCGGCGGCGCTGGCGATCGTCCTCCGGCGCCACGACCTCGACGTCCTCGCCGCCGTCCTGCTCCAGGCGGTCGTCCTCGTGGTCGCCTATGCCGCCGTCAAGCTCCGGATCCTGGAGCGGCGGGGCGAGAGCGCCCCAGCGCGGATCGTCGCCGACGTCGACCTCGCCGCCGCCGCCCTCTTCGTGCCCTTCGCGGCGGTGACGGCGGTGCAGACCGTCGCCGGCCTGCGCCTCGGCTTCGACTTCCTGCCGCCGCCGGCGTGGCCGGTTCTCTACGGCGCGCTCGCCGCCGCCGTCCTGGCCCTGGCCGCCCGTTGGACGGCGAGCGCCGAGGGCCGCGCCCGTCTCGTCCTGGCGTCGGCGCCGCTCGCCTTCATTCCCGCCGCCGTCCCGCTGGCCAACGAGCTCCAATACCGCGTCTCGAGCGTCGGGCCGAGGGCGCTGGCGACCGCCGCGATCCTCGCCCTGGCGGGGGCCGCCGTCGGCCTCGCGGCGGCGCACCGGCGCGGGCTCCTCGCTCCGCGGCCGGCCAGCGTCCTCGGCCTCGTCGTCTTTCCCGCCTTCCTGGCGTCGAACGTCCTCTTCGCGGTCCACGAGCACGTCCTCCACTTCAGCAAGCTCGACTACTTCCATCTCGGCGAGTCGACGCTGCCGACCCAGCAGCTCTTCGACTACGGACGGCTGCCGATCCTCGACGTGCGCCTCGCCCACACCTTCTCCGACATGGTCTTCCAGACCCTCTACACCCTGCTGAACGGGCGGCAGGGCCTCGACATGCTGGTCTGGGAAGCGTGGATGCCGACGGTCGTGGCCGTGGTGGCCGTGTACTTCTTCCTCGCCCGGGTGACTTCGCCCGGCTTCGCCTTGGTGGCCGTCGCGGTGACGGGCGTCCTGCGGACGGTCTCCGAGTACTACGCCCTGGCCCTGGTGCCGCCGATCTTCCTCGCCGCCGCCATACGCCGGCCCACCGCCGCCCGCTTCGCCCTCCTCTGGGCCGGCATCGCGGCGCTCGGGCTATGGCGCTTCGACTTCGGGCTGACCGCGGCGGTGGCGGCGGGCCTGGTGACGGCGGGCTGGCTCGCCCGGCGCCGGCCCGGGCGAGCCCTGCCCCAGGTGCCGGCGCATCGCGCCCGCGCCGTCGCCGTGTCCGTGGCGGCCACCGCGGGCACCCTGCTCGTCGCGCTCGCCGCCGCCGCGGCGGCCGGCGGGAGGCCGGTGGCCGCCGTCGCGAGGTCCTTTTTCGACTCGTACTCCTACCGGCTCGTGACCCGCATGCGCTCGGCGATCATCGACGACTTCGGCCTCGCCGCGGTCCTCCAGTACTACGTGCTGCCGGCGGTGGCGGTGGCGGTGATCGCGCGCTTCTTGACGGCGCGCCTGGCGGGGCGGCGCACGCCCGCCGTGTGGGCGCCGCTGGTGATGGTCGCCGCCTTTTCGCTCGCGATGTCCGTGCGCTCCCTCGAGCGCCACTCGCTGATCGAGCGCTTCAACCCCTACCTCTTCGTCTTCCTCGCGGCGCTGGCGCCGGTGCTCTTCCTGCGCCGGCGCGAGTCGGCGGCGATTCGCGGCGTCTTCCTCGCGGTGGTGGCCATCCAGAGCATCGCCGTCCTGCCGCCGGCGAGGTTCGGCGTCGGCCGTCATCCGCTCCTCCACGTCTTCGCCGGCGGCGGCCGGCTCTTCGAGGTGCGCGCCTGGCGCGGCGACGAGCCTCGGGTCAGCTTTCCCGAGGAGCGCCACCGCCCGCTCCTGTCCTTCCTCGAACGCCACCTCGACGAGGACCAGACCTTCTTCGACTTCAGCAACTCCCCCCTGCTCTACGTCCTCGCCGACCGGCTCTTTCCGACCCACGTCATCCCCAACCTGATCCACACCTCGGAGCCGGTGCAGGCGGGCGTGACCGCGGACCTGGAGGCGCTGCGCGCCGCGGGCCGGCTCCCCTTCGTGATCTTCAAACAGGGCGACGAGTTCTGGGACCGCGCGGACGGCGTCCCCAACGAGATCCGCAGCTACCGCGTCGCCGAGCTCGTCTATCGCCATTATCGTCCCCTCGCCCGGGTGGGGGGCTACGAGCTGTGGTCGGAGCGCGGCGTCGACGCCGCCGCCGTCCTCGCCTCGGAGCTCGACCGCCGCGAGCTGGCGTTCGCCGCCGCGCCGCGTCTCCACGACGTCGAGCGACTGCCGGACGGCGGGTCGCGGTTCCGGGCGCTCGCCGGCGATCCGTGGATCGCCGGCCTCTTCGAGCTCGACGACCAGGCCCCTGCGGCGGTGGCCACCCTGGAGCTGCGCTACGCGGCCGCTGACGCGGGCGAGATGCAGGTCTTCTTCGACCTCGCCGGGCACGGCTTTCGGGAGGCGGCGAGCGCGTGGACGTCGCTGGTGGCCGCGGGGCCCGGCGAAGAAGCCGACCGTCTCTTCGTCGCCGCGCCCGGTGGGCGGCTGCGCGACGTCCGCTTCGATCCGCCGCCGGGCTTGGCCCTGGAGATCCGGGGGGCGGCGCTTCTCGTCGCCGGGGAGCCGATCCGGCCGATCCTGCCCGAGCGCGTCGCCCAGCGCTTCGACCTCGGCCGTCTGCCCGCCGTCTGGGGCGCGTTCGACCCGCTCGCAGCGAAGGAGCGCACCGCCGTCCTGGCGACGCTCGCCGCCGCTCCCTTCACGCTGGAAGCCGGTGCGGCCGCGGCTTTCGACTTCGACCCCGCGATCGACAAATCGGCCGGCAACTACCTCCAGCTTCGGCTGCGTCCGCTGAGCTTCGGCGACGAGGACGGCGGCTCGCGGGTGACCATTCGCTACGGTCTCGCGCGGGAGGGCGTCCTCGAGAACGGCTTCGAGCTCGAGACGCGAGGCAGAGCACCCGCCGGCGAGCTCCATCGGCTCTCGCCGGCGCCGAAAGACGCCTTCGCCGCCCACGCGGTGGAGCGCTTCGACGTCGAAGGCGGACGCATGATCTACCGCGCGACGGGAGAGGACCCGCACTTCTGGGGCGTTCTCGACCTCGGCGCCCTGCCGCCCCGGCAAGGCGACACGGAGCTCGTGCTGCGGCTGCGCTACCACTCGTCGGCGGCCGGCGAGCTCCAGGTCTTCTACGCCTTCGACGGCCGGGACTTCGCCGAAGAGGCGAGCGCCAAGGCGGCGATCGAGGCGACCTCCACCCACGGCGACCCGGCGCTGGTCGTGGTGCCGCTGTCGGCGAGCCCGGGGCGGGAGCTCCGCGCTCTGCGCTTCGACCTTCCCGACGCTGTCCCGGACGGCGCCCTCTTCGAGATCGACGGCGCCGAGATCGTCTACCGGCCGGTGAGCTTCGAGGACCACCTCGTGCGCCTGAGCAGCCAGTGGTCGTGGACGAGCGAGCCGGTCGACCGGCTCGTCCTCGAGACTGACGGTCCGGTGATGGTCGATGCGGTCCTGATCCGGGCGGGCGACTGAGCGCCCTGTTCCTGGGGGGGGTCCGGGTCGCCTGAGACCGAGCGTTTCGCTGCGCGTCCGGCGTAGGGGCGAGCCCCCGTGCTCGCCCACCCGGTCCAACGGACCGGGCTTGCTGGGGCGGAATCCTGAGAGCTCAGCTCGCTGCGCTTTGCCTGGTCGGGCTCGGGCGAGGTAGCCACTCGCTCGGGCCATCTTGTTGATGGGCGGTCACTTCGTTACCGCCAGAGAAGAATAGAGGAGAACCGTCGCCTCTGGCGCGCGAGCCTCGACGCGCTCGAGCGTCACCTCGATGCAATGCCTGACGAACCCGACAAGGAGCGGAAATCATGAGTCAAGCCGTCCCCGTCTTGCTGGATCACGGCGGTGAATCTGTTCTGCATGTCGTCCTCCTCGGTCGGCCTGATCTTAGCCCAGTCTGCCGCAGGCGCGGTCACCGCGTTCAGAGTCCGGAGGGCGTCTCGAAACCGGCCAGCCTCTCCGCGTCGAGGACCAGGATGCCGGCCTCTGCCAATTCCGCCGCCGACTCCTCGCCCAGGCCGCTCT
>DASWIG010000780.1:0-2789 GCA_036397835.1 Thermoanaerobaculia bacterium
CGCCAGCGCACCGATGACGCGATCATCTCCGGCGCCGAGCACGCCGACCTCGTCCGCCACGCCACGGCGCTCGGCGACTTCCTCTTCGGGATGCTCTTCGACGAGGACGCCGTCCGGCGCCTGGAGCGAGCGACGCTCCCCGGCTACCCGCGTCCCCTGATCACCCTGCGCAGCGCCGACGACGTGCTGCTCTCCCTTCCCTGGGAGCTGCTCCACCACGACGGCTCCTTCCTCCTGCGCGACGGCCGCGTCGACCTCGCGCGCTCGACGCCCGACGACGTCGGCCCCGGCGCCCTGGTGCCGGAGCCCCCCGAGGTCTTCAAGCTGGTGGTCAACGTCTCGGCGCCCGCGGGCAGCGGGCTCGACTACGAGGGCGAGGCCTACCGCATCACCCGCGCCCTGGCGGAGTCGGTGGAGCTGACGCCGACCGAGCTCGGCACCGTGGAGGACCTGATCGAGACGGCGAAGCGCGTCCGCCCCGCGGGCCTCCACTTCTCCGGCCACGGCGCGCCCGGACGCCTGCAATTCGAGGACGACGAGGGACGATCCGATTGGGTCGGGATCGCCGAGCTGGCGGGCGAGCTGAAGCGTCGGGTGCCGGGCGGGCTGCCGCCGTTCTTCTACCTCGCCAGTTGCCACGGCAACGAGCCCGCCGTCCCCGAGAAGGGCCAGTCGGGCTCGGAGAGCTCGGCGGCCCACCTGCACCGCGCCGGGGTGGCGCAGGTGGTGGGCTACTACGGCCCGATCGCCGACGAGCTGTCGACGCGCGCCGAGGAGGCGCTCTACGGCGCCCTGGCCGCGGGCGAGACGGCGCGTTACGCCGTGCGCGAGGCGCGCGAGGCCTTGCAGCGTCCGTTCCGAGGACGGGCGGGTCATCGCGACACGGCGACGACCGAGGCGCCGGTGGCGACGTCCCATCCCTTCGCCTGGGCACAGCTCGTGCTCTACCACCGCGGGCCGGACCGTCCTCTCTGCAAGGCCGTTCCCGCGGCGGTCCGGCGTTCGCACGATGCGGTCCTCCAGCGGACCTTTCTGGGAGTCGGAAAGCGCCTGATGCTCCAGACCGGCTTCGTGGGCCGACGCACCGAGCTGCACCAGGTGCGCCAGCGGATCCGGCGGGGCGACAAGGTCTTCGTCTTCCAGGGCCTCGGCGGGCTGGGCAAGAGCACCCTGGCCATGCGCATGTTGCCCATGCTCGGCGCCGAGGACGACGTGGTCGTCCTCTGGTGCCAGGAGACCGAGTCCCAACCCGACCGCGCCGAGGCCCTGGTGGCGCAGCTCCTGGACTACTGCCGCGGGCGCTTCGGATCAGGCTGGGAGCAGGTGGTCTTCCAGGTCGACCGCGTCGCCGGCGACGACTCGGCGCGTCGCTTCGTGCTCTTCCTGGACGTCCTGCTGCAGAACGTCCCGCGGCTTGTGCTTTATCTGGACAACTTGGAGTCGCTGCAGGTGGGGCCGGACGATCCGCGCTCCGGGCACGACGAGAACGCCATGGGCGAGTGGCGTTCGGACGCCGTGGCGGCGATCTGGACGGCGCTCGTCGAGATCGCCGGCCAGCGCGAGCTGCGAGTGGTGGCGAGCTGCCGCTACCGTCATCCCGATTTCCGCGGCCAGCTTCTGCCGGTCTCGCCGATGGCGTCCGACGCGCTCTACCGGATGATGGGCTGGTTTCCGGCGCTGCGGCGGCTCAGCGGCGAGGCGCGGGAGGAGCTGGTCCGGCGCCTGGCGGGTCATCCGCGGGCGGTGGAATTCGCCAACGACCTGGTGGCGCACCAGCTTGGCGAGTGGGAGGACGAGCGCGGTCCGTGGACGCTCTCGGATCCGCCCACGGAGGAGGAGCTCGAGCGCGAGCGTCGCGACCTGCTGGAACCGGCGTTGCCGGAGGTTCGGGAGCGGCTCTGGGAGGACCTGCTGCTGGCGGCAATCTGGGAGCGCGTGCTGGACGAGCGGGCGCGGCGGATGCTCTTTCGCATGACGCTGCTGCGCAGGCCGTGGGAGCCGGAGCTGAACCGGGTGCTGGGCGAGCCCGAGGAGCCGGAGGAGCAGGCGCGGGAGACGGCCGAGCGGCTGCGTCGCACGTCGCTGCTGGAGCAGGTCGAGCTGTGGAGGGCGACGGGCAAGGGGCGGCCCGAGCGGGTGCGTCGCTACACGCTGCACCCGGCGACGGCGCAGTTCATCGCCGAGCGATTCGGGGAGCACGGGGAGCTGGCTCGCGCCGCGAACTTGCGCGTCGGCGAGGTCCTGGAGGCGCAGATCCGCAGGTCGCCCTACATCGAGACCTAAATGGAGGCCGGGCACCACCTTCTCGAGGGCGGCGAGCCCGATCGGGCCTATGAGCTCCTGGGCACAGCGTCGGAGTGGCTCCAGGATCGCGGGCGCGTCCGCGAGGGGCTCGGGATCCTCGAGCCTTTTCTCGCCGAGAGGGTGCTGCGGGCCTTGAAGCCGGAGCTGGCGGGACGGTTGCTCGGGACCGTCGGTACTGGCCACTACCGCTTGGGCGAGGTGGAGAAGGCGATCGGCTGTCACGAGCAGGCGCTCGTCATCTCCCGCGAGATCGGCTATCGGCGCGGCGAAAGGGAAGACCTGGGGAATCTGGGCCTGGCCTACGCCGACTTGGGCGAGGTGGAGAAGGCGATCGGGTATTACGAGCAGGCGCTTGTCATCTCCCGCGAGATCGGCAACCGGCGCGGCGAGGGGAGCGACCTGGGGAACCTGGGCATTGCCCACGCTCGGCTTGGCGAGGTGGAGAAGGCGATCGGGTATTTCGAGCAGATCCTAATCATCCACCG
>DASWIG010000781.1:0-5320 GCA_036397835.1 Thermoanaerobaculia bacterium
CCTGCGTGCGGGACCAGGCCGCTTCCGCGGCGAGCCTTGACGCTCGCCCGACGCGGGCACTACTCTGGCCAATGCATGCACCGCACCCTCCTGCTCGCCGTGGCTCTCACCGCTGTGGCGCTGATCGCCTGCGGTCCCCCCCAGGTGCTGGCTCCGGCGACCTCGGCGGCGCCGGCGGCGCAGGTCCCGGCGAAGGGGGAGGCGGCCTTTCTCGACGACCTCCAGCGCCGCACCTTCGACTTCTTCTGGGAGACGGCGGAGCCCGCCAACGGGCTGGTGCCGGACCGCTGGCCGTCGCGCCCCTTCTCGTCCATCGCGGCGGTGGGGTTCGCGCTCACCGCGTATCCGGTGGGCGTCGAGCGCGGCTGGGTCGATCGCGAGCAGGCGCGGGTGCGGGTGCTCGCCACCCTTCGGTTCTTCTGGAACGCGCCCCAGGGGCCGGAGGCCACGGGGGTCTCGGGCCACCGCGGCTTCTTCTACCACTTCCTGCACATGGGCTCGGGCCTGCGCTACGAGACCACCGAGCTCTCCACCATCGACACCACGCTGCTGCTGGCCGGGGTCCTCTTCGCCGGGGCGTACTTCGACGGACCCGACGCGGCGGAGCAGGAAATCCGCGAGCTCGCGGACGCCCTCTACCGGCGCGTCGATTGGCCCTACTTCGACACCGACGAGAGCGGCATCACCATGGGGTGGCACCCCGAGCCCGACCGGGCGTTCGGCCCCGGACGCTGGCGGGGGTATGACGAGAGCATCATCCTCCACCTCCTCGCCCTCGCCTCGCCCACCCATCCCCTCGGGCGCGGGGTCTGGGACCGCTACGCCAGCACCTACGACTGGGGCGAGCTCTACGGGCAGGAGCACCTGACGTTCGCGCCGCTCTTCGGGCACCAGTACTCCCACGTGTGGATCGACTTCCGCGGAATTCGGGACGACTACATGCGCGCCAAGGGGATCGACTACTTCGAGAACTCCCGGCGGGCGACGCTGGCCCAGCGCTTCTACGCCGTGGCCAACCCGGACGGCTGGCGGGGCTACGGCGCCCACGTCTGGGGCCTGACGGCCTGCGACGGGCCGTTCGGCGGCACGCTCGAGATCGAGGGCCGCCTGCGGCGCTTCCACACCTACTGGGCGCGCGGAGTGGCGCCGGGCGACGTCCGCGACGACGGCACCGTCGCTCCCACCGCCGCCGGCGGCTCGGTGCCCTTCGCCCCGGAGGTGACCATCCCGGCGCTGATGGCGATGCGCGAGCGCTACGGCGATCACCTCTATGGGCAATACGGCTTCCTCGACTCGTTCAACCCCACCCTGTCCTCGCCCGTCGAGACGCGGCACGGAGCCGTGGTCCCGGGCGTGGGCTGGTTCGACGACGAGTACCTGGGCATCGACCAGGGTCCCATCCTGCTGATGATCGAGAACCACCGCGGCGGGCTGGTGTGGGAGGTCATGAAGCGCAGCCCGCACGTGGTCCGCGGCCTCTGCCTCGCCGGCTTCCGCGGCGGCTGGCTGGAAGGAAGGTGCTCGTGAGCGGAAATCCCCCCTGCCCCCCTTTTTCAAAGGGGGGTACCGGACGGCTCGCTGACGCCTCGCGCGTGCGCGGACGCACGCCCAATCCCCTTCGACGCCGAGCCGATGCGAAGCGAGGAGTCAGCCTCCCCCCTTTGAAAAAGGGGGGACCGAGGGGGGATTCCCGCGGCGAAGCCGCGGTCAAGGCTCTCCGCACCGCGGCACTGGCTTTCGTGCTCTTGACGGCCCTCACCGGAGCCGCCGAGCCGCCGCGGATCGCCGCCACCGCCTCCGCCGCCGAGGTCGACGCTTTCGTCGACGGCCTCCTGGCGCGCATGACGCTCGAGGAGAAGCTGGGCCAGCTCACCCAGCGGCCCGGGCGCTGGAGCGACACCGGCCCGCGGGTGCTCGAAGGCAGCGAGGACGAGATCCGGCGCGGCGAGATCGGCTCCTTCCTCGGGATGTACGGCGCCGAGTACACGCGGGGCCTCCAGCGTCTGGCGCGCGAGGAGTCGCGTCTCGGCATCCCGCTGCTCTTCGCCTACGACGTGATCCACGGCTTCCGCACCATCTTCCCGGTGCCGCTGGCGGAGGCGGCGAGCTGGGACCTCGAGGCGGTGGAACGCTCGGCCCGCGTCGCCGCCGTCGAGGCCACGGCCTACGGCGTCCACTGGACCTACGCGCCGATGGTCGACGTCGCCCGCGATCCGCGCTGGGGCCGGATCGTCGAGGGCGCCGGGGAGGACCCCTTCCTCGGCTCGGCCATGGCGGCGGCGCGGGTGCGCGGCTTTCTTGGCGCCGGGCTGGAACGCTCCGACACCATGCTCGCCACGGCCAAGCACTTCGTCGCCTACGGGGGCGCCGAGGGGGGCCGCGACTACAACGTGGCGGACGTCTCGGAGCGCACCCTGCGGGAGGTCTACCTGCCGCCGTTTCGCGCCGCGGTCGAGGCCGGCGCCGGCTCGGTGATGCCGGCCTTCAACGAGATCGCCGGGATTCCCATGCACGCGCACGGCGGGCTGATCAACGGCGTGCTGCGCGGCGAGTGGGGGTTCGACGGCGTGGTCGTCAGCGACTACACCGGGGTCCTGGAGCTGATGGCCCACGGCGTGGCCGCGACGCCGCTCGAGGCGGGCGTCCTCGCCCTGCGCGCCGGCGTCGACGTGGACATGGTCAGCCGCATCTACCTCGAGCACCTTCCGGACGCCGTACGTGCCGGCGCCCTGGCCGAGGCCACGGTCGACGCGGCCGTGCGGCGGGTGCTGCGGGCGAAGGTCGTCCTCGGCCTCTTCGACGACCCCTACGTCTACGCCGATCCGGAGCGCGAGCGCGCGGTGACGCTCGCCCCGGACCACCTCGCGGCGGCGCGGGAAGTGGCGCGCGACTCGATCGTCCTGCTGCGCAACGAGGGCGGCGTGCTGCCGCTCGCCAAGGACCTCGGGCGCATCGCCGTGATCGGCGCCCTGGCCGACGACCGCGCCGCCGCGATCGGCAACTGGGCCGGCGCCGGCCGCGCCGAGGAGGCCGTCGGCGTGCTCGAGGGGATCCGCGCCGCCGTACCGGACGCCGAGGTGACCTACGCCCGCGGCGCCGGCGTGCGCGACGACGACACCGGCGGCTTCGACGAGGCGGCGTCGGCGGCCGCGGCCGCCGACGCGGTGGTCCTCGTCCTCGGCGAGGACCCGGAGATGAGCGCCGAGGCCAACAGCCGCTCGAGCCTCGACCTGCCCGGCGTCCAGCTCGAGCTGGCCAGGCGCGTCCACGCCGCGGGCAAGCCGGTGGTGGTCGTGCTGATGGCCGGGCGTCCGCTGTCGATCCCCTGGCTGGCGGAGAACGTGCCGGCGATCGTCGAGGCGTGGTACCTGGGGACGCAGATGGGACCCGCCTTGGCGGACGTCCTCTTCGGCGACCACAACCCTTCGGGCAAGCTCCCCGTGACCTTCCCGCGCACCGTCGGCCAGGTGCCGATCTTCTACAACCACAAGAACACCGGACGGCCGCCGAATGCGGACAGCAAGTGGACGTCGAAGTACGTCGACGTCCCGTGGACGCCCCTGTACCCCTTCGGCCACGGCCTCAGCTACACGACCTTCGCCTACGGCGAGCCGCGGCTCGACCGCGACGTCATCGGTGCGGCGGGGGAGGTGACGGTGACGGTGACCGTCACCAACACGGGCGCGCGGGCGGGGGCCGAGGTGGTGCAGCTCTACCTGCGCGACGACGTCGCCGGCGTCACCCGGCCGGTGATGGAGCTGCGCGGCTTCCGCAAGGTCATGCTCGAGCCGGGCGAGTCGGAGGACGTCTCCTTCCGCCTGGGGCCGGAGGAGCTGGCGATGTGGGACCTCGAGATGCGGCGCGTCGTCGAGCCGGGGACCTTCACCGTCTTCGTCGGCGGCAGCTCGGCCGTCACCAGGCAGGCACGGTTCACGGTGGAGAAGCGGTGAAGAGGCTCTGCTCGCTGAGTCTCTCTCTAAAGCTCTCTTGATCGTCTCCCGCGAGCTTCTTGTAGTCTTTAGAAAATGTCCTGTCAAGCCACGTCGGCTGGTGAGGGCGGACTTGTTTAGGCACTCAATACGCCCTTCAAGTATCCATCAACGTCCTCGATCGGCTCCCCCCACTGGCGCTCGTCGGTGAAATCTAGCTGCGGCAATCTTGCATAGAGCGCTTGCCACCCGTCGGCCAGTCTCGCATAGGCGTCTTCACCGACTTCGGCGTCGTGATTGGACCCCCAGGCGCTGGCCTCGAGCTCGGTGTTGAGAGCCTTGGTCAAGGTCCCGAGCTGGACGGCATCCATCTCGCCGAAGAGGTCGGCGACGTGGTCGACGATCTCTTCCTCCTCTTCCCCCAAGGGAGGGAGTGAAGCCTGGCCGAGGGAGATCAGCACGCCGCCTTCGGAGTAGGGGTGTGGCTCGACTTTGAAGAGCGGCTCACCCGACTCGTGTGTGAAGAATCGGTATGCCTCGCGGGTGACGACGCCGTAGTCCCATGTCTGGTGGGTCCCTTCGGTGATCCGGCGCCCCAGCGTGTGCCGGGCCACGACATCGACCAGGTAGGGGAGCTTGACGGCCTTGGTCTTGGTCATCGGGCCCAGGCGCTCGCAAAGACGCGCCAGGACCGCTTCGAGCTTGGGGGGCAAGCTCGTCCTACGTCCTGCCGACGAATCTCCGGTGAGTCTCCGTTTCTTGCTCATGGCGCGCTCCACGTGAAGTGTACCACGCATCCGGCCCGACATCGAGACCGTGATACCGTGACCGGCTCGAGGAGACCGGGGGGATGCAGATCCCGCTCCGGCGCGGCGACTGGCAGGCCTGCGAGCGTCTGGTGCCGTAGGCCGGATCCGCTCAGAACCGCTCAGGCAGGGACGCCGGGAGCGCAGGCGTCCGCGGCTGGCGACTCGGCGCCGTCGTGTGCTAGAGTGTGGACAAAAATAACTGCGCTTGCAGGCCCTGATGCTCAACGACACCGACGGAGCGCTCAACACGACCGTGCAGATCTGGGACGGCTCCGCCTTCACCGCGACGCCGGCGTCCCCTCGGTCGCAAGCTTCGTGCGCTTCGGCTCCGGCTCGTCGTCGTATTGAAAGGAGGTCGAGTTGCTCCACGATGTCCGCGCGCTAATCTACCTCTCCCTCCTCCTGCTCTGCGGCGGTGCGGCGGCGCTCCGGGCCCAGACGCTGTCGGCCTTACCCTCCTCCGGCTTTCCGACCGGCACGGTGGTGCTCAGAGGCTCGGGCTTTCTCCGCGGCCCGGCGAACCTCTCCTGGGATCGGCCGCTGATCATCCGGCGGTTCCGCGTCGCGCCGGACGGCGGCTTC
>DASWIG010000782.1:0-2147 GCA_036397835.1 Thermoanaerobaculia bacterium
GCGTAGTGCGCGCCCGCGCCGGCGCCCTTTTCGACGACCACCTCGAGCCCCGCCTCGCGCATGTGCTTGACGGTCTCCGGCGTCGCCGCCACACGGGACTCGCCCGCGCGGATTTCCTGGGGAACGAAGACGTTGACCATGATTGTGGGTTGATTCTCGATTCAGGGGAAGAGATCCGGAAGCCGCCGTATCCTAACTCCCCCACCCGCCGGATGCAACCGGCCGGGCTCGCCGCGAGCATCGGCCCGGGCGGGCGGCGGCGGGCTCACTCCTGCCGCTTCAGCCGGGTGACCAGCTCGTGGATGAGCTCGGCCTGGTAGCCCTTGACGATCCGGCCGTCGACGTCCAGCACCGGGATGCCGCGATAGCTGCCGGCCTTCTTGCGGTACTCGCGGGCCGCTTCTTCCGACTCCTCGATGTCCTTGGCCTCGTAGGGGACTTCGAGACTGTCGAGGAGGCGCCGGGCCTTCCGGCAGTAGCCGCACCAGCTCGTCATGTAGAGGGTCACCCGCGGCTTCTCGGCCTCCCCCTCGGCCGCGGCCGTCTCGTCGGCCTCCTCGGTCATGCCCTCGCCATAGGAGTCCCAGCAGGCGGGGAGGGAGAGGACCACGAGGACGCCGAAGATCGCGAGGGCGAGACGATAGGCCGGTGCGTGGCGCGTCATAACGTTCTCCAGTCGTCGGACGGGACGGCGCGGCATGCGACGATTCCCGTCGGCATTATGGAGGATCGCCGCGGCGGGATCAACGGCCTCGCGACGCCCGCGCGGCCCCGCCGCGAGCTCGCATTCCTCAGAAAAGCTCCAGCCGCCACAGGTCGTGCAGGTGGACGACGCCTTCGAGCCGGCCTTCGGCGTCGCAGACGAAGAGCGACGTGACCCGGTGCTCCTCCATGAGCTTCAGGGCCGACGACGCGAGCGCGCCGCCCTCCACGGTGCGCGGGCCGCGCGTCATGCACTCGCCGGTCGTGCGCTCGAGCGGGGCGTCGTCGCGCTCCAGCAGCCGCCGCAGGTCGCCGTCCGAGAGGCAGCCCACCAGCACGCCCCAGACGTCGGTCACGGCGGCGATGCCGAGCATGCCGCGCGACATCTCGTAGATCGTGTCGCGCAGCGACGCCGAGGTCTTCACCCGCGGCACCGCCTCGCCCTGGTGCATCACGTCGCGCACCTTGAGCAGCCGCTTGCCGAGGCGCCCGCCGGGGTGCAGGCGCGCGAAGTCCTCAGGCGTGAAGCCCCGCGACTCGAGCAGAGCCATGGCGAGCGCGTCGCCCATCGCCAGGGTGGCGGTCGTCGACGCCGTAGGCGCCAGGTTCAAGGGACACGCTTCCTGCTCGATCCCGATCCGCACGTGGACGGCGGCCAGGCGCGCGAGAGGGCTCGCAGCGTTGCCGGTCAGCGCCACCAACGCCACCCCGAGGCGCTCCAGCAGCTCGACCAGACGCAGCAGCTCCTCGGTCGTGCCTGAGGACGAGGCCGCGAGCACCACGTCGCCCTCGGCGATCATGCCGAGGTCGCCGTGGATCGCCTCGGCCGGGTGCAGGAAGAGCGCCGGCGTGCCCGTGGACGCCAGAGTGGCGGCGACCTTCCTCATCACCAGCCCGCTCTTGCCCATGCCGGTGCAGACCACCGGCCCGCGGGCGGCGTGCAGCAGCTCCACGGCGCGGTCGAAGCTCTCGTCGAGCTGGGCAATGAGGCCGGCGACCGCCCGCGCCTCCACGTCGAGCACCCAGCGCCCCACCTCTCGCGGCAGCCGGGGTTTACTCACCGGGTCTCCTGAGACTTGCCGAGCTCGGCCTTTCCGGCGTCTCGTCAATTCTTGGCACAGGACGACTCGGCTTCTATCGCGGGCAGCCCTCCGAACCCCGACTCGCAGGCTGCCACCAAACGCCACAGGCTCATGTAGGTGTCCATCGTGGGCTCGCTCCGGTGGCAGAAGACCTCGGCCATCTCCGGGTCGAGGAACGAGCGCAGCTCCACCCCTCCCCGCTCGCCGGGCTCCACGAAGACGACGTCGGCCCAAACCAGGCGCTCCCGGTGCTCGCAAAACAGCAGCTCGTACTCCTCCCAATAAACCGTCCGCTCCCGCTGCGACCGCGCGGCCAGGGCTTCGAAGTCGGCGGTCCTGTCGGGGTAGAGGAAGCGGTAGAGG
>DASWIG010000783.1:0-8778 GCA_036397835.1 Thermoanaerobaculia bacterium
CGCGGCCACGCACGACGTCCTGCGTTCGTGGCGGGACGACGAGCTCGGCCGGACGTGCGAGGTCAAAGACGCACGGGTGTCCCGCGGCTGGATCGTCTACCACGTGCTCGAGCACTTCAGCGGTCACCTGGGGCAGATCCGAGTCATCCTGCGGGATCTGCGGTCCGGGTCGTGACCGGGCGAGCAGGCGCGAAGGCTCGGTCTCCCCGAGATGGCGGCCAAAGGCTCCGCGTTCCGGTCGCTGACCTCCCGCGCCAGGGCCAGGGCTAGCTCAAATCGCTCGACGGCCTTGGCAGGCTCTGTGAGCCCAAGCAACGCCACACCGAGCTGGCTCAGGATCCGAATCTCGGCGTGCCGGTCGCGGAGCTCGCGCGAAATCGTTAGCGCCTCTTCGAGAACGTTGAGGGCAGGCTCAGCATCTTGATCTACGAAGACTTCGCCGAGGCCCTCAAGCGCGGTGAGCTCTGCTCTCCGATCTTGCGCCCTGCGAGCGCCCTCCCGAGATTGTTTGAAGAACGTGATGGCTTGCTCCCGATTGCCCTGCGCCCGATAAACAGCACCGAATAGGCCCAGAATCTGGGCCTCGGCGCGGACATCGCTCAAGGATCTGGCGATCTCGAGAGCCTGCTCGAAAGACCCGATGGCTTCAACGTAGGACTGGCTGCGCAGATGATCGATCCCCGCCTCCATTCGAAGTAGAGCTTCTGCCGCTCGCTGCTTTGGTGTCGCCTGACCAGAGACGGCGGCAAGAGCGCTTATCAGTGGACCGAGCACTCCGATCGGTCCGATTGGCCCGACGGCCGGTCCATACGACTGAACAGTCCTCAGAACAGCAGCGATACTTGCGGGATCGGGGGGGGAAAAGGTTCTGGCGTCTCTCTTATCCCAGGCGGTTCCCACGACCGCAACGTCCATTGACTCCCATCCCGGCACTTCGCGCTCGAAGCTGAACGTCGCCAAGCGCCAGTCCCAGAAGTCCGGAGCCGTACGGGCGAGCGCCGACGTTGCTAGCCGGCTCAGCCAGAGGACGATGGGAAATGGGCAGACTTGTGGCAACTGCTCCCGCTGGACGTTCATGTTGGCGAGCATCTCAGAAGCGATCTCCGTGTCCGTCTCCGAATAGTCGAGCGTCGCCTCGAGCCCAACGAGCATGATGGCGAGCCGCTGATCGGACGTCGCCTTCAAGCTGCGAAGATGCTCCGCGAGATACCTCCGGAGGTCGCGTTCTCGTGGATCCTTCCTAAAATCCAGGTGTGCAAGGGAAACCCCTCGGGCCTCCAGACGGCCCCTCAACGCGTCGATCGCACAGTCCCGTGCTTCAGGATAATCATAGGTAGCGATTGCCAGACGAAATCCTTCGGCATCGAGAAGAAAGAGCTCGAGCACGCGGAGAGCACGGTCATTTAGTCCGGGCTTATGGGTTGTCATCGGCGCCGTCATCTTGTTCACTGATCTTCTTCAGTGCGCCTTCGAATCCCGAGGTTTGCTGGACAATGGGGTGGACGTCGTACCAGTTGGTCTCGCCGTTGTACTCGAGCACGGAACCGTTGAACAGCAGCTCCGAGAAGAACTTGCGGGCCGCCTCGACTTTCTCGGCGTCGAGCTCTTCGGGGAACCAGTCGCGCTTGCTCGTGTGGATCTGCGCAAGCAGCGGATAATAGACGCTTCCCGGGATGAGCACTTTCTCGAAATCGATCCGCAGCACCTTGACGGCTTCGCGAGCGCTCGCCGCGTCGATCCGGTCCTTGCCTGCGCCACGCGCGGCAAGCTGAGCCCAATTGAGCAAGCGCATCAGATCTCGCATGCTGCCGCCCGACGCGATGGCCAGATCTCGTGCGACCTTGAGTTGTGTAAAGATATTTCCCAGGTCCATACGAGCCGCCAGCAACTCAAGGACCGCTTCGATGCCCTGGGAGAACGGCCGGCCCTTCTGATTTCGCACCTTTATCACCGGCATGCTGAAGTGACCCTCGAAGACGATGCTGATGCGCCACGGTGCGAGCACCAAGGCGACCGGCACCGTGTAGATGACGTGCGCCCGGAGCGATTTGAGCACGTCACCGTTGTCGAAGAAGAGGCGCCGGGCGACCTCGGGCTGCAAACGATCGAGATTGTCCTGGACGATCAGGACGTTCGCTGGGCGTTCATTCCTCTCGAGAACCAAGGCGGCATTGTCGAGCAGGAGGTTCACCTGAGCAACGAGCTCCGAGGCGTAGCGCTGGAGCACCGAATGGACCTCCTTGCGACGGTCAACGCTGCCGATAAGCGAAGACTTGAGCCGCGCCAGCAGCTTGAGGCTGGCCCAGTAGACGCCGGTCTTGGCCTCCCCTTCGACCTGAGCCGTGAGCTCGATCTCCTTCTTGACTGCTTCGACTTTGTGGAACGTTCTCTCGGCGAACCAGTCGACCACCTTCTCGACGAGCCCGGCATCAAGCGGCATCCCTTGCTCGCTGAACCGTCGAGCGAGGGCGTCCACCAGCCAGAGCATGAGGTCCGTGTAGTCGCAGTCCCTGAGCAGGGAATCGTCGATGAACAGATGGACGGGGAAGAAGCTGTCGCTCAGGTCGTGCTCCAGACGGTAGAGCTCGGTCGACTTGCCACTGCCGCGGTGGCCCGTGAAGGCGACGTTGGCAAAGCGGTTCTCGGAGGCGTCGAAGTCGCGCAAGTGCAAGGCCATGCGCCGCAGATCTTGGCTTCCTCGCCCCGCGGTCAGGTCGACGTAGCGCGGGTCGCCCGACCGTAGCGGCTCGATGGTGAGCTGGGCGGCGAGCTCCTCGAGGCGGGTCGCCTTCTTGGGATAGTCCATGACGCCTCCGCAGGCTACTGCGCCCCGCCGCCCGCTTCCGTCTCCCGCGCCGCCGCCGGCGGCACCACCAGGACGCTCACCGATGCCTGGCGCACCACGTCGGCCGCTACGCTGCCCATCAGCAGGCGCTCGAAGCCGCTGCGGCCGTGGGTGCCGAGGATCACCAGGTCGGCCGGCGCCTTCTCGAGCTCGGAGAGGATCTCCTGGCGCGGCAGCCCGGTGCGCAACGTGGGCTCGGCCCGCCAGCCGGTCTCCTCGGCCAGGGACCGGGTGTGGCGCTCGAGCTCCTCGTGCGCGAAACGCTCGACCTGCTCGGGCGTGAACTGCGAGCTGCCCACCCGCTCGATGTGGCTGAGCACGAAGAGCGTCTCGAGCCGCGGCGGCTCTTCGCTCACCGCGCCGACGAGGTCCAGGCCGTGGCGCAACGACTCGTCCGAGAGCTCGGAGAGGTCGATCGGCGCCAGCACGCGCGCCAGCGGCAGCGAGAAGCCGCTGCGCACCACCAGCACCGCCACGTGTGCCAGGCGCAGCACGCGGTCGGCCGTGGACCCGAGCAGCGGCGCGAACGCGCCGCCCGCCTCGCTGGCGCCCACCAGGATCAGGTCGGCCGGCAGCGAGCGCGCCGCGGCGGCCAGCAGCCGGTGCGGCGTGCCGACCTCCAGGAGCTGGCCGGCGACGTCCGCGGCGGCCACGCCGGCGCGGCGGAGCTGCGCCGCGAGCCCGTGCTCCACGCGCTCGCGCTCGCCCTCCAGGGTGTAGGGGTAGACGGTGGCCATGCCCATCGGGCTGCCGTAGTAGATGGCCGGCATCACGTAGGCGTGGAGGAGGTGGAGCTGGGCACCGGCGGCCCGCGCCAGGGCGTGGCCGGCCGCCACCACGTGGTCGCTCGACTCCTCGAGGGTCGTGGCGACCAGGATCCGCTTCAGGGCGTGTCGTGAACCGCTGTGACGCGATTCACTGTGATTGGTCTCCCCGTGGGCCATTATCACTTCTCCGGTTCTCTGAGTTACGATCAGGGATCTCGGGACCTACTCTACCAGAGGCCAGCACCTCAGCTCGCGCCAATCGCAGCTCTTGCCAATGACCATGTCGTCGGGACAGCTCGCCCTCACGGCCTCCAGGAAGCTCAACAAGCGGCCGGCGCCGGGCGCCGTCGTCGACTTCAGCCCCGACGACCTGCTGATCGTCCAGAAGCGCCAGGACTGGCGCCTGCGGGTGGCGCGGGTGTGCGTCGAGTACTTCGAGCTCTGCGATCACCAGGCCCTGTCCAGCCCGCGCAAGTCGCCTGGCGAGATCGCCGCGCTGACGGCGCGCTTCCTGCGCGTGGCCGACTACGTGAAGGCCGAGCTGCCCTCGCTCCTGGTCACCGGCGTCACCGTCCACGAGCTCGAGGCGGTGCGCTACCAGATCCACTACTTCCTCGAAGAGATCGTCCGCCACCTGCGCGCCAACGTCCAGAAGAGCGTCAAGACCAAGAGCCCCCTCCAGGGTCTCACCCAGGAGGAGGTCGAGCGCCAGGTCAGCGACTCGCTGCGGCACTCGGACGAGGCCCTGCTCGTCTTCATCGACGACGTGGTGCGGCTGGCCGAGTTCGAGCTCGAGGTGGGCAGCCAGCGCGAGCGCATCCGGCTGCTCCTGGGCAGCGACCGGCGGCTGTCGAACCTGGGCAACAACGAGACCATCATGACCGCGCCGCTCCCTGACCTGTGGCGGGCGTTCGGCGACTTCGTGGGCGTCTACTCCTACCTGCGCGAGCACCTGCCGCCGCTCTTGGAGAAGGCCTCGCCCTACCCGGAGCTCGAGGAGGAGCTCAGGCTCGCCGACGAGCAGCTCGCGATGCTCATCGAGAGCCGGGTCGCGCCCTTCGCCCAGCGCACCACCTTCAGGGGCGCACAGGATGCCGTGCTCGCCGACCTCGAAGGCACCCTCGACCGCGGCTGGCAGCGGGCCACCGAGATCCTGGAGGCCCGGGTGGTGCCGCTCGCCAGGCGCACGGCCGCGACCCGCCGCAAGCACGTCACGGCGGCCGAGGTCGACGCCGTCCCGGCGGCGCTCGCCGCGCTCTGCGAGGAGCTCCGCGCGCTGCCGGAATCCGTCGAGCTGCCGGGGCCGGCGACGCCGCTCGACGGCCGCGGCGAACGCCACGGCAATCGCCTCGACGTCCTCGGCGAGCGGCTCGCGGCGGTGCTCGCCCAGGTGCCGCTGCTGGAGAGCCCCCCCCTCGATCCCCCCATGGGGACGCTGCAGAGCTTGGCGGCGGGCCGCGGCGAAGGCCAGAAGCTGCCGGAGCTGGCGGTGCTCGACGAGATGCTGGTGGCGGCCGACTCCCGGCTGCGCGCCCTGCAGACGGCGCTCGAAGCGGCCCTGGCCGAGGTCCAGCAGCTCCGCGAGGCGCGGGTGCGGC
This sequence comes from Thermoanaerobaculia bacterium, assembly GCA_036397835.1. GTDB lineage: Bacteria > Acidobacteriota > Thermoanaerobaculia > Multivoradales > J023 > DASWIG01. The sequence continues at coordinate 5,211 of DASWIG010000783.1, forward strand.
CGCTGCGCGAGCACTTCTGCACCCTGCTCGGCGAGCTGCGCACCTTCCTGCAGACGAGCTTCGCCCACATCGCCGCCAAGGATCCGCGGTCGACCGAGTCGTCGTACCACTTCTTCCTGCGCGAGTTCTCGAGCGAGGCCCACCAGGCCATCGTGCTGCTCAAGGAGATCCGCGACCTCGAGGTCTTCATCACCAGCCTCGAATGCTTCACCGTGGCCGGGCTGCCACTCAACCCGGAGAACCTGGCGCGGATCCTGCGGGTGCTGTTCGTCGAAAAGGAAGAGGAGAAGAAGCGCATCCCGAGCGGCGAGGGCTGGAAGGTGGTCTCGGTCTTCCTCGAGAAGCTGCGCACCGAGCTCGTGCCGCGGCTGCAGCGGGTCTGCGCGCTCGACGGCATCCGCTTCGAGGACAAGCACTTCCTCTCGGAATGGGCCATGGACCTGGCGCGCAACTGCACGCTGTGCCTGGCGCAGCACGAGACCGGCTACGGCCTGATCCAGGAGATGGGCCGCCTGCGCGGCGAGGCCGAGCACTCGGCCTCGCGCCAGTCCTACGCCCACATCGTGACCGCCCGCACCTGCCGCGCCATGCAGCGCTCGCTGACCGAGATCTGCATGACGCTGACCGCCTCGATCCCCTACGTGAGCATCATGCGCGGCGGCGTCGAGCGCCGCGCCAGCATCTTCTTCCACCGCCAGCAGAAGATCCTCGAGAACGCGCACCTGGAGGCGGCGCTCTTGGAAACCGCCCCCGAGGCGGCCGCGGCCGAGCTCGCCGCCGGGGACGCAAAAGAGTTGTAAAAGCCCCGCCGATTCTTCCCCTCCCACGAACCTGCAGGCGTCGCGGCCGTGATACACGCTTGTGGGACCCGCGCTCCGCCAACGACTTCGATCCGACCGTCAAGGAGACGCCAGAGATGACCCCATCCCGAATGCTCCGCCTGCCCGTGCCCGGCTCGCTCCGCCGCCTGCACGTGCTCGGCTCGCTCGCCTTGATCCTGGCGCTGGCGCCGCCGGCCCCCGCCGCCGACTGGCCGCAATGGCGCGGCCCCGAACGCAACGGCCGTTCGCCGGAGACCGGTCTGCTGGCCGCCTGGCCCGAGGGCGGCCCGCCGCTCGCCTGGCGCTCCGGCGGCGTCGGCGCCGGCTACTCGAGCCTCGCCGTGGTCGGCGAGCGCATCTACACCAGCGGCGACGCCGGCGACTCGCAGTACCTGGTCGCCGTCAAGCGCGGCGACGGCGGCCCGCTGTGGAAGACCCGCATCGGACCCGCCTGGGAAGACGAGTACCTCGGCGCCCGCTCGACCCCGGCCGTCGACGGCGGGCGCGTCTACGTGATCGGCACCGAGGGCGACGTGGTCTGCGCCGACGCGGCGAGCGGCCAGGAGGTCTGGCGCCGCAACCTGGTCAAGGACTTCGGCGGCGCGCTGATGCAGGCCATGGGCAAGTACAGTTGGAAGTTCGCCGAATCACCCCTGGTCGACGGCGACCGTGTGATCGTGACCCCCGGCGCCCGCGACGCCGCGCTGGTGGCCCTCGACAAGAAGACCGGCAAGGAGATCTGGCGCGCCAAGATCCCCGAGCTCGGGCCCAAGGGCGACGACGGCGCCGCCTACTCCTCCGTGGTGGTCGCCGACGCCGCCGGCGTGCGCCAATACGTGCAGCTCCTGGGCCGCGGCCTGATCGGCGTCGAAGCCGCGAGCGGCCGCTTCCTCTGGGGCTACAACCGCGTCGCCAACGACGTCGCCAACATCGCCACCCCGATCGTCGACGGCGACCACGTCTTCGCCTCGACCGGCTACGACACCGGCGCCGCCCTGCTCCACCTCGCCGGCAGCGACGGCAAGGTCGAGGCCCGCGAGGTCTACTTCCTCGAGGCCAACGTCTTCCAGAACCACCACGGCGGGCTGATCCTGCACCAGGGCCACGTCTACACCGGCACCGGGCACAACAAGGGCTTCCCGCTGTGCGTGGACCACAAGACCGGCGAGGTGGCCTGGGGCCCGGTGCGCACCGAGGGCCGCGGCTCCGCCGCCGTGACCTACGCCGACGGCCACCTCTACTTCCGCTACCAGGACGGCCACGTGGTGCTCGTCGAGGCGACGAGCGAGGAATACCGCGAGAAGGGCTCCTTCAAGATCCCCGACGTCGACCAGTTCAGTTGGTCGCACCCGGTGGTCTCCGGCGGCATCCTCTACCTGCGCGAACAGGACAACCTCTTCGCCTACGACGTGCGGGAACCCTCACCCCCGGCCCCTCTCCCAGGGGGAGAGGGGAGGTAGGATACCGGACTCGAGCCCCTCTCCCCCTGGGAGAGGGGTTGGGGTGAGGGTTCCGGAGGTCGAGATGGCGAAAGGCAACAAGCAAGCGACGGCGAAGTCCGGGACGGCCCTGGCGGTCCTGGCGGCGCTGGGCGCGGTGTCGGCCCTGTGGGCCCTCTTCCTGTGGACGGAGCTGGTGCGCTCGCGCGCCGGCGGCACGCCCTTCTGCGGCTTCGGCGGCGGCGACTGCGCCGCGCTCTGGGACGCCGCCTTCGCCGCCGCCGTCCACCGCCTCACCGGCCTGCCGGTGGCGGCCTGGGGGCTGGTGTGGGGCGGCGCCGCGTTCGCGGTGCCGATCCTCGCCCTCGCCGCCCTCGCCGACGGCCGCGGCGCCGCGCGACTCCTGGGCGCCGTGCGCTGGACGGCGATCGGCGGCCTCGCGGGTCTGGTGGCCCTGCTCGCGGCGAGCGCCGCCGAAGGGCTCTTCTGCACGAGCTGCGCCCTCACCTACGTGCTGGCGCTGGCCTACGGCGGCGTCGCCTTCTTCGTGCTGGCGCCGCGCCGCCCGCTGAGCCCGCAGGGCCTGGCGACGGCCGCCGTGGCGTCCGCCGGCGTCTGGGTCCTGCTCCTCTATCCCGGTCTGGAGACGCCCAAGAGCCTGGCCCGCGAAGATCAGCGCGCCATGGCCGGCGCCGCCGCGCGGGCGGCCGAGCGCGGCGAAACGCCTCCGGCGTCCGAGTCGCCGCCGACGGCGCAGCGGGCGGCGGACGGCGAGCGGGACCCACGGCTCGAGCAGCAGCTCCCGGAGTTCCTCGCCAGCCTCGAGCCTCAGCTCAAGCAGTCGTTGAGCGACACGCTCGCCGTCTTCCGCGAGGGTGAGCGCCACGAGGAGCCGCCGCGCGCCCTCCAGGGATCCGCTGACGCGCCGGTGCGCATCACCGAGTTCACCGACGCGCTGTGCAGCCACTGCGCCACCTTGCACGGCACGATCAACTACCTGCGCACGCTGCTGCCGGCCGACGCCTTCAGCGTCGACTCGCGGCAGTTCCCCCTCGACGGCAACTGCAACGACAAGCTGCCGGCGCGGGGACCGGAGAGCGTGCGCTGTCTGGCGGCGCGGGCGCAGATCTGCATGGAGGACACCGAGCACGCTTTCGAGTTCGCCGGCGCGGTGTTCGAGCGCCAGCGCGACCTGACGCGGGAGATCGTCTACGAGATCGCCGCGCCGTTCATGGACCGCTCGCGCCTCTCGTCCTGCGTCGAGAGCTCCGAGACCGCGGCCAAGCTCGCCGCCGACGTCGACTACGC